>NZ_CP007212.1:2229252-2547716 GCF_001411805.1 Burkholderia plantarii | reverse complement strand
GCTGGCCGTGGTGGTGGCGGTGATCGCGGTCGCCATGTGGCATTCGGGTGGCGATTCGGCGAACTGGCTCGCGAAATTCAAGTCGAACGCCGGCATGGCGGGGTCGGCTTCGCAGCCGGCCTCAAGCGCTGATTCGGCCGCCGCCTCCGATAGTGCGGCGATCGCGGTCGGCGGGTCGACCGTGACGGGCAACGTCGCCTCCGACGCGGCCACGAGCGAGGTCGGTGCGGCGCCGGCGGCAGCTGCGGCGCCGGCCCAGCCGGCATCGGTCGTCCCCACGGCACCGGCAGCGCCGGCGAGCGTCACCGCGCCGGCTGCGGCCTCGTCGGCTGATGGCGCGAGCGTGGTCGCGGCCGCCGGCCAGTCGGTGCTCGGCATCACGGTCAAGTCGGACTGCTGGGTCAGCGTGCGCGACAAGAGCGGCAAGGAACTCGTGTCGGCGCTCGTGAAGGCGGGCGAGACGCGCCAGATCACGGGCGAGACGCCGTTGCGCGTGACGATCGGCAATCGGGCCGGGCTCGATTCGGTCACGTTCGACGGAAAAACCGTGGATCCGGCAAAATATTCGGCAGGTCGGGGTAACGTCGCGCGCTTCGCGCTGCCCTGACGGCAAGCGCCGTGGCTGACCGGGCACGGCGCTTTTTCAATTCGTGTGCCGCCCGCGGGCGGCGCTTCCGGCGCAAATGGATCCAACGATGCAATCCGAAGCTCAATCCCCACGCAGCAGTCAGATTTGTTCAACCGAACCGGTGTTCGGCGGCTCCCTGCCGCGCCGCCGTTCGCACGCGGTGGATGTCCGGTGGGGCGGGAACCTGGTGACGATCGGCGGCGACGCGCCCGTGCGCGTGCAGTCGATGACGAATACTGACACCGCCGATGCGATCGGCACCGCGATCCAGATCAAGGATTTGGCGAACGCGGGCTCCGAATTGGTGCGTATTACGGTTAATACTCCGGAGGCAGCCGCAGCGGTTCCCGCGATCCGCGAGCAGCTCGACCGGATGGGTGTCGCGGTGCCGCTCGTCGGCGACTTCCATTACAACGGCCATCTGCTGCTGCGCGACTACCCCGCGTGCGCGGAATCGCTGTCGAAGTACCGGATCAATCCGGGCAACGTCGGCCAGGGCGCGAAGCGCGACACGCAGTTCGCGCAGATGATCGAACTGGCCGCGAAGTACGACAAGCCGGTTCGGATCGGCGTGAACTGGGGCAGTCTCGACCAGGATCTGCTGGCGCGCATGATGGACGAGAACGCCGCGCGCAGCACGCCGTGGGAAGCGCAGAGCGTGATGTACGAGGCGCTGATCCAGTCGGCGATCGGCTCGGCCGAGCGCGCGGTGGAGGTCGGCCTCGGGCGCGACCGCATCATCCTGTCGTGCAAGGTCAGCGGCGTGCAGGACCTGATCGCCGTCTACCGCGAGCTGGCACGCCGCTGCGGGTTCGCGCTGCACCTCGGCCTGACCGAGGCGGGCATGGGCTCGAAGGGCATCGTCGCCTCGACGGCGGCGCTCGGCGTGCTGCTGCAGGAAGGCATCGGCGACACGATCCGCATCTCGCTGACGCCGGAGCCGGGCGCGCCGCGCACCGGCGAGGTCGTGGTCGGCCAGGAAATCCTGCAGACGATGGGTTTGCGCTCGTTCGCGCCGATGGTGATCGCCTGCCCGGGCTGCGGCCGGACGACGAGCACGCTGTTCCAGGAGCTCGCGATGCAGATCCAGACCTATCTGCGCGAGCAGATGCCGCAATGGCGCAAGACTTACCCCGGCGTCGAGAAGATGAACGTCGCCGTGATGGGCTGTATCGTCAACGGCCCGGGAGAGTCGAAGCACGCGAACATCGGCATCAGCCTGCCGGGCTCGGGTGAAAACCCGGCCGCGCCGGTCTTCATCGACGGCGAAAAGGTCAGGACGCTGCGCGGCGAACGCATCGCCGAGGAATTCCAGCAGATCGTGAGCGACTACGTCGCCCGTAACTACGGCCAGGCAACGGCCGAGCAATAAATCAACCGAAATCCGATGACCGAAACCAAGCGAAAGCTCGAAAAGCTGACAGGCGTGAAGGGCATGAACGACATCCTCCCGCAGGATGCCGCACTGTGGGAATTCTTCGAGGCGACCGCCAAGTCGCTGCTGCGCGCCTACGGTTACCAGAACATCCGTACGCCGATCGTCGAGCATACGCAGTTGTTTACACGCGGCATCGGTGAAGTGACCGACATCGTCGAGAAGGAGATGTACAGCTTCACCGACTCGCTGAACGGCGAGAACCTGACGATGCGCCCGGAGAACACCGCGGCCGTGGTGCGGGCCTCGATCGAGCACAACCTGCTGTACGACGGCCCGAAGCGGCTGTGGTACATCGGCCCGATGTTCCGTCATGAGCGTCCGCAGCGCGGCCGCTATCGCCAGTTCCACCAGGTCGGCGTCGAGGCGCTCGGTTTCGCCGGCCCCGACACGGACGCGGAAATCATCATGATGTGCCAGCGGCTGTGGGACGACCTCGGCCTGACCGGCATCAAGCTCGAGATCAACTCGCTCGGCCTCGCCGAGGAGCGCGCCGCGCACCGCGTCGAGCTGATCAAGTATCTCGAGCAGTTCGCCGACCAGCTCGACGAGGACGCGAAGCGTCGCCTGTATACGAATCCGTTGCGCGTGCTCGACACCAAGAACCCGGCGCTGCAGGAGATCGCCCAGAACGCGCCGAAGCTGATCGATTTCCTCGGCGAGACGTCGCGTGCGCACTTCGAGGGCCTGCAGCGCCTGCTGAAGGCCAACAACGTGCCGTTCACGATCAATCCGCGGCTCGTGCGCGGCCTCGATTACTACAATCTGACCGTGTTCGAATGGGTGACCGACAAGCTCGGCGCGCAGGGCACCGTGGCGGCCGGCGGCCGTTACGATCCGCTGATCGAGCAGCTCGGCGGCAAGCCGACGGCGGCCTGCGGGTGGGCGATGGGCATCGAGCGGATTCTCGAACTGCTGAAGGAAGAGCAACTCGTGCCGGAGCAGGACGGCGTCGACGTCTACATCGTCCACCAGGGCGACGCGGCGCGCGAGCAGGCGTTCATCATCGGCGAACGTCTGCGCGATACCGGTCTCGACGTGATCTTCCACTGCAGCGCGGACGGCGCGACCGCGAGTTTCAAGTCGCAGATGAAGCGCGCGGACGCGAGCGGCGCCGCTTATGCCGTGATCCTTGGCGAGGACGAGGTGACGAACGGCACGGTCGGTGTGAAGGCGCTGCGCGGTGCGGGCGCCGACGGCGAAAAGAGCGAGCAGCAGACCGTAACGGTCGAGAACTTGACCGAATTTCTAATCAATGCGATGGTTGCATCCGCCGAAGACGGCGACGACTGATTGCGGCGCCTGGCGCTCGACAACAAGCTGGACAGTAAGGAATCGCTAGCCGATGAGCTACCACGACGAACAAGAATCGATTGAAAGCGTAAAAGCATGGTGGGCCCGCTGGGGTGACCTGACGACCTGGATCCTGACCGCCGTGCTCGTCGTGGCAGCCGCCTGGAACGGCTGGAACTACTGGCAGCGCCATCAGGCGGCCCAGGCCTCCGGCTTGTACGAGGCCGTGCAGCAGGCCGTCAGCTCCGGCGACAAGGCGAAGATCGCCCGCGCCGCGTCGGACATGGAGGACAAGTACGGCCGCACCGCGTATGCGCAGATGACCGCGCTCGCGGCCGCGAAGGGGCTGTACATGGCCGGCGACACGGCCGGCGCGAAAGCGCAGCTGCAGTGGACGATCGACCACGCGCAGGATGACGCCTACAAGCAGATCGCGAAGCTGCGCCTGGCCTCGCTGCTGCTCGACGAGAAAGCCTACGACGCGGGCCTCGCACTACTGAACGGCACGCCGGACGACGGTTTCAAGGGCCTCGTTGCTGATCGCCGCGGCGATCTGCTCGCCGCGCAGGGCAAGCGCGGTGACGCGCGCACCGCGTACCAGCTCGCGCTCGATTCGCTGCCGAAGGGAGACGCGTCCGTGCGTCAGCTCGTGCAGTTCAAGCTCGACGCGCTCGGCAGCTGAGCCGCCACGCTTTCGTTCCCCAACCTTATTAGCTTCGCTCACCGATGAATTTGCTGAAACGTAACGCTGCTCCGATTGCCTGCGCGGTTGCCATCCTCGCGCTGACGGCGTGCTCGTCCACGAAGGACGCGCGCCGCGTGCCGACGCCGCTCACCGAAATCAAGCCAGTGCTGAATGTGCAGCAGACGTGGAAGACGAGCGTCGGCAAGGGCGGTCGCTACTTGTTCTCGCCGGTCGCGGTCGGCGACGCGGTGTTCGTCGCCGCGGCGAACGGCTCGGTCGAGAAGATCGACGCGAAGACGGGCCAGACGGTCTGGCGTACGAAGCTGCATTCTGACCTGTCGGCCGGCGTCGGCAGCGACGGCAACCTGACCGCGGTCGGCGCGCTCAAGGGCGGCGTGTTCGTGCTCGGCGCGGACGGCAAGCAGCTCTGGAAGACCACGGTGCAGGGCGAGATCTTCTCGCCACCGCTGGTCGGCAACGGTCTCGTGATCGTGCGCACGATCGACGGCCAGGTGATTGCGTTCGCCGCGCAGACGGGTGAGCAGAAGTGGGTCTACCGCAGCCGCGCGGTGCCGCTGAACCTGCGCGTGTCGGCCGGCATGACGTTCGCCGGCGATGCCGCAGTGCTGGCCGGTTTCCCGGGCGGTGGCCTGGTCGCGATCAATCTTCAGACGGGTGAGCCGTACTGGCAGACGCCCGTGTCCTACCCGAAGGGCGTGACCGAAGTCGAACGGATCAACGACGTGAGCGGGCCGCCGACGCTGGTCGGTGCGGAAACCTGCGCGGTCACGTTCCAGGGCCAGATCGGCTGCTTCGACGCGAATTCGGGCCGTCCGGTCTGGGAGAAGGCGTTCTCGAGTCGCAGCGGCATTGCGCAGGACGACACCGTGGTGGCAGGCGGCGACGACTGGTCGGTGGTCACGGCCTACGACGTCGCGAGCGGTAACCAGCTCTGGCGCAACGACAAGCTCAAAAGCCGCGACGTCGGCGTGCCCTATCTGCTCGGCCACGCGGTCGTGATGGGCGACTACAAGGGTTTCGTCCACTTCCTGTCGCGCGACGACGGCTCGTTCGTGGCGCGCATGAAGACGGATGGCAGCGCGATCACGGCAGCGCCGGTGCTGGCCGGCGACACGCTCGTCGTGCAGACGCACGACGGCGAAGTGTACGGCTTCCGCCCGCGCTGACCGATCGGCAGGAATGGCGCGGCCCGGCACCGGCGGTGCGGGCCGCGCGTGTTTTTTTATGCGGCGCTTGCCGCCGGCGCCCCCGAGCGGGCGGGTCCGGCGCGCTGCCTTAGCGGAATGCCGCATTCACGAGGCGCACGATGCGTGCGCCAGGCGCCCGTCGCGGCGTGGAATTCGTGCTAATTTTCATTCAACGCAGCCGCCCGTCGCCGCGAGATTTCGCGCGGCAGGCTTCCCGCTCCTGCGTAACACCGTATAGACGACATCAGATGAAACCGGTCATTGCCCTCGTCGGGCGCCCCAATGTGGGGAAATCCACGCTGTTCAACCGGCTTACGCGCTCGCGCGACGCGCTGGTCGCGGACCTGCCGGGCTTGACCCGCGATCGCCATTACGGCGAGGGGCGCACCGGCGCGCGTCCGTACCTCGTCGTCGACACGGGCGGTTTCGAGCCGGTCGCGAAGGACGGCATCCTGCACGAGATGGCGCGCCAGACGCGCCAGGCCGTGGAAGAGGCCGACGTCGTGGTGTTCATCGTCGACGGCCGCAACGGGCTCGCGCCGCAGGACAAGTCGATCGCCGACTACCTGCGCAAGACCGGCCGGCCGATCTTCCTCGTCGTCAACAAGGCCGAGGGGATGAAGTACACGGCGGTCGCATCCGATTTCTACGAACTCGGCCTCGGCGACCCGCGCGCGATCTCGGCCGCGCACGGCGACGGCGTGACCGACATGATCAACGAGGCGCTCGAAGTCGCCTACGCGGGCCAGCCCGAGGAGACCGAGGACGCGGCGCAGTCGCGCGGCGTGAAGATCGCGATCGTCGGGCGCCCGAACGTCGGCAAATCGACGCTCGTCAATACGCTGATCGGCGAGGACCGCGTGATCGCGTTCGACATGCCGGGCACCACGCGCGATTCGATCTACGTCGATTTCGAGCGCAACGGCAAGCCCTATACGCTGATCGACACGGCCGGCCTGCGCCGGCGCGGCAAGGTGTTCGAGGCCATCGAGAAGTTCTCGGTGGTGAAGACGCTGCAGTCGATCTCGGACGCGAACGTCGTGATCCTGCTGCTCGACGCGCAGCAGGACATCTCCGACCAGGACGCGCACATCGCCGGCTTCGTGGTCGAGCAGGGTCGCGCGCTGGTGGTGGGCGTGAACAAGTGGGACGGGCTCGACTCGCATGCGCGCGAGCGCACCAAGGCCGACCTGACGCGCAAGCTCAAATTCCTCGAGTTCGCCAAGTTCCACTTCATCTCCGCCGCCGAGAAGACCGGCATCGGCCCGCTGCTGCGCTCGGTCGACGACGCCTACGCGGCCGCGATGAAGAAGCTGCCGACGCCGAAGCTCACGCGCGCGCTGATCGAGGCCGTCGAGTTCCAGCAGCCGCGTCGCCGCGGCCCGGTGCGTCCGAAGCTGCGCTACGCGCACCAGGGCGGCCAGAATCCGCCGATTATCGTGATTCACGGCAATGCGCTCGATGCCGTGACGGAAACCTATAAACGCTACCTCGAGAACCGCTTCCGGGAAACTTTCGCGTTGACCGGCACTCCATTGCGAATAGAGTTCCGGTCCACGACGAATCCTTATACGGACAAGGGTCGCGGGGAATAAGCCGAACGGCCGGGCCCCGAAGCGGGGCGGCAAAATCGGCTATAGTGTAGCGATTGACGGCGGATCTCTTTTTCTTCGCCGACAATCTAGTTCAACCTGCAAAAAAAGATGGAGTACGCCATGAGCAACAAAGGGCAATTGTTACAAGACCCGTTTTTGAACGCACTGCGTAAGGAACATGTGCCGGTGTCGATCTACCTCGTCAACGGCATCAAGCTGCAAGGGAACATCGAATCGTTCGACCAGTACGTCGTGTTGCTCCGTAACACGGTTACCCAGATGGTCTACAAGCACGCCATCTCGACGGTCGTGCCGGCCCGTCCGGTGAATTTCCACCCGGATGCGGAAGGCGCGTCCTCCTAACCCGATTGCCGCGGCTGGCGTCCGTCGCCGCCGGCGATCCACGCCAGCCGCCTTATCTTGACACCCGCCAATTTGACCAACGCCGCATTAGTCGGCATCGATTTCGGCAAGACCGACTTCGAAGCCAGCCTTGAAGAACTGAGCCTGCTTGCTTCCAGCGCGGGCGCCCATCCCGCAGTCACCCTCACCGGACGACGATCGAGCCCCGACGCCGCGATGTTCATCGGCAGCGGCAAGGCCGAGGAGCTGCGCCTCGCGTGTGATGCGAACGACATCGACATCGTCATCTTCAATCATCCGCTCGCGCCCGCGCAGCAGCGCAATCTCGAGCGCACGCTGAACCGGCGCGTTGTCGATCGCACCAGCCTGATCCTCGACATCTTCGCGCAGCGCGCGCGTAGCCACGAAGGCAAGCTGCAGGTCGAGCTCGCGCAGTTGCAGTACCTGTCGACGCGGCTGATCCGCGCCTGGACCCACCTCGAGCGCCAGAAGGGCGGTATCGGCCTGCGCGGCCCCGGCGAAACGCAGCTCGAAACCGACCGCCGGCTGATCGGCGAGCGCATCAAGATGCTGAAGTCGCGGCTCGACAAGCTGCGCCGCCAGCACAATACGCAGCGTCGCCAGCGCGAACGCAACCGCACGATGTCGGTGTCGCTGGTCGGCTATACGAACGCGGGCAAATCGACGCTGTTCAATGCGCTGACGAAGGCGCAGGCCTATGCGGCCGACCAACTGTTCGCGACGCTCGACACGACTTCGCGGCGCGTCTATCTCGGCGACGAGGTGGGCCAGATCGTGGTGTCCGACACGGTTGGCTTCATCCGCGAACTGCCTCACCAGCTGGTCGCCGCGTTTCGCGCGACGCTGGAGGAGACGATCCACGCGGATCTGCTGCTGCACGTGGTCGATGCGTCGAGCGCGGTGCGGCTCGAGCAGATCGAACAGGTCAACGACGTGCTGCACGAGATCGGCGCGGACGCGATCCGGCAGGTGCTCGTCTTCAACAAGATCGATGCGGTGCCCGAGCTCGCGGCCCGCGGCGACGCGGTCGAGCGTGACGAGTATGGTAATATTTCGCGCGTCTTTTTGAGCGCGCGCAGCGGCCAGGGGCTCGACGCGCTGCGTGGTGCCATTGCCGAAATCGCGACCAGCGACCAGCCGCTCTCCGGCGCGATGTTGCTGCCCGAACCGACGCGCGACGGCGGGTTGGCCGAACCGCACGACGACCACACGGTTTCCGAACACGGGGACTAGCCGGCTGCTGGCCGGACAGTCGACGCCCAATCTGGTGAACAAACTCAGGTGAACGATTACAACGAGCGGAGTACCTGGCTGCGCAAGCGTCCGATGCTGTCGATCAACGATCCTCGCTGGGGTCGCGGCGGCGGCAATGGCGACAAGCCCCGCGGCAACGAGCCGAAGCGCCCGCAGTCCGACGGTGACGGTCCGCCCGATCTCGATGAAATGTGGCGTAACTTCAACCGCCGCCTGTCCGGCCTGTTCGGCGGCAAGGGCGGTGGCGGCGGCAATCGCGGCATGCGCCCCGACAACGGGCGCGCGGCGCGGATCGGCGTGGGCATTGTCATCGGCGTGCTGGTCGCGGTGTATGCGGGCAGCGGCATCTTCATCGTGCCCGACGGCCAGACCGGCGTCGTGCTGCAGTTCGGCGAATATCGCGGGACGGTGGATCAGGGCGTGCATTGGCGCCTGCCGTATCCGTTCGAATCGCACGAAGTGGTCGACACCTCGCAACTGCACGCCACCGAGATCGGCCGCAACAACGTGGTGCGCGCGGCGAACGTGAAGGATGCCTCGATGCTCACGCGCGACGGCGACATCGTCGACGTGCGCTTCATCGTCCAGTACCGGATTCGTTCCGCCACCGACTATCTGTTCCGCACCGTCGATCCCGAACTCACCGTGCGTCAGTCCGCGCAGGCTGCGATTCGCCGCATCATCGGCGCGCAGGCGGCGAGCGACGTGATCGGCTCGGACCGCGACGCGCTGCGCGACACGCTCGTGCAGGCGATCCAGCATGACCTCGACCGCGACCAGACCGGCCTCGTGGTGACGAGCGTCGTGCTCCAGTCCGCGCAGCTGCCCGAGCAGGTGCAGGCCGCCACCGACGAAGTGGCGAAGGCCCGCCAGCAGAGCGAGGCCGCGAAGAACGCCGCGCAGGCCTACGCCGACGACTTGCTGCCGCGTGCGCGCGGTGACGCGGCCAAGCTGATCGACGACGCGAAGGCCTACGCGGACCGCGTCGTCACGCAGGCGCAGGGTGACGCGGATCGCTACAAGCAGGTCTACGCGCAATACGAGAAAGCGCCCGCCGTCGTGCGCGAGCGGATGTATCTCGACACCATGCAGGAAATCTACTCGAAGGCGACCAAGGTCTACATCGGCAACAAGGCCGGCAACAGCCTCGTCTACCTGCCGCTCGACAAGATCGTCGAGCAGCAGCGCCAGCGCGCGGCCGATGCCGCCGCCGCGAGTTCGGCCGCACCGGCTGGTGCTGCGCCGGCGAACGGCGCGGCCGGCACGGCCGGCGGTAACGCGCAGGCGTCCGGCGCGAATCCGGCCGCCGCGTCGGCGGGTCCGTCGGCCGCCACGGCCGCGAGCCCGGCCAGTGCCGCCAGCGATGCACCGGGTGGCGATGCGCTGCGCTCGCGCGATGCGCTGCGCAGCCGGTCGCGCGAAGACGATCTGCAGTAACGGGGAACGCCAGACATGAATCGAATCGTTGCGCTCGTCATCGCGCTCGTCATCGTCGCGTTCGTCGCGTCGTCCACCGTGTTCGTCGTCGATCCGAGCCATGCCGCGATCGTCTCCGCGCGCGGCGACGGCGAGCCGACCGTGTTCGGTCCCGGCCTGCACGCCAAGCTTCCGCCGCCGCTGCAGACGGCCGTGCTGGTCGATACGCGGATCCAGACGCTCGACTGGGCCGATCCGCAGAACTGCACGACCTCCGACAAGCAGGACGTGCTGGTCAGCCCGGCCGTGCGCTACCGGATCGCCGATCCGCTGAAGTACTACGGCAAGACCGACGGCGGCGTGCGTGATGCCGTCGACCCGCTGCTCACCTCGCTGAAGGGCGCGCTCGCGCAGTCGTTCGCGAGCCGTACGCTGGCCGCGGCGATCGGCGCGCAGCAGGCCATCGCCGACGATGCGAAGCGCACGCTGCAGGCAGCGGCCACGCCGTATGGCGTCGAGATCGTCGACGTCGCGCTGCTGCGTATCGACCTGCCGGCCGCCGCGACCGAGGCCGCCTATCGCCGCATGACGGTGGCCGAGCGCGAACGCGCCGACACCGAACGCGCCGAGGGCGCGGCTGCGGCCGAGCGCATCAAGGCCGAGGCGGCGCGCCAGCAGCAGCAGATTCTCGCGGACGCCTATCAGTCGGCGCAGTCGATCAAGGGCGAGGGCGATGCCAAGGCCGCGCAGATCGCCGGCGACGCGTTCGGCCGCGATCCGCAGTTCTACCAGTTCTACGCGAGCCTGCAGGCGTACCGGAACACGTTCCATGCCAACGACGTGATCGTCGTCGATCCGGACAGCGAGTTCTTCCGCTTCATGCGCGGCCCGATGGGCGGCACGGCCGCCGCGCCGGCGCCCGCTCCCCGCAAACACTGACGTACAAGGGGTGCCGCCGCGCGCGGTGCCGTCGATACCGCATGGATCTGGCCGGTTCGCTGTTGCTCGCTCTCGCGCTGATGCTGATCGTCGAAGGCGCGTTCCCGTTCGTGTTTCCGGTCGCCTGGCGCGACACGTTTCGTAGAATAGCGGAGCGGCCGCCGCATCATATCCGGATCGGCGGCCTGATCGTGATGGTGCTCGGCCTCGTGCTGCTCGTCTTCGCGACCTGATGCCGGCCGCCGGTCCGGCCCGCGATCCGCGCCGATCGGCCCCGTTTTATCTCGATTTGCCCGTGCCGGCGCCTTCGTGGTGCCGGATGCCGTGCGGGTGTCCGAACCATCCGATTCCAATCCGGCGTGCGCCCGCGCGCCGCTGTTTTCTGTCGTAGGACCGTAACGATGTCGACCTGGTTACTTCCCGAGAATATCGCCGACGTGCTGCCTTCGGAAGCGCGCAAGATCGAGGAGCTGCGCCGCAGGCTGCTCGACCGCTTCCGTTCGTATGGCTATGAAATGGTGATGCCGCCGCTGCTCGAGTATCTCGAGTCGCTGCTGACGAGCGGCGGCAACGACCTGCGCCTGCGTACCTTCAACCTCGTCGACCAGCTGTCGGGCCGCACGCTCGGCCTGCGCGCCGACATCACGCCGCAGGTCGCGCGCATCGACGCGCATCTGCTGAACCGTCAGGGCGTGACGCGGCTCTGCTACGCCGGCAACGTGCTGCACACGCGTCCGCGCGGCCTGCACGCGACGCGCGAGCAGATCCAGATCGGCGCCGAACTCTATGGCCACGCGAGCCTCGAGGCCGACCTCGAGGTGCAGCAGCTGATGCTCGACGCGCTGCGCCTCGCGGGGCTCGGCAAGGTGCGCCTCGATCTGTGCCACGCCGGCGTGCTCGGCGCGCTGTTCGCGCGCGACGCGGTGGCCGCCGCGCGCGGCGAGGCGCTCTACGACGCGCTCGCCGGCAAGGACGTGCCGCTGCTGCACGAATTGACCGACGACCTCGGGCCGGACACGCGCGCCGCGCTGCGCGCGCTGCCGCATCTGTACGGCGATGCCGCCGTGCTCGACGAGGCGCGCCGCGTGCTGCCGGCGCTGCCCGAGATCACGCGTGCGTTCGACGATCTCGCGCAGCTCGCCGCGCATGCGCAGGGCGCCGACGTGTCGATCGACCTGGCGGACCTGCGCGGTTACGCCTATCACAGCGGCGCGATGTTCTCGGCCTACGTCGACGGCGTGCCGAACGCGGTCGCCAACGGCGGCCGCTACGATCACGTGGGCCAGGCCTACGGCCGCGCGCGGCCGGCTACCGGTTTCTCGCTCGACCTGCGCGAGATCGCGCGGATCTCGCCGGTCGAGGCGCGCGGCACCGCGATCCTCGCGCCGTGGCGCCAGGACGACGCGCTGCGCGTGGCGGTGGCGGCGCTGCGCGATGCGGGCGAGGTGGTGATCCAGGCACTGCCGGGGCACGACCATGTGCTCGACGAATTCGCCTGCGATCGCGCGCTTGTCGAACGCGGCGGCGCATGGGTGGTCGAGACGCGCTGAAGCGCGTCGGCCGCAAGGCGGCGCGGATGCTTAGGGTGCCATATCGTTGACGCGAAGCCGTTGACGCGAAACGGAAAAATTCGGAACCCGCGCCGAACCTATGTAGAATACGTTTTTAACCAGCTAACGAATCAACATGTCTGCCAGCGCAGTGAATGTGACTCCCGGGCGCAACGTCGTCGTCGTGGGAACCCAGTGGGGAGATGAAGGCAAGGGCAAGATCGTCGACTGGCTGACGGACCACGCGCAAGGCGTCGTTCGTTTCCAAGGCGGTCACAACGCGGGTCACACGCTCATCATCGGCGGCAAGAAAACCATCTTGCGCCTCATTCCTTCCGGCATCATGCGCGCGGGCGTGGCCTGCTACATCGGCAACGGCGTCGTGCTGTCGCCCGAAGCGCTGTTCAAGGAAATCGGCGAACTCGAAGACGCCGGGCTCGACGTCCAGTCGCGGCTGTTCATTTCCGAAGCCACTACGCTGATCCTCCCGTATCACGTCGCGATCGACCAGGCGCGCGAAGCTCGCCGCGGCGCCGGCAAGATCGGCACGACCGGTCGCGGCATCGGCCCGGCCTACGAGGACAAGGTCGGCCGCCGCGCGCTGCGCGTGCAGGACCTGTTCGACGCGAAGACCTTCGCCGACCGCCTGCGCGACAACCTCGATTTCCACAACTTCGTGCTGACCCAGTATCTCGGCGGCGCGGCCGTCGATTTCCAGGCGACGCTCGACACCATGCTCGGCTACGTCGACCGTCTCAAGCCGATGGTCACCGATGTCTCGCGGCGCCTGTACGACGCGAACAATGCCGGCCAGAACCTGCTGTTCGAAGGCGCGCAGGGCACGCTGCTCGACATCGACCACGGCACCTATCCGTTCGTCACGTCGAGCAACTGCGTGGCCGGTGCGGCCGCGGCCGGCGCCGGCGTCGGTCCGCAGAAGCTCAACTACATCCTCGGCATCACCAAGGCCTACTGCACGCGCGTCGGCGCGGGCCCGTTCCCGAGCGAACTGTACGACGCGGACAATCCCGCGCGCCAAAGCCCGGTCGGCGTCACGCTCGCCAACGTCGGCAAGGAATTCGGTTCGGTCACGGGCCGCCCGCGCCGCACCGGCTGGCTCGACGCCGCCGCGCTACGCCGCTCGATCCAGATCAACGGCGTGTCGGGCCTCTGCATGACGAAGCTCGACGTGCTCGACGGCCTCGACGAAGTACAGCTCTGCGTCGGCTACAAGATCGACGGCAAGGACGTGGACCTGCTGCCGCGCGGCGCGGCCGACGTCGCACGCTGCGAGCCCGTGTACGAGACGTTCGGCGGCTGGAAGGAAAGCACGGTCGGCATCAATACGTGGGACGCGCTGCCCGCCAACGCGCGGGACTACCTGACGCGCGTGCAGGAAGTGGCCGGCGTGCCGATCGACATGGTCTCGACCGGCCCCGATCGCGACGAAACGATCCTGCTGCGCCATCCGTTCAAGGTCTGATAGCACGATGACGCAAGCCAATCACGGCGCGCCGATCGCGATGGCCGATCCGCGCAACGACGAACGAAACCTCTGGGTCGGCTGGGACGAGTATCACCGGCTCGTCGAACTGCTCGCGCTCGCGGTGCATGAATCGGGCTGGAAGTTCGACCAGATCCTGTGCCTCGCGCGCGGCGGCCTGCGCGTGGGCGATCAGCTGTCGCGGATCTACGATCTGCCGCTCGCGATCCTCGCGACGAGTTCGTACCGCGAGGCGGCCGGCACGGAGCAGGGCGACCTCGACATCGCGCAGTACATCACGATGACGCGCGGCAACCTCTCGGGCAACGTGTTGCTCGTCGACGACCTGGTCGATTCGGGCGTCACGCTCGCACGCGTGCAGCAGCACCTGAAGGAGCGTTATCCGTCCGTCACGGCGGTGCGCTCGGCCGTGCTCTGGTACAAGGCGTGTTCGAAGGTGAAGCCCGACTACCACGTCCAGTATCTGGCGACGAACCCGTGGATCCATCAGCCGTTCGAGGAATGGGACACGCTGCGGCCGCACAACCTGACAGCCTGGACCAAGCGCGGTCACGCCCAGCGTAACGACGACACGGCGCAGTAAGGCCGCCCGAGGCGATACGCAAGCGAAGACATCGGCGCCCGCGGGCGCCGATTGCATTTCCGGCCGGCGCGCGCAAGCGGCTGGCCTAAACGGGGCCGCATGCTACACTGGCCGCGCCGCGTGGCATGACGGCAACACTGCCGGATGGCATGATCACGGGGCCAGTTAGAATAGCGCTCGTTTTTCCGACCCCAGAACGGAACGTTACGCTTCCATGACCGACACGAACCACTCGAGCACACGCCACACCTCCTTGCAGGCTCTCGCCGTCGCGGCGATCGGTGTGGTGTTCGGCGATATCGGCACCAGTCCGCTGTATTCGCTGAAAGAGGCGTTCAGTCCCGCCCACGGCATTCCGCTCACGCAGAGCTCGATCCTCGGGGTGATCTCGCTGCTGTTCTGGGCGATCATGCTGGTGGTCGGCGTCAAATACCTGATGTTCGTGATGCGCGCCGACAACAACGGCGAGGGCGGCGTGCTCGCGCTGATGGCGCTGTCGCTGCGCTCGGTGGAATCGCGCCGGCACCTGACGCGAATCCTGATGGCGCTGGGCATCTTCGGCGCCTGCATGTTCTACGGCGACGCGGTGATCACGCCGGCCATCTCGGTGATGTCGGCCGTCGAGGGCCTCGAGATCGCGACGCCGCAACTCACGCATCTGGTGCTGCCGATCACGGTGGTGATCCTGATCGCGCTGTTCTGGATCCAGCGCCACGGCACCTCGATGGTCGGCAAGCTGTTCGGCCCGATCATGGTGATCTGGTTCCTGACGCTGGCCGCGCTCGGCATCTACCACATCGCGCGCGTGCCGCTCGTGATCGCGGCGATCAATCCGTATTACGCGTTTTCGTTCATGGCCGACCATGTGCTGCAGGCCTACGTGGTGCTCGGCTCGGTAGTGCTGGTGCTGACGGGCGCGGAAGCGCTGTACGCCGACATGGGCCACTTCGGCGCGCGCCCGATCCGGCTCGCCGGCTACGTGCTCGTGATCCCGTCGCTGGTGCTGAACTACTTCGGCCAGGGCGCGCTGCTGATGCAGAACCCGAAGGCGATCGAGAACCCGTTCTTCCTGCTGGCGCCCGACTGGGCGCTGCTGCCGCTCGTGATCCTGTCGACGGTGGCCACCGTGATCGCCTCGCAGGCGGTGATCTCGGGCGCGTATTCGCTGACGAGCCAGGCGATCCAGCTCGGCTACGTGCCGCGCATGAAGGTGCTGCACACCTCCGATCTCGCGATCGGACAGATCTACGTGCCGGTGGTCAACTGGCTGTTGCTGTTCGTGATCCTCTGCATCGTGATCGGCTTCCGGTCGTCCGACAATCTGGCGGCCGCCTACGGCATCGCCGTGACCGCGACGATGGTGATCACCACGGTGCTGGCCTGCGTCGTGATGATCAACGTCTGGAAGTGGAACCGGATGCTGGTCGGGCTCATCATCGGCGTGTTCCTGATCATCGATCTCGGCTTCTTCGGCGCGAACCTGCTGAAGGTCGCGCAGGGCGGCTGGCTGCCGCTCGGCATCGGCGCGCTGCTGTTCTTCCTGCTGACCACCTGGTTCAAGGGCCGCCATATCGTGAAGGAACGCACCGCGGCCGACGGCATTCCGCTGATGCCGTTCCTGCAGGGGCTGCTCGCGCATCCGCCGCATCGCGTGTCGGGCACCGCGATCTATCTGACCGGCAACGACCGGCTGGTGCCGGTCGGCCTGCTGCACAACCTCAAGCACAACAAGGTGCTGCACGAGCGCACGCTGTTCCTGACGTTCGTCACGCGCGACATTCCCTATGTGCGCGACGACGAGCGCGTGAGCGTGCGCGAGGCGGGCGGCGGCCTCTACATCGTGCGGGCCGAGTACGGTTTCAACGAGACGCCCGACGTGAAGGCCGTGCTCGAGGTCATCGGCCGCAAGCACGACATGTCGTTCGAGCTGATGGACACCTCGTTCTTCCTGGCACGCGAGACGGTGGTGCCGACCCATCTGCCCGGCATGTCGATCTGGCGCGAGCGCGTGTTCGCGTGGATGCACCAGAACGCCGCGAAACCGACCGACTTCTTCGCGATTCCGGCGAACCGCGTGGTCGAGCTGGGCACCAAGATCGAGATCTGAGGCCGGGGCCGCGGTTTGCCGCGGGTTCGGTCCCGGCATCAGGAAAAGCCGCGCGTCGCGCGGCTTTTTTCATGGGCGGGCGCCGGCCGTTCGGCCATGCATCACGCGGCGAGCGGCACGAAAAAAGCCCGCATCGACGATCGATGCGGGCTCGGCACCCAGCCGCCGCGGCGTGCCGCCGTCAGCGCTTGAGCTTGGCGAACGCGGCGGCCATCGCGCCGGCCGGTTCCGGGTCGCGCGAACGTTGCGGCCGTCCGGCACCGCCGCGCGGCGCGCCGCGATCGGCGCCGGAGCCCGCGCCGCGGCCGGTGCCGGCGGCGCTCGCGTCATCGGCGAGGCGCATCGTCAGCGCGATCCGCTGGCGCTTGACGTCGACCTCGATCACCTTGACCTTGACGACCTGGCCGGCCTTCACGACCTCGTGCGGGTCCTTGATGAACTTCGTCGACAGCGCCGAGACGTGGACCAGCCCGTCCTGATGGACGCCGATGTCGACGAACGCGCCGAACGCGGCCACGTTCGTCACGACGCCTTCGAGCACCATCCCCGGCAGCAGGTCGGAGACCTTCTCGACGCCTTCGCGGAACGTCGCGGTCTTGAATTCGGGGCGCGGATCGCGGCCCGGCTTCTCGAGCTCGGCGAGGATGTCGCGCACGGTCGGCAGGCCGAAGCGGTCGTCGACGAATTCGGTCGGCGAGAGGCCCGACAGCGCGTCGCGGTTGCCGAGCACGTCGTCGATGCGCTTGCTGATCTTCGCGAGCATCCGCTCGACGACCGGATACGCTTCCGGGTGGACCGACGAGCGGTCGAGCGGATTCTCGCCGCCGTTGATGCGCAGGAAGCCGGCTGCCTGCTCGAAGGTCTTGTCGCCGAGGCGCGGCACGCGGCGCAGGTGCTCGCGCGACGGGAACGGGCCGTTCGCGTCGCGGTAGTCGACGATATTGCGCGCGAGCGTGGCGTTGAGGCCCGACACGCGCGCGAGCAGGGGCGCCGAGGCGGTGTTCGCGTCCACCCCGACCGCGTTCACGCAGTCCTCGACCACTGCGTCGAGCGAACGCGCGAGTTCGCGCTGGTTCACGTCGTGCTGGTACTGGCCGACGCCGATCGCCTTCGGCTCGATCTTGACGAGTTCGGCGAGCGGGTCCTGCAGGCGCCGCGCGATCGACACCGCACCGCGCAGCGAGACGTCGAGTTCGGGGAATTCCTTCGCGGCCAGTTCCGAGGCCGAATAGACCGACGCGCCGGCTTCCGACACGACGATCTTCTGCAGCTTCAACTCGGGGTGCTTGGCGATCAGTTCGCTCGCCAGCTTGTCGGTCTCGCGCGAGGCCGTGCCGTTGCCGATGCTGATCAGCTCGGCCTGCGTCTGCGCGGCGATGCGCGCGAGCCTGGCGAGCGAGCCGTCCCAGTCGCGGCGCGGTTCGTGCGGATAGATCGTGTCGGTGGCGAGCACCTTGCCGGTGCGATCGACCACCGCGACCTTCACGCCGGTGCGCAGGCCGGGGTCGAGACCGATCACGGCCTTCGGGCCGGCCGGCGCGGCCAGCAGCAGGTCCTTCAGGTTGCGCGCGAACACGCGGATCGCCTCGCTCTCGGCGTCCTCGCGCAGCTGCGTGAGCAGCTCGGTTTCCAGATGCGGCTGCACCTTCACGCGCCAGCACCAGCGGCAGACGTCGGACAGCCACTTGTCGGCCGGGCGGCCCTGGTTCGCGATGCCGAAATGGCGCGCGATCATCGCCTCGCCCGGGTGCGGAACCTGCGCGTCGAGTTCCTCGCCGAGGCCGAGCCTGACCGTCAGCACGCCGGCATTGCGGCCGCGGAACAGCGCGAGCGCGCGGTGCGACGGTACCGTCTTCAGCGTTTCCGAGTAGTCGTAGTAGTCGCGGAACTTCTCGCCTTCCTCGCTTTCCTTGCCCTCGATCACGGCCGAGGACACGACCCCCTGGGCGTGCAGATAGTCGCGCAGCTTGCCGAGCAGCTCGGCCGTCTCGCCGAACTGTTCGGAGAGGATGTCGCGCGCGCCGTCGAGCGCGGCCTTCAGGTCGGCCACGCCTTTCTCGGCGTCCACGTAGGCGGCGGCCTCGGTCAGCGGATCGAGCAGCGGGTTGGCGAGCAGCGCCTGCGCGAGCGGCTCGAGGCCGGCCTCGCGGGCGATCTGGGCACGCGTGCGGCGCTTCGGCTTGTACGGCAGGTACAGATCCTCGAGGACCTGCTTGCTGTCGGCGGCCTCGATGGCCGCGCGCAGTTCGTCGGTCAGCTTGCCCTGTTCCTCGATGCTGGCGAGGATCGTCGCGCGGCGGTCCTCGAGCTCGCGCAGATACAGCAGGCGCTCTTCGAGCTGGCGCAGTTGCGTGTCGTCCAGATTGCCCGTCACTTCCTTGCGGTAGCGGGCGATGAACGGAACGGTGGAGCCTTCGTCGAGAAGTTGCACGGCTGCCGCGACCTGGCGCGGCTGGACCGCGAGTTCGGTGGCGATGCGCTGAACGATCTTGAGTGCTACGGTTTCCGTCATGGGATGTGAGTGCGTCTACGGCCTTCTGGAACGCCCGTGGCCGGCGAACCGGGCCGGGCGGGTGAATGGAGCGGGGCATTTTGCCATAAATGCGCGGGGCCCCCGCCGCGACGGCCGCCACGCGGTGTTAGAATTCGCCCCATGTCCCGCTGCTTTCCTATGACGTTGCCAATCTCCCGTTCAACCGTTGCCGCGCTGGCCCTCGTGCTCGGCGCCGCGTCGTCCGTGGCCGCCGCGCAGGCGTCCGCGGCCGATTCGGCGGCCACCGCCGACGCCGCCGAATCGACGCAGGACCACGATTTTGATGCCCGCCAAAAAGTGCTCAATCAACGCACGGCGGAAAACAATTATCGTTATGCCGTGGCCGAACATGATTGCTACAGCCGGTTCTTCGTCAACGCCTGCCTGACCAAGGCGCGCGACGCGATGCGGGAGGAGCGTTCGGGCATCAGCCAGCAGCAGCTCGCGCTCGATGACGAGCAGCGCGCCGTGCGCGCCAAGCGCCGCGACGAGCAGATCGCGCTGAAGGCGGCCCGGCAGCAGGCCGAGGCGCCGCAGCGCGCGGCGACCGACGCCGCGAACGCGGCGGCCTATGAGGACAAGCAGCGCCAGAACGCGCTGAAGCAGGCGCAGCGCGGGGCGGAGGGGCCGCAGCACGCGGCGAACCAGCAGGCCTACGACCAGAAGCAGGCCGATTTCCAGCGCAAGCTCGACGACGCGCATGCGCAGGCGGCCGAGAAGGCGCAGGAGCGCGCGCAGAACGTCGCGCGCTATGAGGACAAGCAGCGCGAGGCCGCGCAGCACCAGGCCGACGTCGCCGAGCGCCAGCGCCAGGCGGCCCAGAAGGCCAAGGAAAAGCAGCAACAACAGCAGTAGGGCGTGCCGCGCACGTCGTCACGCCAGACGCGAGGGGGGATTTCGTTCCAACGCAATCCCGGCAAAGCGTGAACGGTAATGCAGGCCGTTGCGTCGCGCCGGTTCTTTTGAAGGAGGCGAGCATGCAAACCCGTCAAGCGGACCTGAGGCAGGACCTGCGCAACCGGCTGGTGTCGTTGCAGGAGCAGCACAGTCAGTTGGCCCGCGAGATCGAGCAGAAGGAAGGCCGATCCGATATCGACGACCTGGCGCTCCATCGGCTGAAGAAGGAAAAGCTGCTGGCCAAGGACAAAATCATCATGCTGCAGTCGCAGCTCGAACCGGATCAGCACGCCTGATCGTGGGCCTGGCAAGCGCCGGGGCCGGGTCGGGCACCGGACATAGGAACCGCTTGCCTTGAATTCTCCGTTAGAAGCCACCGCCGACGCGCGGCGCGACGAACCGTCCGCCGCGCCGTCGCGCACGTCGACGCCGAACGGCCTGGCGATGCCGAGCCGCGCGCGCGTGACCGAACTCGACGCGATCTTCGGTGAAGGTGGCCTGTTCTCGCGCGCGCTCGACGGCTACCGTCCGCGCGCCTCCCAGATCGACATGGCGCGCGCCGTCGCCGCCGCGATGGAGGCGTCCGCGCGCAAACTGCCCGAGCCCGAAATTTTCGACAATCGCAAGCGCCCGGCACGCAAGCTGCGGGGCGACGCCGCGACCGGCGAGGACGCGCGCGGCGCGGCCGCGGCCAGCGAGGCCGATGACGGCGCCGACAACACGCTGATCGTCGAGGCCGGCACCGGCACCGGCAAGACCTACGCCTATCTGGTGCCGGCCATGCTGTGGGGCGGCAAGGTGATCGTCTCGACCGGCACCAAGCACCTGCAGGACCAGCTGTTCCAGCGCGACGTGCCGACCGTGCGCGACGCGCTCGCGGTGCCCGTCACGGTCGCGATGCTGAAGGGCCGCGCCAACTACCTCTGCCACTACTACCTGCAGCGCACGGCCGACAACGGCCGCCTGCCGACGCGGCAGGACACCGCCTACCTGCAGGAGATCGTGCGCTTCGCGAAGATCACGCGCAGCGGCGACAAGGCCGAGCTGGCGAGCGTGCCGGAGACCTCGCCGGTCTGGTCGATGGTCACCTCGACGCGCGACAACTGCCTCGGCCAGGAGTGCCCGCACTACAAGGAATGCTTCGTGATGCAGGCCCGTCGCGAGGCGCAGCAGGCCGATGTGGTGGTGGTCAACCATCATCTGTTCTTCGCCGACATCATGCTGCGCGACACCGGCATGGCCGAACTGCTGCCGAGCGCCAACACCATCATCTTCGACGAGGCTCACCAGCTGCCTGAGACGGCCACGCTGTTCTTCGGCGAGACGCTCTCGACCACGCAGATCCTCGAACTCGCGCGCGACGCCGTGGTGGAAGGGCTCGCGCACGCGCGCGACGCGGTGGAATGGGTCAAGCTCGGCGGTGCGCTCGAACGCGCGGCACGCGACGTGCGGCTTGCGTTCGCGGACAGCGGCATCGTGCGGATGTCGCTCGCGCAGCTCGGCGACGATCATCCGCTGTTCGGCGCGCTCGACGACGTCGACGCGGCGCTCGACGCGCTCGCCACGGCGCTGGCCAGCCAGTCGGAGCGGGCCGAGTCGATCGGCGCCTGCCTGCGCCGCGCGCGCGAGCTGCAGGGCATCCTGGCCGGCTGGGTCGCGCCGGAGGCGGCCGCGGCGCAGGCGGCGAGAGAGGCGAACGCGGCGGCGAAGGCGCCCGAGGGCGAGTCCGGCGCGAAGCCGCAGGATGACCCGGGGGAGAAGGTGCGCTGGGTCGAGGTGTTCTCGCAGACCGTGCAACTGCACGAGACGCCGCTGTCGGTCGCGCCGATCTTCGCGAAGCAGCGCGCCGGCGTGCCGCGCGCGTGGATCTTCACGTCGGCGACGCTGTCGGTGCGCGGCGACTTCACGCATTACGCGGCGCAGATGGGCCTCAGCTCGCGCCGCTCGATGACGCTGCCGAGCCCGTTCGATTATCCCGAGCAGGGGCTGCTCTACGTGCCGCGCGACCTGCCGCAGCCGTCGTCGCCGGCCTTCACCGACGCGGTGTTCGACGCGGCGCTGCCGGCCATCGAGGCCTCGGGCGGCGGCGTGTTCATGCTCTGTACGACGCTGCGCGCGGTCGACCGGATCGCCGCGAAGCTGCGCGAGACGATCGAAGCGCGCGGCTGGAAGCTGCCGCTGCTGGTGCAGGGCGACGCGAGCCGCACCGAGCTGCTCGACCGCTTCCGCGCCTACGGCAATGCGATCCTGGTCGGCAGCCAGAGCTTCTGGGAAGGGGTGGATGTGCGCGGCGACGCGCTGTCGCTGGTCGTGATCGACAAGCTGCCGTTCGCGCCGCCCGACGATCCGGTGCTGGCCGCGCGGCTCGACGCGCTGACCAAGAAAGGCCTGAGCCCGTTCGCGGTCCACCAGCTGCCGCAGGCGGTGATCACGCTGAAGCAGGGCGCGGGCCGGCTGATCCGCGCCGAGACCGATCGCGGCGTACTGATGATCTGCGACACGCGGCTCGTCGACAAGCCATATGGGCGCCGCATCTGGCAGAGTCTGCCGCCGTTCAAGCGCACGCGAGAGATCGAGGTGGTGAGAGAGTTCTTCGAGGAGGGCGGGCGCGGCATCCGCGCCTGACGGCTCGACGGGGCGGTCACGGCGGTCGATCGCGTCACGCCCAGTAAAAAACCCGGCCGTGGCCGGGTTTTTTCATGCGCCCGAGAGATCGGGCAGCGCACGCGGCGGTGTCGCCGCGTGCCGTAGCGGACCTCAGAATTGCCACCACGCCCGCTTCTGCGCACCCGGACGGGCATGGCCCGTGATGTACGGGCTGTCCGGGAACGTGCCGGCCAGCACGCGCTTGGTGTCGTCGGCGAGCTGCGGCTCGTTCAGGCGCGTGTAAGACAGCATCATGATGTGCAGCGCGTCCTCGATCGCCGGCGCGTTCTTGTACTGCGTGATCGCGAGCTGCGCGCGGTTGATGGCGGCCACGTAGGCGCCGCGGCGGTAGTAGTAGTCGGCTGCGTGGACCTCGTGCGAGGCGAGCGCGTTGACGATGTAGCGCATCCGCGCGGCCGCGTCCGGCGCGTACTTGCTCTTCGGATAGCGGTCCACCACGATCTTGAACGCGTCATACGATTCGCGCAGCGCCTGCGGATCGCGCTCGCTCATGTCCTGGCCGGAGAAGCGACCGAACAGGCCGAGATCGTCGTTGAAGTGGATCATCCCCTTCAGGTAGTACGCATAGGCGATGTCGGGGTGATCCGGATGCAGCTGGATGAAGCGGTCGACGGCTTGATCGGCCGCCGTCAGTTCGTTGTCCTTCCAGTTGCAATACGCGACGTTGATCTGCGCCTGCTGGGCAAAATGGCCGAACGGGTCGCGGCCTTGCAGCGCTTCGAAATACTTCGCGCACTTGCCCCAATCGCGGCCGGTCAGGGCATCCTGAGCCTCTGAGTATAATTTGTTGTTCGACCAGGTCGCCGTTTCATCGGTTTTCTGCGGCAAGCCGTGGCAACCGGCGATCAGTGCGGCGGCTGCAGCCAGCGTAGCCCACGCGGCTAGCGGTTTTGCCACACGTTTGGTCGAATTCATCATGGTGAATAGGGCTCGCATGTCCTAGCTTTCAGTCTCGGTGACCCAGTCTAAATGACCCGTTCAAGTTCATCCCGTGCCCGGTCGGGCACGGCAAATAGCGCAGATTATAGCCCAAGCTCCACCCCGCCCGACGCTTCGGGGACCGATTCGCTCGACGACGACCTGTCCGGCGACGCGCTTGCCGCGCCGGCCTCCGACGCCGCCGCCGACGAGGCGCCGCGCGTCGTCGCCGTGCCGCCCGCGCTGGCCGGCGAGCGGCTCGACAAGGCGCTCGCGCAACTGTTTCCGGAATTCTCGCGCAGCCGGCTGCAAAGCTGGATCGAGGCGCAGCGCGTGCGCGTGGACGGCGAACCCGCCAGGATCCGCCAGCCCGTGCCGCTCGGCGCGACGATCGAGCTCGCGCCCGACCTGTTGCCCGAGCAGCTCGCGTTCACGCCCGAGCCGGTGCCGCTGTCGATCGTCTACGAGGACGACGCGCTGGTCGTGATCAACAAGCCGGCCGGCCTAGTCGTGCATCCGGCCGCCGGCAACTGGAGCGGCACGCTGCTCAACGGCCTGCTGCACCGTTACGGCGAGGCGGCCGCCGGCCTGCCGCGCGCCGGCATCGTGCATCGGCTCGACAAGGAAACCTCGGGGCTGATGGTGGTGGCGCGCACGCTCGCCGCGCAGACCGATCTGGTCCGGCAACTGCAGGCACGCACCGTGAAGCGCCGCTACTTCGCGCTGGTGTGGGGGCGCATGCCGGCCGACGGCACGATCGACGCGCCGATCGGCCGCGATCCGCGCGAGCGCACGCGCATGGCCGTCGTGACGGGCGCCTCCGGCAAGCCGGCGCGCACGCACTTTCGTACCGTCGATTCGGTGCTGTGGCAGAACCAGCCCGTCTCGGCGATCCAGTGCGATCTCGAGACCGGCCGCACGCATCAGATCCGCGTGCATTGCGCGCACATCGGCCATCCGCTGCTCGGCGACCCGGTCTACGGCCGGGCGCGCGGCAAGCGCTCGGTGGCCGCGCTGCCGGGCGAGTTCTCGCGCCAGGCGCTGCACGCATGGCGCCTCGGACTCGTGCATCCGGTCACGGGCCGCACCATGCAGTGGCGCTGCGCGGTGCCGGACGACATCGCCGCGCTCGCGGCCGCGCTCGGCTTCGGCGCCGAGGAGGCCGGCTTCGATGACGACGATGACGACGATGACGACTACGACGGCGAGATCTTCTACGATGAGATGCCGCATGACGACCCGGACGATCACGACGAGGACTGAATGGCGAACCCCCTGCTGCCCGAGCTGAGCTGGAACGATTGCCTGCGGCCCGACTGGCGCGTGGCGCCGCGCGTGCGCGCGCTGGTGTCGACGCGCAACGGCGGCGTGAGCGCCGCGCCCTACGGCCGCTGGTCGGCGGCCGGCGGCGACGCGCCGGGCGGCCTGAACCTCGGCCGTCACACCGGCGACGAGCCGGCCGCCGTCAAGGCTAACCGCGCGCGCCTGCTCGCGTTGACGGGCCAGCCGCGCGCGGCCTGGCTCGAACAGGTCCACGGCACCGAAGTCGTGCGCGCCGACGCGGTGCTGGCCCGGGCGGCCGAATGGTCCGCCGACCCGACTGCCGATCCGGTTGCCGACGCGGCCGTGGTGCGCGCCGACGCGAGCGTGACCGACGTGCCCGGTGCGGTCTGCGTGGTGATGGTGGCCGACTGCATGCCGGTGCTGTTCTGCGATCCGGACGGCCGTGCGGTCGGGGCCGCGCACGCGGGCTGGCGCGGGCTCGTGGCCGGCATCGTCGAGGAGGCGGCACGGCAGGTGGCGGCGCTGGCCGGCATCGAGGCGAGCCGGCTGCGGGTGTACCTGGGGCCGGCGATCGGGCCGGCCGCGTTCGAGGTCGGCGCCGACGTGGAAGCCGCGTTCGCCGAGGCCGCCACGCCCGCCGAGCGCGAGGCGAGCACACGCGCGTTCGTCGCCATCGACGCCGCGCCCGGCAAATACCACGCCGATCTCTACGCGCTCGCGCGGCTGCGCGCGGCGCGGCTCGGCATCACGGAGGTGGCGGGCGGCGGCGCCTGCACGGTCACCGAGCGCGAGCGTTATTACTCGTACCGCCGCGATCGCGTGACGGGCCGGATGGCCGCGATGATATGGATCGACGCGTGAGGTGAATTGCGCGGCGCACCGGCGCCGTTTCGGATTGCTGGATGTCGGCGCGGTTCGTTGCAGGGCATGACCCGAATCGAGGCGCGCCGCAGCGAATCGTGCATGGCGAGGCGGGTATTTCTTGCCTGTCCAGGCAGAAATGCGAGGGTAAGTTTGCTGCGGCGCGTGACATCATTTCTGCTACGGAACCTGACGGGTCCGAACTTGCTCCAATTGGTTCGAGCGTCGTGTCCCGCCAAGGGTGACGGCACAAGTAGCGGCCGATTGCCGCATGGTCGTGGACCCGAGCGTTTTCGCCTGCCGCTTCACATGGGGAAAACGATAATGATAAAACTACTGCACTGCGGCAGAATCTGGAAGCAGTCCTCTAGCGCGTGATGCGAAGCGTGTCGCGCGGTCTCGACGGATGTTGACGCAGGATGTCCAGATGCTCCGCCAGGAATCACCGGTAACGCAGGTATGACAGCACCGAAAAATTCGTCGACTTCCTCACAAGCGGACTTCACCCCGGGGCGCCAGGCGGCCGATGCGTCCCAGCCGATGCAGCAGATGTTCGGCGCGTGGCTCGATGCCTGGAGCCGCTTCGCCGAGCCGCTGCGCGCGGCCGCGCAGCAGGCGCGGCCCGGTCCGGACGCATCCGCGGCGTTTCCCTTCCCCTTCACGATGCCGACGCTGCCCGAGTGGCCGGCCGCGGCCGGCGCGGGCATGCCGTTCGCGGGCCTGTTCGGCCAGGGCGGCGCGGCGCCGCTCTCCGGCATGGCGCTGCCGGTCGCGTCGGTGCCGCCGGCCAGGCTCCAGCAGCTGCAGGCCGACTACGCGCGCGAGAGCGCGGAGCTGTTCCGGCAGGCCACCTCGGCGCAGCTTGTCGCCCCCGAACTGAAGGACCGCCGGTTCAGCGCCGATGCCTGGAAGGCCTCGCCCGCGCATGCGTTCACGGCGGCCTGGTACCTGCTCAACGCGCGCTATTTGCATGCGCTCGCCGACGCGGTCGAGACCGACCCGAAAACGCGCGAGCGGATTCGTTTCGCGGTGCAGCAATGGACCGCCGCGACCGCGCCGAGCAACTTCCTCGCACTCAACCCGGAAGCGCAGAAGAACCTGCTCGAGACGCAGGGCGAGAGCCTTCGGCAGGGCATCAGCAACCTGTTCGCCGACCTGCAGCGCGGCAAGATCTCGCAAACCGACGAATCGCAGTTCGTGGTCGGCAGGAATCTCGCGAGCACCAAGGGCGCGGTGGTGTTCGAGAACGCGCTGATCCAGCTGATCCAGTACCAGGCCGTCACGCCGAGCGTCTACGAGCGGCCGCTGCTGATCGTGCCGCCCTGCATCAACAAGTTCTACATCCTCGATCTGCAGCCCGAGAGTTCGCTCGTCGCGCACGCGCTCGCGAGCGGCCACCAGGTGTACCTGGTGTCGTGGCGCAACGCAAACGCGTCGATCGCCGGCGCGACCTGGGACGACTACATGAACGACGGCGTGCTGGCCGCGCTCGACGTCGTGCAGCAGATCAGCGCGCGCGAGCAGGTCAACGCGCTCGGCTTCTGCGTCGGCGGCACCATGCTCGCCACCGCGCTCGCGGTGCTGGCCGCGCGCGGGCAGCACCCGGTTGCCTCGATGACGCTGCTCACCGCGATGCTCGACTTCAGCGACACCGGCGTGCTCGACGTGTTCGTCGACGAGGCGCACGTGCAGATGCGCGAGCAGACCATCGGCGGCAAGAACGGCGGCACGCCGGGGCTCATGCACGGCATCGAGTTCGCGAACACGTTCTCGTTCCTGCGGCCGAACGATCTGTTCTGGAACTACGTGGTCGACAACTACCTGAAGGGCCGCACGCCGGCGCCGTTCGACCTGCTGTACTGGAACAGCGATTCGACCAACCTGCCGGGGCCGATGTACGCGTGGTACCTGCGCCATACCTATCTCGAGAACCGGCTGCGCGAGCCCGATGCGCTGACGGTCTGCGGCGAACCGGTGGACCTCACGCGGATCGACGTGCCGACCTTCATCTACGGCTCGCGCGATGATCACATCGTGCCGTGGCAGACCGCCTACGCCTCCACTTCGCTGCTGACCGGGCCGTTGCGCTTCGTGCTCGGCGCCTCGGGCCACATCGCCGGCGTGATCAACCCGCCCGCGAAGAACAAGCGCAGCTACTGGACGTTCGACGCGCCCGACGCGAAGGAATTGCCCGAGCACGCGCAGGACTGGTTCGAGGCGGCCACCGAGCATCCGGGCAGCTGGTGGCCCGAATGGATCGACTGGCTCGACCAGTACGGCGGCCGCAAGACGAAGCCGCGCGCCACGCTCGGTTCGGCGCAGTTTCCGGTGATCGAGCCGGCGCCGGGCCGCTACGTGCTGGAACGCAATTGAAGCGGCGCGAAGAACATTGACGGATCGTGGCAGGCGGCGCACGCTCGCCGGCTGCCCTCGGGATTTTTTCAACTTGAGCGGGTCGCGCTAGGCCGGCCTGGAGGACAAGGACATGACTGACGTAGTGATCGTATCGGCCGCGCGTACCGCGGTCGGCAAGTTCGGTGGTTCGCTGGCGAAAATCGCGGCGCCCGAGCTCGGCGCGACCGTGATCCGCGCTGTGCTCGAGCGCGGCGGCGTGGCGCCGGACCAGATCAACGAAGTGATCCTGGGGCAGGTGCTGACGGCCGGCTCGGGCCAGAACCCGGCGCGCCAGTCGGTGATCAAGGCGGGGCTGCCGACGGCCGTGCCCGGCATGACCATCAACAAGGTCTGCGGCTCGGGCCTGAAGGCCGTGATGCTGGCCGCCAACGCGATCATCGCCGGCGACGCCGAGATCGTGATCGCGGGCGGCCAGGAAAACATGAGCGCGGCGCCGCACGTGCTGCCGGGCTCGCGCGACGGCTTCCGGATGGGCGACGCGAAGCTGGTCGACACGATGATCGTGGACGGCCTGTGGGACGTCTACAACCAGTACCACATGGGCATCACGGCCGAGAACGTCGCGAAGGAATATGGCATCACGCGCGAGGCGCAGGACGCGTTCGCCGCGCAGTCGCAGAACAAGGCCGAGGCCGCCCAGAAGTCGGGCCGTTTCGACGACGAGATCGTGCCGATCGAGATCCCGCAGCGCAAGGGCGAGCCGCTGCGCTTCGCCGCCGACGAGTTCGTGCGCCACGGCGTGACGGCCGAGTCGCTGGCGGGCCTGAAGCCGGCCTTCACGAAGGAAGGCACGGTGACGGCCGCCAACGCGTCGGGCCTCAACGACGGCGCGGCCGCGGTGCTGGTGATGTCGGCGAAGAAGGCCGAGGCGCTCGGCCTCACGCCGCTCGCGCGCATCAAGGCCTATGCGAACGCCGGCGTCGATCCGAAGGTGATGGGCATGGGCCCGGTGCCGGCCTCGCGCCGCTGTCTGGAACGTGCGGGCTGGTCGGTCGGCGATCTCGACCTGATGGAGATCAACGAGGCATTCGCGGCGCAGGCACTGGCCGTGCATCAACAGATGGGCTGGGACACCTCGAAGGTGAACGTCAACGGCGGCGCGATCGCGATTGGCCATCCGATCGGCGCGTCCGGCTGCCGGATCCTCGTCACGCTGCTGCACGAGATGCAGAAGCGCGATGCCAAGCGTGGCCTCGCGTCGCTCTGCATCGGCGGCGGGATGGGTGTCGCGCTGGCGGTCGAGCGCCCCTGATACGCCGCGCGGCGCGGTGGGAGCGCGCCGTGCAACGAGGCGAAACGAGACGAACGAAGCGCCGTCCGGCGCTTCGACAACGATAAATGGAGTGTTCTGTATGACTCAGCGAATTGCTTACGTAACCGGCGGCATGGGCGGCATCGGCACGAGCATCTGCCAGCGCCTGCACAAGGCGGGCTTCAAGGTGGTGGCCGGCTGCGGGCCGAATTCGCCGCGCCGCGCGAAGTGGCTCGAGGATCAGAAGGCGCTGGGTTTCGATTTCTATGCCTCCGAGGGCAACGTCGGCGACTGGGAGTCGACCAAGCAGGCATTCGACAAGGTCAAGGCCGAGGTCGGCGAGATCGAGGTGCTCGTCAACAACGCCGGCATCACGCGCGACGTGGTGTTCCGCAAGATGACGCTGGAAGACTGGCAGGCCGTGATCGACACGAACCTGACGAGCCTGTTCAACGTCACCAAGCAGGTGATCGACGGCATGGTCGAGCGCGGCTGGGGCCGTATCATCAACATCTCGTCGGTGAACGGCCAGAAGGGGCAGTTCGGCCAGACCAACTACTCGACCGCGAAGGCCGGCCTGCACGGCTTCACGATGTCGCTGGCGCAGGAAGTGGCCACCAAGGGCGTGACCGTCAACACCATCTCGCCGGGCTACATCGGCACCGACATGGTCAAAGCGATCCGCCCCGACGTGCTCGAGAAGATCGTCGCGACGATTCCGGTGCGCCGCCTCGGCTCGCCGGACGAGATCGCCTCGATCGTGTCGTGGCTCGCCTCGGAAGAATCGGGCTTCGCGACGGGCGCCGACTTCTCGCTGAACGGCGGCCTGCACATGGGCTGAGGGGCCGGGCCCGCGCGCGCGGCCAGCCGTGTGGGGCGGCCGCGCGAACGGGCCCGACGATTCCGAATGCGCTCCGCCCGGCCGCGCGCCGTCGCGCCGGCAAGCGCCGTCATCGCGCCGTAGCGGCGCTCACAAGGTGTTATATGACTACTACAAAGAAGACTGCCGAACGACTCATCAAGAAATATCCGAATCGCCGGCTGTACGACACCGAAACGAGCACGTACATCACGCTCACCGACGTCAAGCAGCTCGTGCTCGAGCAGGAGGATTTCAAGGTCGTCGACGCCAAGAGCAGCGAGGACCTCACGCGCAGCATCCTGCTGCAGATCATTCTCGAGGAGGAGAGCGGCGGCGTGCCGATGTTCTCGTCCTCGATGCTCTCGCAGATCATCCGCTTCTACGGCCATGCGATGCAGGGCATGATGGGCACCTACCTGGAGAAGAACATCCAGGCGTTCATCGACATCCAGAACAAGCTCACCGATCAGTCGAAGAATCTCTACGACACCAACACCGCGATGAACCCCGAGGTCTGGTCGCAGTTCATGAACATGCAGGCGCCGATGATGCAGGGCATGATGACGAGCTACATCGAGCAGTCGAAGAACATGTTCGTGCAGATGCAGGAGCAGATGCAGAGCCAGGCGAAATCGATGTTCAGCACGTTCCCGTTCAAGCAGCCGACGCCGTCCGACGATCCGGACAAGAAGTAAGGCGCGACTCGACGGCCGTGAACGGCATGACGCGGCCGCTCCGGACGGGGCGGCCGCGTCGTCGTTTCGGAGCCGGGTTGGCGGGCGCGGCGCGGTGGGCGATACCGAGCAACGGGTGCGCGCGATCCGGATCCAGATCCGGACCCGGGACCAGGCCCGGATCCGAGGCCGGAGTCAAGCTCAGGCGAGATCCTCGCTGTAGTCGGCGAGCGCTTCGATCTCGTGATGCCGGCGGGGGCCGCCTTGGCGCTTCAGCGCGCGCAGCTCGAGCGTGGCCTCGCAGAACGCGTCGCGCAGCCGGCGGATCTGCTCCTCGAAATCCTGTCGTTCCTTCAGCAGGTTCGCGACGTAGCGATCGACGGGCCGTGCGCCGTCGTGAAGCGTCGCGGCGCCCGTCTCGTCGGGCGGCATGGCCGGCGGCGCGAGCGTGCCGCGGGCGGCGGGCGCGCCGGGCGTGTCGAAGCGCGGCGTCGCGGCGATCAGCTCGATCGGCGTCGCGTTCGTTTCGACCACCGGCGGCACGACCGCGGGATCGATGTCGGCGATGCGGGCGGCGGTGGCGGGCGTCTCGGCCGGCCGGTCGATCAGGCAGCGATAGCCGTAGCCGTAGAGTGACAGGATTTCGCAGCCGTGCGAGCCGTCGAGCCGCAGCTTCTTGCGAATCCGGCTGACGTGGGTGGCCACCGTGCGCGTATCGATATCGCTCTGCAATTTCCAGATCCGGCCGAGCAGCGTTTCATGAGAAATCAGCTGATCGGGATGCCGGAAAAAATACGCGGCCAGTTCGAATTCCTTACGGGTCAGATTGACGGGCTCGCCATTCAAAATGATTTTCGTGCTTTTGGTATCGATCGAATAATCGCCGATCTCGATGACGTCGCCGGGCTCCGGCGCATGCCGCAGCGTGACCGTATTGATGCGCGACTGGATTTCGGCTTCACGGATCGGCCTGACCAGATAATCGTCGGCGCCGGCCTTCAGCGCGTCGGCGGCCAGGTGCCATGCGTCGCGCGCCGTCATGGCGATGACCGGCACGTGCCATTCGAAATGGTGGCGCGCCCAGGCGATCAGGTCGATGCCGGACAGGTCGGGCAGGGCGACGTCGACCATCAGCAGATCGAAGCCGTTGCGCCGCAGCGCGCTGAAAAAGGCATTGCCGGACTTGAAGAATGCTGGCTGATGTCCGCCGCTCCTCAACCACAGTTCGAGCTGCTTCGTTTGATTCGCCGGACCGCCGAGAATGGCGATTTTCATCGGTTCTCGCCTCGTGGTGGATGCTGACTCGGTGACAGATGCTTGCTGTTTTACGCAGTATCCCGTCTCGGTAATTCGGCTCCCATCGTAATTTGTAACAAAAATATACGTCGTGTTTCATCCATCGAGCCCTGAAAGGATTCGCGAAAAACTCCGGGATAACGCCAATACCGACACGCCGAGCCCGATCACGAGCGGGGCTCGCGCGAGGCGGCCGCAGGCGGGTACGCGCGTTGCGGCCACGGCGCGGGAGCGCGGCGCGCGCGGAAATGGATTGGTGCCTCTGTAACGAATCGTTGCAGTCTCGCGGCGCCGACGGCGAAGGCGTGCGGCGCGGGCGAGACAGGTGGGCGGGGTGGCGGATCGAGACCGACGCGCCGGCCGTCCGGCATCAGTCGTCCATCGTGGCGCGGCCGTCGTTCAGATGCACGCGCGCCTCGTTGTCGCGAACCAGTTCGCCGAGCAGGCTCGAACGCGCCTGCGGCGTGGCCTGACTGAGCCGCGAGGCGGTGGCCTGGACGTCGTCGAGCGCGACCCAGCCGACGATCGCCGAATCGGCAATGTGGGTCGCGTTGACTTCGGCGCCGGTCGGATCGTCGTGGCCGTCGGGGTCCTGCCCGGCCGGCAGGTGGCCGGCTTCGACGAGGGTTCGGGTGAGGTCGTAGGCCTGGTCGGACGCGTCGAGGCTGCGCGTGTCGATCACGTAGACGTAGGCGCGATCGGCGCCAGCCGACGCACCGGCCGATGCGGCCGCGCGCGCCAGCGCGCCCGACGCGACCTTCGAGGTCGAGATGCCGGCGTCGCCCGTCGCGCCTTTCGGGTCCGCGAGGCCCTGCGCTTCGAGCAGGTTCGCGTCGACGTCGAGCGGCTTGCCGCTGAAGAGGCCGCCCGCCGCGCGGATTTCGCGCGGCGTGTGGGTGGCGCCGTGATAGACGAGGCCGTGATAGCCGTACAGCATCTCGTGGTTCGGCGACACGGTGGAATGGCCCAGCTCGACGGAGATGCCGGCACGGCCCGTTTCCATGATGAAGCGCTTCAGGTCGTCGACGCTGCGGATCTCGCCGGGTTCGCGCAGCGCGTCGCCGCCGGCCGCGTCGGCGCCGATGCGCGAGCCGGGCGGCGCGGTCGGCCGCGCGCTGGTCTCGCCGAGCCGGTGCGCGGCCGCGTTGGGCAGCAGCGCATCCGCGCCGGCCGGCATGTGGACCGTGCCCGAGGCGCCGAGCAGGTCCTTCGAGAACGCGTTGAATTCGAACTCGGACGGCTGCCATTCCGAGGCGCGATCCTCGTCGTCGTCGGAGGGGATGTCGTTCGGATCATGGCGCCTGCGCCGCGTGCGCAGCGGCATGCGCATGGTGACGGCGGCGAGCGGCGCGAGCAGGCGCGCGTTCGACGAGCCGTGCGCATGGCGGCCTTCCGCGTGGACCGACTCGCCGTCGCCGTCGGCCTGGGCCGGATCGCCGTAGCCGGACGCATCGGCGAGACGGGACGCGGCGCCGGGCCTGGCGGTTGGCGTCGCGGCGAGCCTGCCGGCGGTCGAGGGGCGCGTCTGAAGGGCTGCCTGTGCCGACGCCTGGGTAGCGGACTGAATTGCCGGCCCGGCGCCGGGGCCGCCAGCCCGGTCGGGCAGGGCGGCGGTCGCGCCGCCCCGATGCTTCGCGGTCAGCGACGCGTGGCCGCCGTGCCGCGTCAGATGCGCCAGCGTCGTGAGCGGGCCACCGGCGTGCCGGATCGAGGTCGGCGCCACCGCGGCGTTGCGCGGAGGCTCCGTCGTGGAAGGCGTCGTGCCGGTCGACTCACGCGTGACCGTCGACGGCGGGGGCGTCGGCAGGCGGTTCACGGGCGGCATCCGGACTCCTTCTGAAAGCGTCGGGTCTCTCGAGCGCGCCGGCATGCAAGGGCCGGCGGCGGTTCCGGCTAGAGTGAATCACGCCCGGCGCCATGTCATGTCGATGACAGGAAGCGATGTCGCGCCATGCGAAGCGCGGCGCGGCGAGGAACCGGTCCCTCAGGGAAGACCGGGGCGGCGTGCGTGTGTGCGTGGGCGGCGGCGCCGTGCCTTGCCGCGCGGCGCGCCGCCGGCCTTCGCCCGCGCGGGCGCGGCTCAGGCCGGGATGACCCGCTCCGCCTTCAGGCGATCGAACAGCGCGTGGAACGCGTCGACGGTGCTCTGGTAATCGAGGAAGCCGGCCTTGCGGCTCTTGCTCATGTCGGTCAGCACTTCCATCGGGCGCCCGAGATCGGCGTCGGTATGCCACCACGAGACGAGCCGCTCGACGTCGGGCTCGACCAGCCCGGCGCGCGCGGCGATCTCGCGCCATTGCGCGCCGGCCTGCTGCATCCGACCTTCCAGCGGGCGCGTCTGGCCGTCGAACGGCGCGGCCTCGATGCCGAAATAGTCGGCGATGCGCTGCCACATCCACTTCCAGCGGAACACGTCGCCGTTGACGACGTTGAACGCCTCGTCGCGCGCGCCCGGCGCGGTCGCAGCCCATTCGAGATGCCGGGCCAGCAGGCGCGCGTCGGTCATGTCGGTCAGGCTGTCCCACTGCGCGGGCGAGCCGGGGAACACGAACGGCGCGCCGCTCGCCTTGCAGAGCGTCGCGTAGACGGCGAGCGTCACGCCCATGTTCATGGCGTTGCCGAGCGCGAAGCCGATGATCGTGTGCGGACGATGCACGCTCCAGCCGAAGCCGTGGCGCCGAGCCGCCTCGAACAGGCGGTCCTCCTGCTCGTAGTAGAAGTTGTCGACCGGCTGGCGGCCCTGCTCCTCGCGAAATGGCGTGAGCGGCACGGCGCCCCGCGCGTAGGCCTCGAACGGCCCGAGATAGTGCTTCAGGCCGGTGACGAGCGCCGCGTGCTCGAGCTTGCCGCCCGGGCCGAGCGCATCGAGCACGTTGCGCACCATCGCGCCGTTGACGCGGATGTTCTCGGCCTCGGTCGACTGGCGCGCCCAGGCGGTGAAGAACACGTGGCTGAACGCGCGGTCGCGCAGGGCGCCGGCCACGGCGTCAGGCGAGGTCAGGTCGGCTGTCAGCGCCTCGACGCGCGCCGGCATGGGCGTGCGGCCGCGCGACAGGCCGGTGACCTGCCAGTCGCCGAGCCCGACGAGATGGTCCGCAAGATTGCGACCGACGATGCCGGTCGCGCCGATGATCAATGCTCGTTTGGTCATGGAGTCGAATGCCTGGAAAAGGGAGCGTGACGTGCTGCGCCGGCCGCGGCGCGGCGCAGCACGCAGTGAGCCGATTGTAGCAACGGCTTGCCGCGCATGCCGGCCGGGCGGGCGTGGGCGCGGGACGGGCCGGTGACGACGCGGTGGCGCAGCGAGGGTGCCGCGCCGCGCGATCAGGCCGGGTCGTCGGGAAGATTGCAGATCGCGCGCAGCGCCTCGACGGCCTCCCGCACGCAGTCGACGCAGCCGGCGGCGGCATCGCTCGCGGCGACCCAGGTCCAGTTGCAGCCGTCGTGGTCCGGCGCCTGCGGCCGGGCCGGAGCAATTTCGACGCCCACGCAGTCGGGGCAGCCGTCCGCGGCGAGGCGGATCAGGTCGTCGAGCGTCGCTTTCGGCAGGACCTTGCGGCCGTGCCGGTCCGAGGGGCTCGTGTCGAACAGATGCAGGTTGAGCTCGGCTTCCTCGCGAGTCGGAAAGCCGACCGGCGAATAGGTGGCGCGAGTGCCGCGCGGGCCGTCCATGGCGCCTTCGGCCGCTTGCAGTTCCCAATACCAGCGGCCGTTCTCTTCCTCGAATATCTCGTATCGCGGTGTATCCATGGCGTACCTCGATTCGGTGTCGAGGCATCCTAGCATGGGGACCGGCGCCGCCGCGGGAAGGGGCGGCCGGGCGCCGGACGATCGCGATGCGGCGATCGTCGCGGCCCGGCGCGCCCCCGTGCCGGGGCGTTACGTCGTTCGCGCCCGGCGTGCCGCCATCACGGATAGCTGACGAGGTTCACCGGAATCGTCGACGTGCCGGCCGCCTGCGCGCCCGTGTTGTTGACGATATGGGTGATGGTGCCCACGCCGCCGAGCGACACGGTGAGCGTGTCGTGCAGCGTCACGCCGGCCGTCTGCGGCACCTCGAAGCCGTGCAGCGCGTTGACCGACGGGTTGACGTTGAAGAAGCAGTAGCTGCCCATGCCCCAGGTCTGATGGCTCGTCACGCCGTCGGCGACCTTGTAGGCCGCGTAGCCGTTGCCGGCCGGGCTGATCCACGACGCCTGGTTCGGCACGTCATACGGCAGTTCGTTCTGGAAGAAGATCGTCTTGCCGTTCTGGCCGTTCCACAGCACGTTGTACTTCTGATAGTGCTCGACGAACAGGCCGGTGGCGAGCACGTTCGCGCCGTTGACGACGAGGCCGGTGTCGGCCGTGTTGACGGTCCAGCCGGTGGGCGCCGAGCCGTGATCGGCGCGCCATGCCCAGATGTGGTCGATCAGCGTGTCGTTGGCGTTCACCACCAGGCTGTTGGTGGCCTTGCCGGCCTGCGCGCCGCCGATGCGGAAGTACACGTCCTGCACGCTGATCGGGTCGCTCGCGTGGCTGGCCGACGAGCCGGCCGTGCCCACCGTCAGCAGCGCGCCGCTGTTGACCGTGCCGGCGTCGAACAGCAGGCCGGAGATCTTCACGCCGTTGACGTCGGCCACCGTCATCGCGTTGGTGCCGTTGTCGGGCGTCAGCGTCGGGAAGCCGATGCCGAGTACGACCGTATCGGCGCGCGTGATCGCGATGGCCTGGCTCAGGTGGTAGGTGCCGGGCGTGAAGAACAGGTTCAGGCCCTGCTGCAGCGCGGCGTTCAGCGTGGCCGCCGTGTCGGTCGGCTGCGCGACGTAGAACTGGCTCATCGGGATCGAGGTGCCCGGCGTCGAGCCCGAACCCCAGGTGATCGCGCTGGAGTTGGTGCGCAGCGACGGCACGAACACGTTGTAGTTGCCCGCGCTGTCGATGTAGAGATACGGCTTTTCACGCGAGAACGGCGTGGTGGCGAGCGTGGTGTAGGGCGGCGCGGCGTTCCAGGTGGCCGGGAACGATTGCGCCGGCGCGCCGCTCACGCCCGAGAACACCATGTTCCAGACGCCGTTGGTCCAGCCGCCGATCGTGCTGTCGCGCGTGTACCACTGCTGCTGCGAGCCCGACGACACGGTGCCGTCGATCTTGCTGTCGGCGATGAAGCCGCCGCTCGAGTAGCCCTGGCCGTCGCCCTGGTTCGACGGGCCGAGCGTCAGGTTGCCCCGGATATGGACGCGGCGCATCGGCGCTGCCTGCGAGACCGCCCAGCGATCGGTGCCGCCGTTCGGCGTGACCGCGAGGTTTTCCACCGAGCGCCAGAAGTTCTGCGTGGCGTTCGACTGGTCGCCGTAGTTCCAGCCGCTGTCCACGTTGATGCTGCCGGTGATGCCGGTGTCGTCCGGATTGCGCCCGAGGCCGGCGATCGACGTGTAGAAGCCGACGTTCGCGTTGATGTTGCTGTAGCTGCCAGGCTTGAACAGGAACGCGTAGCGCTGCGAGCCGAATTGCGCGGTGGGGCTGAGCAGTTGCGAATTGAAGGCGTTGTCGAGCTGCGACTGGATCGACGCGCTCGACATGCTCGGGTCGAACACCACGACGTTCGGGCCGAAGTACGGCGTGTTCGAGGTGGCGATTCGAGTGGCGGCGTTTTGCTTGAGGACGGCGCCGTCGCCGTATGCGCTCAGCGCGGCCGTCATCGCGGCGAACGCGATGGCGGCGAGTGTCAGGCGGCGGTCGGGAAGCATTGACATATGAACTCCTCGGTGTTTAAAAACGCGGATATTCCGGCGCTTTTTTCACGTCAATATTCCGGGCTTTCAGCATGCCCGGACCGGGTGCGAGTCATAGCAAGGAAAGCAGCGAATCTCGTATTTTTATTGTGTGATCAGCGGCGTATTGAGCCGCCTTTGCCGCGCGCCGATATTCACCGGGTTCGTTCCGGCCCGGCGGGCGCGCGGTGTGGGCAGCGTAGCATGCCTCTTTAAAAGATATGAGGATTATTTTTTATCGGGATTTTGATGAATCAATTGCCCATTCTGATATGTCGGTAATTACCGGGATTGTTCCGGCCGGCGTGATGCCTGTCGAGAAATTCGAGGTTGCCCGGCAGCGATGTGTGCCCGCATGCTGATTGGCATCGCGATGCGGCGTCCGGCAGGCCGATGACATGCCTGGCACGCATGCTAGACTCGCCCGCAGGCGATGGCATCGCTGCCCGACCCCACCCGCCGGTCACGCCCGGCTCCCTCGGGGCGGCTTCCCGTGCGATCGATCCCTGTTCCGTCCTTCACGCGATGCGCGCGCATTCCGCCCGGTTGCCGCGAGGTGACGGCGTTCGCCCCAGCCCGGAGGTACTCATGAACGGAAGCCAACTCACCCTCTACGCCGCGAACCAGAGCCATCGGGTCAGGCATTTGACCGTCGTCGAATGGCTGCTCGAGGAGGCCGCCAGCGCCGGCATCATCGGGGCCACGGTTGCCGAAATTTCGGAAGCGGTCGATTCCAGTGGAAAACTGCATGCCGCGCGTTTCTTCGAACTCGTGGACCAGCCGGTGGCCGTGACGCTGATCGCCGACGACGCGAAGATCGATGCGCTGCTGGCCCGGCTGAAGGGCGAGGGCGTGCATCTGTTCTTCACGCGGATGCCGATCGAATACGGCTCGCTGGGCGCCGACGGCGGCGCGTGACGAAGGCGGACCGAAAGGCGGATCGATTCGCCGGGCCGGCGTGAAAAGACGGCGTCGATTCAACCCGGATTAATATGCGCCGGCCCGGCATCTCGGCACGCGAGGTCATTCGGGTGATTATCGAAATATCCCGGCCGTTTGGTATTGCATCGTGATGTCGATTTCATGCGACCGATTTTGAAAAGATGCGCGGCCGCATCGTTGTACTCGTCAATCGACTTTGCTAGAGTTGCGAGCGAGCGTTCTCGGGGAAAGTAAAGAACGCCATACAGGCGGATGGCAATTCGCTTTCATTCTTTCGTTTGAAACGACGACGGCGCAAAACATCGGGTCCCGGTAGGCCCGGCGCGACGGAGCCGGACGTATCCGGTATCGATGATCGGCCGTTTCATGGCCCGCCGGACTCCGTGAATTCTTTTGATATCCGATGTTCCATTCAGGCGTGCGAAGCCGGGGCGCGATTGGCTGGCGGTTGGCCTCCGCATGACCCGGCAGTCCGACGAGTATCGCGCCGGCATGGCCCACGCCTGGCACGCCTGGCACGCGTGGCGTTCCGGCATTGACAATAAACGACGAGGGACCGTGACATGACCACCTATTCCGAGCAGGATCTCGACGCGCGCTATCGGCAAAGCTTCGGCTACGTCGCCGGCTATCTTCCCCGGGACCGCAATGCGCTGATCGCATGGCAGGTCGATCTGCAGACGCGCGCGGCGGCGCGCTTCGCCGAACGGGGAGCGGTGGGCCGCCATCCGTCCGTGCAGGCGATGGCCGACCTGATCAACGCCGACAGCATCGTCCGGATGTACGTGATCGAGGCGATCGAGCAGAGCGCCGCGTTCAAGAAGAACGTGCTCGACATCGACGACATGCTGGCGCAGCTGGACCTGATCTGCACCACCGCGCCCGAATACAACGCCGATCCGAAGGCCCGCGTGCTGTTCCCGATGTCGGCGCTGTTCGTGAACATGATGGCCACGCAGGCCGGCAAGGCGCTGTTCCGGCTCACGGATTTCAACGAGCGTCTGCGGGCGATCCTGAAGACCTGGGCCGACTACCTCGACAGCGCCGACAGTTGCTGGGTGCTGAACCGCAACGACACGAACGGCTGGCTCGGCAGGGCCGCCACGGAAGAATTCAAGCTGAGGGATTTCGTCGTGGACTGGTCGGCAGAGCATGGCGGCTTCGCGTCCTACAACGCCTTCTTCCATCGTGAAATCCAGTCCGAATATCGCCCGATCGCCGGCGTCGGCGATGCCGCCATCGTCACGGCGCCGAACGACGGCACCGTCTACCGGATCGATACGAACGTGCAGGCCGACGGCGTGTTCTGGCTCAAGGAGCGGGACTACTCGCTGCGCGACATGCTCGATCACCCCGACGATGCGCTGCTGCGACGGTTCGTGGGCGGCACGGTGGTGCAGATCTTCCTGAGCGGCGCCGATTACCACCGCTGGCACGCGCCGGTGGACGGCGTGGTCTCGTTCCGGAACGTCGACGGCCTGCTGTTCAGCGAAAACGAAGATCACGAATTCGATCCGGATGCCGGCGTCAAGTCGCAGGTCTACGGCGCGGCCGTCAACAACCGCGCGCTGGTGTCGATCGAGGCCGACGATGCCCGACTCGGCTCGGTGTACGTGATGCCGATCGGGATCACCGAAATCTCGTCGCTGACCCTGGTGGTGAAGGATGGCCAGCACGTGAAGAAAGGCGAGGAACTCGGCTACTTCAACTACGGCGGCTCGACGCTGTGCGTCGTGTTCGAGAAGAAGGTGCCGCTCGATTTCGGCTCGTTGGCGGTGGGCGACACGATCAAGGTCAACGCGAAGCTGGCGACCGTGAAATAGCCGGATAGCGGTGAAGCGAGGGTTGCCCGGAGGAATCCGGGCATTGCGCTGCGGGGCGCCCGGCGGCGTTGATTGCGTGGCGGCGCCCGCCGGCATCCGGTTTCGGCCCGGATGGCACGGGAGGCGTCATCCAGACCCCCACGAACACGTCGCCGTGGAGCCGCGCCGCACGCGGCGGGGGCGCTTGCAGTATCATGCGCGCTTCGTGGCGCGAAGCATGACCTCGCGCCGACACGCTCTCGCTGTATCGTCCGGACGGGTCATGAACCGATTCTTTGTCGCCCGCCGCAGTGCCATCGCGATGGTGATCGCGGAACTCAACACACTGACCGCCGATGATGCGGCGCTGTCGTCCGGGGAGCAGGCCCGGGTCTCCGAATGTCAGCGTCTGCTCATCGCGCTTCGCGCCGGTCGCGTCGACTCGTTTGTCCTGCCTGCCGAAACGCCGATTCAGGTGACCGTCCTCGATTGACCTCGCGTCCGCTGCATCGACGCGGCGGGCATCGTTTCCCTTCGTTTCCATTCTTGCCGGCGTGCTGTCGGGCCGGATTCGGCTGACGGCGCGAAGCGGCTTTCCGGTTTACTGAGGATTCCGATGGAAAGGCGGTGCGCCGCGTTTCATGGCTGGAAGAAACCCGGGCGCATGGGCAATCGCGGCCGGGCGTGCCGCGAAGCCCGGGCATGCCGGTGCGCCCGTTGCCCGGCCGCACGCAGCCATTATTCGGCAAATCCCGCTTCTTTATTCGTGGCGAGCCGCTTTTTCGTTTGCATCGACGTTCCTATAGTGAGCGTGTCGGTTACGGACATCGAGACCCGGCAGGTCTCCCATCGAACTGGAGGAATTCATGAGCAAACTCGAAGGAAAGGTCGCGCTCGTCACGGGCGCATCGAAGGGCATCGGCGCGGCAATCGCCAAGGCGCTGGCGGCACAGGGCGCCGCCGTGGTGGTCACGTATTCGAGCAGCAGGCAGGGCGCGGAGAGCGTGGTGGCCGAGATCGAAGGCGCCGGCGGCCGGGCCGTGGCGGTCGGCGGCAACGTGACCGACGCCGGTCAGGCGGCCAGCCTCGTGAAGACCGCGATCGACCGCTTCGGCGGCCTCGACATCGTCGTCAACAATTCCGGCGTGTATGCGTTCGCGCCGATCGAGGCGATCACCGCGGAGGAATTCCACCGCCAGTTCGACACCAACGTGCTTGGCCTGCTGCTGGTCACCCAGGCCGCCGTACCGCATCTGAAGGAAGGCGCCAGCATCATCAACATCAGTTCGGCCGTCACGCGCATCACGCCGCCGATGAGCGCGATCTACACCGGGACCAAGGGCGCGGTCGATGCGATCACGAACGTGCTGGCGCTGGAGCTGGCGCCGCGCAAGATCCGCGTGAACGCGATCAACCCCGGCTACGTGACGACCGAAGGCACCGTGACGGCCGGCATCACGGGTTCGGACATGGAGAAGGAGTTCGTTTCCAAGACGCCGCTGGGCCGCGCCGGCCGTCCGGAAGACATTGCCGACATCGCGGTGTTCCTCGCCTCCGATGATGCGCGATGGCTGTCGGGCGAACATCTGCTGGGCGCGGGCGGCGTGCGCTGACGGTCCGGGCCGGTGCCGGGGTCGAAGCGGCGGGCAGCGACAGGGACGATCACTGCGAAGGGGGAGCGGAAACGCTCCCCCTTTCCAATGCGACGCGCCCTTATTTCCCCGCGCGGTAGGCGAACGTCCCGCAGGTCTGGTTGCGGGCGAAGCTGTAGCGCTGGAGCGGCATGCGCCCGGTGTTGAAGAACGCGTTCTCGGTCGGCGAACTGCCCTTCACGTTGGTGCAGTAGGTGGCCTCCGGCGTCCCGGGCTGCTTCGGCGTGCTGGTATTGAACGAATAGTCGACCGTCGGCGCCTGGCCCGGCGAGGTGAGCGTGATCAGCGTGTCGGCCGGGAACGGCTTGCCGTTGAAGCCGGCCTTCTTTTTGCCCTTGGTGTCGGTGCCCGACTGCAGCGGGCAGAACGGCGCGCCGCCCGGATCCCCGCGATAGACCCACAGGTTCATGGTGGGCATCCCGGTGTCCAGCAGCATGGTGCCGCAAAGCGTCCTGGACTCGGGCTTGCCCGGTTCCTGCACGCGCAGGCAGCCTTCGGGCGAGATGCCGCCCTTGTGGTCGGGAACCATCGGTGCCCAGCTGGTGAATGCCTTCGTGGACTCGGCGTTGAGGCCGACGACGATGTGCCCGTCCGGCTCGAAGATCCAGCCCTGCGTTTCCACGCCGGGAATCTGCTGGAAGACGTTGGTGCGGGTGGCCGGCGTGGTGCCGCCGGCGGTGTTGACCAGCAGCGTCGGCGTCGGCTGGAAGCCCACGCCCATCATGCCCATGTTGCTGCTGTTGCCGGGCACGGCGGGGCTGCAGCTCGCGCTCGAACCGCAGACCTCGGTGATGGCGAGCACCTGCACGTTCTCGGCACTGACCGACGCGTTACCGGCGCCCGACACCTGTACCGGTACCTGGATCAGGTAGCCGAAATACGAATTTCCGCTGCTGGAATACTGGTAGGGCAGCTTGCCCGAGATCACGAGGCCGGTGGTGTCGTGAGCCGGGTCGGCGGGGAAGCCGTTGATCCGCCAGGAGGGAATCGCCAGGGCGTTCGAGCCGGTGTCCACCAGCACCTCGGCCGCCTCGCCGCCGTTGACCTTGACGGACAGGTGGTAGCCGCTCGCCACGGTGAACGGCTTGCCCCTGGCCGCCGTTGCCTGCAGCGCGACCGAGAGGCCGGTCGGCGACGCGGTGCAGGACGGGGTCTGGGAAAAGACGGGCGTCACGAGGGCCGCGTTGCCGAACAGCAGGCCGGCGACGGCGACGATGCGGGCGACCTTGGCCGTCGCACCCGCGCGACGGCGGCGTGCTCCCTTGGAGCCAGGCGCGAATGCAGCCGATCGCGCGCGGGCTGCCATGTCGTGCATGGCATGAACGCGATGGATTTGTTCGCCGGATTCGCTCGCGAAGGCGTGCCGGTCAACGAAACGGCGCAGCGCCGCGCAGCGCAAAGCCATGGCTGTTTTCATGATTTTCATTGCTATCTCTGCTGGATATTGAGTGTTGGCCTCGTCGGTCGGAATGGCGGATTTCACTCGCGCTCCATATCGCGGCAAGTCATGTTTCGGCAATCCCGTGCAGCCTGCCGGCGAGCGGACTGACGTTCGCGAAATCGCCCCCGCGAGAAATTCGCAATTTACATGCCAATCCGGAACCGTTGACGATTCGAGGAGGCGCGCGGCGTGGCGGGTGAATTCTTGCCCGGTTTCGCGTAACGCGGGCGGGGCAGGTGGGTTGAATCCAGCCCGTCGATATCGGGGAATCTCAGGCGATCAGGTCGGCGCGCAGTGCGCGCCGACGGTCATGGCCGGGCCGCTGGCGGGGCGATACGAATCCGCGCTGCGCTGCGACCCGCGTCCAGCGGGCCGCGATGCGGGCGAATCGCCGCGCTCGATGCAGCTTGCGTCATTTCCGGATCGCCATCTCGCGACAACGCTCCGGCCGATTCATGGGTGAATCTCGGCGCCACCGCGCTCGGCGCGCTTCTGCCGGATTCCGGTCATGCCGCTTCGTGTTGAATCCGGTCGAGCGCCGGCAGGCGCGCTGCGGGATCGGGTCGCCGCTTGCCGGTCATGGCCGGGGAGCGGAAATCGGCGCGACCTCGCCAGGCAGGTGCTTGCGCGTCAGCGCCGCCGTGGCGTTCGCGCGGCGGCAGGTCGTGCCGCTGCTGCCCGCTTTCGGGAAGGCGCATCCGGCGCTGACGGTCGAGGCGATTGTCGATCACAGCAACGCCGGCCTGATCGGGAAGCACATCACCATCGCGCTGCGGGTTGCCGACTCGACGGCGCTCGCGGCGTCGGGCCCGGCTTCGTTGCGCATGCAATCAGCGGCACGGGAACGTGCCGGCCCGAGCGCTTGCGCAGGCCTGCTTGAAATATTGCGATCGTCTGCTGAAAAAATGGCGCGGCACCGGCTGCCGGCCGCAGGCCGCCCGTCGACCGCCGATGCTGACGGGGCCGGTGGCGCAAGCCCCGGGCGGGGCGGTCGATGATGGGCATGAAGCTTGCGGTGCCAGTGTCATGACCGTTCACGAGAAGGATTCGACGATGCCGACGACATCCGCGAAGACAAACCGTTTCGCCATCGGCGCGGATGCGGCCGTGGTGGACCCGCCCGCCCGCACGGCTGCCATGCCGAACCGGGGCGGGCCGCGCGGGGGCCATCAATGACGCGCGGCGCGCCGACCGGTTCGTCGCGGCGAGCGAGCCCATCGGCCGCGACGACGGCATGGCCGAGGACACCCGGTATCGCGACGACACGCCGGGCGGGCGGCACGCCGACAGCAGCGGAACGTGGCCGGTGGCGGCCGGCCTCGCCCGGGCCGACTGCGAGGCGACCTGCCGCGGGCTCGCGGCCGGCATTCGCGCCGGCAACCCCCACGCGCGCGACACCTCGCGCAGGCCCGCCCCGCATCCGTGTCGACGGCGGCGGCGCCCCGACCCCGCGTGTCGTCCGACTCTCCGCCCCGGTGACGGCACCGGCGGCCATCCATCGTGCCGGTTCGCGCCGGCCGCGTTCCCACGGCAAGGAGCCTTCATGATCGGCGTCGTGATTCCCGCCCACAACGAAGCCCGCCGGCTCGCGCGATGCCTGGCGGCGGTCGGCGCGGCCGCGCGGCATCCGGCGCTGCGGGGCGAGCCCGTGCGCATCGTGGTGGTGCTCGACAGTTGCACCGACGCGTCGCCGCGCATCGCGGCGCGCCATGGCGTCGAGACGGTTGCGGTGCAGGCGCGCAACGTCGGCGCCGCGCGCGCGGCCGGCGCCGACCTGCTGCTGCGTCACGGCGCCCGCTGGCTGGCATTCACCGATGCCGACAGCCGCGTGGCATCGGACTGGCTCGTCGCGCAGCTTTCGCTCGGCGCGGATGCCGTGTGCGGTACCGTGGCCGTCGACGACTGGCGCGGCCATCCGGCGAGCGTCGTCGAGACGTGGCGGCTTCGCTACCGCGACGCCGACGGGCATCGTCACGTGCATGGCGCGAACCTCGGCGTCAGTGCGCGGGCCTACCGCCGCGCGGGCGGATTTCCGCCGCTTGCCTGCGACGAGGACGTGGCGCTGGTGGCGCGGCTGGTCGCCACCGGCGCGCGGATCGCCTGGAGCGCCGCGCCGCGCGTGACCACCAGCGCGCGTCTCGACCCGCGCGCGCGGGGCGGCTTCGGCGACACGCTCGCGGCCTGGGCGGGCAGGGGCCTCGACACGCTGCGCGCCGAGGGTGGCGCCGCGATGATCGAGCCGGCGCCGCTGACCGATGGTGCCGCATGAGCTCGTCCCTTCCTTGCGACGAGTCCGATCTCGACGTGCCGTGCCACCCAACCGGCGAGGTGCATACGGGCTTGCACGCGTCGCCGGGCCGCGAGCGCTCCCTCGCGAACGATGCCGATGCGCCGCTGTTCGTGGTGTCGCCGCATCTGGACGACGCCGTGTTCAGCTGCGCGTCGCTGGTCTCGACGCGCCCCGGCACGGTGGTCTGCACCGTGTTCGCGGGCACGCCGGAGTCGCCGCAATGCCGGCCGTGGGACGTGGCGGCCGGCTTCGCCGATTCCACGGCGGCGTTGCGCGAACGCATCCGTGAGGATGACGAAGCGTTGCGGATCTGCGGCGCGCGTGGCGTGCGGCTGCCGTTTCTCGACGGGCAGTACGGGCCGTCGCCCGGCGTGCGGGCCCTGGCGCGCGCGCTGGCGGCGCAGTTGGCACGCTGCCGGGGCGCCGTGCCGCTGGTCCCGCTCGGCCTGAACCATCCCGATCACCGTTGCGTGGCCGACGCGTGGCTGCTGCTGGCGCGACGCCAGCGGCTGCGGACGTGGCTCGTGTACGAGGAGGCGATCCATCGCGGCGTACCCGGCGTGACGGCCGCGCGCCTGCGCGTGCTGGAGCGGGCGGGCTGGTGCGTCACGCCGCTCGATGCCGGCTGGTGCGCGGCGCGCGGGGGCGAGCGGGCCCGCGCCGTCAGGCGGCGTGCGATAGCGAGCTATGCAAGCCAGCTGCGCGCGTTCGGCGAGGCGAGACTCACCGATCTCGACGCGCCCGAGCGCTACTGGCTCGCCGAGCGCCGCGATCGCGTGCGCTGACGGCGCGGCCGGCGCCGTTGCCGCGGCCTCAGCGCGGCGCGACGTTCGAGGCCCCGGCGCTCCAGACGTCGAGCAGGAAATCGGCGTCGTCCACGCGCGTGAGCGCATGCAGGCCGGCGTCGCGGGCGGCCTGCGCGAACAGCGCGTGGACCGCGCCGCCGGTCAGCCGCATGTCGTCGGCGCCGTGGCGCCAGTGGCAGCAGGCCAGCGTGCCGTCGGCGTCGAGCGCGTCGCAGGCGAGCCCGGCCAGCCGCGCGCAGCGCGAGGCGTCGAGGTAATACGCGAATTCGCTGATCACGATCAGATCGAAGCGGCCCTCGGGCCAGTCGTCGGGCATCGTCAACACCTCCACGCCGGCCTGCGCGAAGCCGGCTAGTCGCTCGCGCGCGAGCGCGGCGGCGCTGGGGGCGAAGTCGGCGCAGCGCAGCGTCTCGCAGCGCGGTGCGAGCCACGCCGACAGTTCGCCGTTCGCGCAGCCGGGCTCGAAGCCGCGCCGATAGCGTTGCCGCGGCAGCGCGGCCAGCAGCAGGGCGCGCTTGCGCGCCTCGTACCAGCTCGTGCGGTAGTGCCATGGGTCCGCATGCTGCGCGAACATCGCCTCGAAATGGTTGAATTGAGCGCGGTGGACTTCCCGTTCGTCAGCCTCGGCCATCGTGCGTCCCCTCACAGCCGCCACGGCGCGGGCTCGTCCGCGACGGCTGCGCCGAGCGCGGCCAGATCGCGTTCGGCATGGCTTTGGCGCAGAAACACCGGCAGGTCGGCCGCCATCTGTGCGAACCAGCGGTCGCGGCACAGCGGGCCGGCACCGAGGCCGTGCGCGGCGGCGCGCAGCACGACTTCGGCCGCGGCCTCCACCGCGCCGCGCACGCGCAGCGCGAGCGCCATGGCGTTTGCGCGCGGGTCGGCGTCGATCCGCTGCGATGCCTCGCGCAGCAGCGCGCGGGCGCCGGATAGCGCGACGTCGGCGGCGCCCAGGTGGGCGCGCAGATGCGGATCGTCGCGCCGCGCGGCGGCCTCGCGCAGGCGTTCGGCCAGCGCCGCCGCCGCGCCATACCAGCACGCGGCGATGCCGGCGCCGCCGTGCCAGAAGCCGGGCCGCTCCAGATAGGCGCCGCTCGCGCCGACCAGCCGCGCGCGCGCGTTGACCAGATCGATCTCGACGCTGCGCGTGGCGCGCATGCCGAGCGCCTCCCAGCCGCGCTCGCTGACCGTCACGCCGGGCTGCCGCATCGACACCAGCGCGAGCTCGTCGCGCCCGTCGGCGCCGACGCAGGTGACGAGCGCCGCGTCCACGAAACGCGCCCCCGAGCACCACGGCTTGCTGCCGGTGAGCCGCACGTAGCGGCCTTCGGGGCGCGTCGTGGGCGCGAGGTCGTGGGCCAGGTCGTGCGCGACGACGCGCAGTTCGTCGCGCGGCGCGCGCGCGGCCCAGACCGCGAGCAGACCGGCGTCAGGGGCCGGCTCGGTGCCCAGCTCGTCGAGGATCGCGCGCGCGTCGGCGTGGGCCTCGTAGATCTTCACGAGCGACAGGTCGAGCGCGGCCAGCTCGGCCAGGAAGCGCCAGCGCGCGAGCGTGTGGCCGCCGCCGGGGCGCGGCAGCGACGGGCAGGCGGCGGCCACGCGGCGGGCGGCGACGGCCAGCGAGGTGTCGTCGAGCGGCAGCGTCAGGCCGTCGAGCAGCGCGTCGGGATGCACGGCATGCGCGGCCGGCATGCGGGCCTCGGGCGGGACGGCGCCGGGCGCCTGCCGCTGCGTGCTTCGCGGGCCGGAGGCGGGAGGGCGTTCCGGAGTGGTCGGCGTCATCGCGGGTTCCTCGTCAACAAGGGAGTGAAGGGAGTTGCCGATGCCGCGCAGCGGCGCGGTGAACGGCGGTTGTTCGTGGTGTCCCGGCGCGCCGGACGAACCGGTCGCGAGCGGGTTTCGGACCGTCTCCGAAGCATCGGCGCCGACCGCCATCGGCGTCCGAGGCCGATGCGCGGCGGCGCGCGTGTCCCGCGCGCCGCGACCGGCCCGCGATCGACAGCCAGGCGGACCGGTGCCGGGAACCCGGTCAGGCTCCGCGGCGCGGCGTCGATCAACCCGCCGCGCCGGCCGATGCACCGGCGCCGGCAGGAATGCCGGATACCTGCATCGAACGCGCCTCTTCAGCCCGGGGCGACGATGCGCACCGGAATCGACTTCGCGGCCGGCACCTTGCTGCCCTTCGCGTAATGCCAGAGCGGCAGCAACGGATTGCATTCCGGGTAGTAGCCGGCCACGCAGCCGCGCGGAATGTCGTAGGGCACCAGCTTCAGGCCCGCCACGCGCCGCTCGACGCCGTCGCCGGCGACGGTCTGCAGGGTGATGCGCCGGCCTTCCTCGAGCCCGTGCGCGGCGATGTCGTCGCGATGCATGAGCAGCACCATCCGGTCGCCGTAGACGCCGCGAAACCGGTCGTCGAGGCTGTAGATCGTCGTGTTGAACTGGCTGTCGCCGCGCATCGTCATCAGCCGCAGCACGCCGGGGCCGCCCGCGACCATGTCGGGGTCCGCCTCGAGCGATTCGGGCACCGCGAATTCGGCCTTGCCGCTCGGTGTCTGCCAGCGCCGCTCGCGGGCCGGCAGCGGCCGTGCGAAGCCGCCGGGCGTCCACATCCTCGCGTCGAAATCGTGAAAGATGTCCGGATAGGTCAGCGCGATCGCCTCGCGGATCAGCCGGTAGTCGTTGCGCCAGGCGCTCCACGGCACCGTGCTGCGCGCGCCGAGCGTGGCCGCGGCGAGTTCCGCGACGATGAACGGCTCGGAGCGCAGCGCGTCGCCGGCCGGCTCGACCACGCCGCGCGAGCCGTGCATGCGGCCGGTACTGTCTTCCACCGACACGGCCTGCTCGCCGCCCGCCTGCCGGTCGGTCTCGATGCGACTCAGGCACGGCAGCAGGTACGACGCCTTGCCCGGCAGCAGGTGCGTGCGGTTCAGCTTGGTGGCGACGTTCACGGTCAGCTTCAGCGCACGCCAGGCGGGCTCGATGCGGCCTCGGTCGGGCACCGAGCGGACCAGATTGCCGCCGAGGTTGAACACCGCGTCGACGCGCCCGTCGATCATCGCCTCGAACGCCTCGACCACGTTCATGCCGGTCTCGCGCGGCGGCGCGAAGCGGAACTGGCGGCCCAGCACGTCGAGCGGCGCGAGCTCGGGTTTCTCGGTGATGCCGACGGTGCGCTGGCCCTGCACGTTCGAATGGCCGCGGATCGGCGAGACGCCGGCGCCGGGCTTGCCGAGGTTGCCGCGCAGCATCAGGAAGTTGCAGATCATCCGCACGTTCTGCACGCCGAGCCGATGCTGCGTGATGCCCATCCCGTAGTGGACGATCACCGCGTTCGCGCGCACGTAGAGGTCGGCGGCGCGCTCGATGTCGGCGCGCGCGAGCCCGCTCTCGCGCTCGATCGCGTCCCAGCCGGTCTCGCGCATCTGCCGCGCGAACGCGTCGAAGCCGTGCGTGTGGGCCTCGATGAACGCCACGTCGAGCACGCGCGGCTCGCCCGCGGCGAGCGCCGCGTCGTCGGCCGCGATCACGGCCTTGCAGAGCCCGGCCAGCACGGCGCCGTCGCCGCCGATCCGCAACTGGTGGTATTGCGTCGAGATCTGCGTGTCGCCCGGCGTCAGCATCTCGCGCGGCGACTGCGGGTTCGCGAAGCCGACCAGGCCCGGCTCGCGCAGCGGGTTGAACGTGACGATCGGCACGCCGCGGCGGCGCGCGTCCTGCAGCGGGTGCAGCATGCGCGGGCTGTTGGTGCCGACGTTGTGGCCGAAGAAGAACATCAGGTCGGTCCGCTCGAAGTCCTCCAGGCCGATCGTGCCGACGCCGACGCCGATCGACGCTTTCAGGCCGACGCTGCTGCTCTCGTGGCACATGTTCGAGCTGTCGGGCAGGTTGTTGGTGCCGTACTGGCGCGCGAACAGCTGCAGCATGTAGGAGGTTTCCAGCGAGGCGCGGCCCGAGGTGTAGAACACCGCGCGGTCCGGTTCGGTGGCGTTCAGCTCGCGGCCGATCTCGTCGAACGCCTGCTGCCAGCTCACCGGCAGGTAGCGGTCGCTGGCCGCGTCGTAGCGCAGCGGCTCGGTGAGCCGGCCGGCCGCCTCGAGATCGTGGTCATGCCAGGTTTCGAGCTCGGCCAGCGTGTGCGCGGCGAAGAACTCGGCGCCGATGCGCTTCGAGGTGGCGTCCCAGGCGGTCGCCTTCGCGCCGTTCTCGCAGAACTCGAACGGATGCGGGCCGGCCGGCTTCGCCCACGAGCAGCTCACGCACATGAAGCCGTCGGGCTTGTTCTGCCGCATCAGCGCGGCGCCGCCCTTGCGGACCGCGTGTTCCTTGGCGAGGATCGAGACCACCGCCTTCATCGATCCCCATCCGCCCGCCGGGTGGGGATAGGCCTCGTTGCGGTGTTCCGGATCGGCGTCGAGCTCGCTGTCGTGAGTGGCGTGATCGTGGGGGTCGTGCATGATCGATGCTCCCTGTGCAGGTTCGGCCGGCACGGTTCAACCGTGGACCGGGCAGCCGTTGAACCGCTCGCGAAACGCCGCGGACTGTTCGTAGGCCGGGCGGCGCACGCGCATCACGCCGCCGATCGGCCGGTGCGCGGCGAGTCCGTGCCACGGGCTGAACGACATGCCGTCGTCGATCGCGGCCGAGCGCGCCTCGCTCCAGCCCGGCTGCGCGGCCACGCGGACGGTCGCGACGGTGACATAGGGGCTCAGGTCCTCCGGCCAGACCACCGAGGCGTCCTCCACCGGCATGCGCTCGATGTCGGTCGCCAGCTGCGCGCGCAGCTCCCAGACGCCGCCCTGGCGCGTGAAGAACGCCTGCACCTCGTCGCGCAGCGCGTCGGGGCGATCCTTCAACTCGACCGGCGCGTCCTTGAGCGCGACCAGCTCCGGCGATACCGGCACCATGGCCAGCTTCGCGAAGTACGGCCCGTAGAGGCACGGCGCGCAGGTGTAGAAGGTTTCGCCGAGGATGTGCGTGGCCGGGTGGCCGCCGAGGTTCTTCAGCGTCGCGCTTTCCGTGCCGAGCGCCTCGATCGCGCGCTCGGCGCCGCGCATCACGGCCGACAGCGCCTTCTTGCCGCCCGGCGCGCGGTCGGTCGTCTTCGACAGCAGCTTCAGGCCGCGCACGAAGGCCTTGGGGGTGGGCGCGGAGAAGGCCGGCGCGTTGACCATCACGAAGTCCTGGGTGGTCAGCATCTCGCTGCCGGGCAGCCGTTCGCCGTCGACGTCGGCGATCTTCAGCGCGAGGCCGCGCGGCGTCGACACCGCGTCGTCGAGCAGGTCGCCGGGGTTGGTGGACAGGCGCAGCGTCACGCGATAGCTGCCGCGGCGCGCGAACACGCCGTGCGCGAGCTCCGGCGGCAGGTTGTCGGCCACCGTCAGCTCGCCGTCCAGCAGGCCGTGGCTCTTGGCATGCACGCTGCGCACCGCGTGGGCGTAGTCGTTCGCGGTGGTCTGCTGGATGTGGTTCAGCGCGTCGATCAGCTCGCGCACCGTGTCGGCTTCGTCTTCGGGAATCTGCTCGAACATCGGGTCGAACGGCAACGGCTGGATCGTCAGCAGGGGGACGGGCATCGGGATCTCCGCGTGGCGGGTGGGGGTACGACCTGCCGCAAGCGGCGTGCCCGGCGGTACCGCCCGCCCGCAGCCAGGCTGCGCGCCGCGAGGCGCGTGGCGGGGCGCCGTGGTGCGCGTAACCGGGCGGTGCGGTTTGTAGAAAGGTGTGGCCCCCGGTCTCTTCGACAGGGGGCTTGGCGCGACGCCATGGCGATGCGATTCGCATGCGCGCGATGGGCCGGGTTCGAAGGGAACTTTTTTTCTTCTTCAAGCGCCGAAGCCGACCAAGCAGGGGCGCGTCATGCGGACGGCTGCGGTCCGGATTGAGAATATCGATGGCACGCCATGGAGCCGATGCGCGAACCGGCACGCCCTTGATTGTCTGGCGGGGACGTCGCCGGGCCGCCGGCATGCGGGCCCGCAAGTAACACTTCGGAAATCACAATACACATTCTCGGCACGCTTTATTTGTTGATCGACCGCATGATAGGAAACATGTAACAAAGGAAAGGACGGTATGAACGCCACTAACGCCACACGCTGTTCGCCCAGGACATTCCGGCGGCCCGACGATCAGGCAATTCGGGTGCTCGTGGTGGACGACCATGCCGACGCGGCCGAGGCGACCGCCTTGTACCTGTCGGTGGTGGGATATGACGTGCGGTACGTCACGACGGCGCATGCCGCCGTTGACGCCGCGGCGCGGCATGCGCCCGCGATCGTTCTGCTGGACATCAACATGCCGGACAAGGACGGCTTTGTCGTCGCGGCGGAACTGCGTGCGCTGGATGTCACCGCACACGCAATCCTGATTGCCTATACGTCAGACGAGTGGACTGCGATACGCGAGCCCGCCACTAGCGCCGGATTCGACGGGTATTTCCGCAAGGCTTCGGAGCTGTCGATACTGTTGAGCCTGATGACGTCGTATGCGGCAGACGACGCCATCGAACTCGGGGTCGCCGTCAAATCGTCATGAGCGCGGTACCTCGATGGTGACGACGGTGGCGCCGGGGTCCGCGGATTCGACCGTTATCCGCTCCCGTGCATTCGGGCGACCCGCCGGACGACATTGCTTCCCGACGTTGTGCTCGCCCTGAACGGCTCGAACCGGCAGGGATTGCTTCACCGTCAGTTCGCGAGCCTGCTAAGGATTGTTTTCAAAGCGGCGGCAGGGCGACGGGGTAGGCGCTGATCCGGAGATGGAGATCCGCCCGCGGCGTTCCCGAGTCGATGGAAGCTTCCGGGTCCCGGTTGGTCTCGGCAATGATGCGCATGTCGGCGTCGATTTCGCGCGTTCCCCCAGCCGCACAATCCTTCCAGTGTCGAGCACGCGAAGCACCGGATTGCCTCGAAGCAGGCCGACGCCGCGCACTGGCCGCAAGTGCTGCTCTGACATCGTGCTGGCCGGCGAGGATGGTTACGCGCTGCTGTCCCGCGTGCACGCGCTGGAAGACGCGAGACAGGTGCCGCCGCGCGTGCGGTGACCGGACACGTCGACGAGGAAAGCCGCGCCCGCTCGCGACAGGCGGGATTCGAGGCCCACTCGAGCAGGCCGGCGGAGCCGGAACACCTGATGGCGGAAATCGGTGCGCTCGCGCCAGGCGGCGAGGCGGCTCGCGTGCGCCCGCGCGCGGTCTGGCGCATCGGGCTCCATGAGCGACGTACGGCCAGCGCGGGCCGCGCCGGTGGTGGCGGCAGGACGCCGCGTCGGGCGGTGGGCTGAACGGTCGCCGCCGGCAAACACCGCCCGAACACATGGCCTGCGAACGTGGCCTGCACCTGCAACCCGACGTCATCGCCGAGGCGCCGTCCGGGGCCAGCCCGCTTGCCGGGCCGGGCGCACGGCGGCCGGCGATGATCGTCTCAGGAGCTGACATCCACCTTGCTGGCCGGATGCCGCGCGGCGGCTTCGGCCTCGACCGCGGCCTTCGCCATGGTCACCGCCGTGGCCGGCGCGGGCGCCTGGGGGCGTCGCCCGGCGAGCGCCACGCGCCGGCGCATGGCCGTCAGGTTCGGCGGCACCACCCTGCGGCGCGGCAGGATCCACGCGAGCCCGCGCAGCAGCGCGAGCCCGTCGCGCAGCAGGTGGCCCTCCCGCGCGAACGTGCCGAGTGCGCGCAGCGTGGCGCGCCCCGCTTCGGGCCAGGGCAGGCGCAGCCAGCCGACCCAGGCGGCGTTGCGCGCCAGCATCCGCCGGCGCAGGCCGCTGTCGCGCTGCACCGACGGATGATGATGCACCGTCAGCTGGTCGCAGTAGACGATCGAGTGGCCGAGGGCGAGCACGTCGAGCGCGACCAGTTCCTCTTCGCCGCCGATGAACAGCCTCGGCTCGTAGCCGCCGACGTCGCGGAACAGCGCGGTGCGGAACACGCAGGCGCCGGCCATGTAGCCCACCAGCGCCGGGCCGGGCAGGCCTTCGCTGCCGAGCGGGCTCAGGCTCATCGCCGCGCAGGTTGGATCGGTGGCGGCGTCCTCGCCTACCACCACGCGCGCGCTCAACACGCCGACGTTCGGCCAGGCGTCGAGTACCTGCACCGCGCGCGCGAGCGCGCCCGGCTCCCACCAGGTGTCGTCGTCGCAGAACGCGACATAGTCGGTCGCCACGCAGGCCGCCGCGAGATTGCGTCCGGCGGCGCCGCGGTTCTCGCCGCATTCCACCACGCATACGGTCGGAAAACGCGCCTTCACGAGCGCGACCGTATTGTCATCGGAGCCGTTGTCCGCCACGAAGAGCGGCGGGCTCTCGGGCAGCGCGAGCAGATGGCCGAGCGTGGCCGCCAGTTCGTCGACGCGGTTCCAAGTCAACACCACCACGGAGATGCGCTGCGAAATCGATGCGTGTTCCATCCGTTCGATCTTCCCTAGCGTAATGAGGATGGCGCGCGGGCTTCCGATTCGCGGCGCGAGGCACCTAAATCGCCGTTCGTGGCGGCGCCGGCCGTCCCGCGCACGTGCCAATGGCGCTCCGCGATATGCAGGTTGGCCTGTCCGTCGGGGCCGAACGCGCGTAACTGGCTGCGATAGGCCGCGATGGCGGCCGGTTTCAGTCTGCCGAGCCGGGTGTCGTCGCTGGCGCTCGCGAGCTCGACCCGCTCCATCGACCAGCCGTTCGCCGCAAGCAGGCGCTGGCGCGCCTCGACGCGGCCGTCCATCATCCGGTACGGCACGTCCTCGTAGGCGTAAATGGCCGGCGAGGCCGGCGGCGTCTCGCCGGGTGCTGCCTGTCGCAGCGCGGCGAGGCAGGCGAGCACCGCGTCAGCCACCAGCGTGTGATCCGAATGGAACAGTCCGAGCGGCGTCAGCAGCGAGTCAGGGCGGACGGTGGCGAGAGCGTGGCGCAGCACCGTCTGCAGCCGGTCGGGCGCCGGCGGCGACTCGTACTGGGCGTCGCAAAACGGCAGATGCACGGCCGACGCGCCCAGCAGCGCGAGCGCCTGCCGGTCCTCTTCCCTGCGCGCGCGCATCGCCTCGAACGCGTCGGCGAATCCCGACGCCCGGTCCCATGCCGTCGACATGTTCCGTTCCGGCGGCGCGCTCAGTACCGTGCAGACGACAGCCCCGGGATGCCGCGCCAGGACGTGGCCGCAACTGAGCACCGCGTCGTCGAGATGCGGGGAGACGACGAGCAGGCGGCCTGCCATCGGGATTCGGCTCATGGTAGGTGATGGCCGCCCGTCACGCCGTAGATCTCGCCCGTCACGTAGCTCGACTCCTGCGAGGCGAGCAGCACGTAGACGGGGGCGAGTTCGGCCGGCTGGCCGGGGCGCTTCATCGGCGCCTCGGAGCCGAACACCTGGACCTTTTCCTGAGGCTGGCCGCCGCTCGGCTGCAGCGGCGTCCAGATCGGCCCCGGCGCCACGGCGTTCACGCGCACGCCGCGCCCGACCACCTGCTTGGCGAACGCATGCGTGAACGCGGTGATGGCGGCCTTGGTGGAGGCATAGTCGAGCAGGCCGGGGCTGGGCTGGTAGCTCTGGATCGAGGTGGTGTTGATGATGCTCGCGCCGGGCGGCAGGTGCGGCAGCGCCGCCTTGCAGAGCCAGAACATCGCGAACACGTTGGTGCGGAACGTCGCCTCCAGCTGCTCGGTGGAGAGATCGGCGATCTGCTCGACGTAGACCTGCTTGCCGGCCACGTTGACGAGGATGTCGAGGCCGCCGAGGCCGTTGACCGCGTCGGTCACGAGCTGCCGGCAGAAGGCCTCGTCGGCGATGTCGCCGGGCAGCGCGAGCGCCTGACGGCCGGCGTCCTCGACGAGCTTCACGACCTCGCGGGCATCGGCTTCCTCGCTGTGTAAATAGTTCAGGGCGAGGTTGGCGCCTTCGCGCGCGAAGGCGATCGCCACGGCGCGGCCGATGCCGCTGTCGGCGCCGGTGATCAGCGCGCGGCGGCCCTTCAGGCGACCCATGCCGCGATAGCTGGTTTCGCCGTGGTCGGGCTTCGGGTGCATCTCGCGGGCGAGGCCCGGCGCGGGCTGCGGCTGCTTCTCGAAGTCGGGACGCGGGTATTGCGTGAGCGGATCACGCATCGTGGTTTGATCGAACTCGTCGGCCATGAACGGACTCCTTGCTGGAATGAAGTACCGGCACCCGGGAGAGGGCCGGTGGATGTTCATCTCCAGCAATGACCGTGCCGCGTGCGCGCCCGCGGGACGATTTGCTTCGGAATCGACGTTGTGCGTGGCGCCTGCGCTTCCCGGTTGCTTCCGATACCGGGCTCCCCGAGCGAATGCTCGCCGCGACGTGATGCGCGAGTCACGCGCGCGCGTGAATTCGTTCGACTCGTCTTCAAGTCGGCTCGGCACGTGCCGCCCGGCCCGACCGATGGGCACGCGGCGCGCCGTCGAGGCGCCCGATGGCGAGTGTCGAGGCCGGGCAGGATCGCGGGCGGGAATTCACCTTTTTGCGCGGCCTTGCAGTCATGCCGCCGTCGCGACGGTCGCCAGCTGCCGCCGCCGGGGTGCGTCACCGGTACGGCGCTTGCGGCTGGATTGCCGGGCGCGGCTTCCCGCGTCCCGCTCGTGTCCATGACGCGTCATTCCGAGGAGCTCACGATGAGTGTGATGAAAGCATGGTGGAGCCGCCGATGTCCGAGGTGATGGCGTCGATCAGCGCTCGCAACCGCGCCGGCCGCACGCGCGAACCGGGCGTCACCAGATTCACGATGAGTGGAGCGGGCCGGCAATGCGGCAACACTTCGACCAGACTGCCTTCGTTGAAACGCGGCCTTGCGAAAAACGCCGGCACCTGCGCGAGCCCGGCACCCAGCACCGCCGCTTCCACCAGGGCCTCGCCGTGACTGATGCTGATTCGCGCGTCGGGCGTGAACACCACCGTGCTGCCGTTTTCAACGAACTCGAACGGCCGCTCGCGGCCCGTCGTGGGCATGCGAAACGCAATCAGCGCATGCTTCGCGAGATCCCGCACCACGCCGATGTGCGAGTGGCGAGCGAGATAGCGCGGGCTTGCGCACAAGACCAGCGGCTGTTCGTCGATCCGCCGCGCAATCAGCGTCGAGTCGTCGAGTTCGCCAAAGCGGATCACGGCATCGAGCCCTTCGTCGACAAGATTCACGCGTTCGTCGGACAGACGCAAATCGATGTCGAGCGCCGGATGGCGCTCGCGCAACTTCGTCAGAACCGGCAACACGACGCGCTCGCCGTAACCGATAGGCGCGCCGAGTCGCAGGATGCCGGCGGGTTCGTCGTCGTTCCGCAGGGCGCCGAGGTCGAGCGTTTCGATCTGCTCCAGCAGCAGCGAGGCCTTGTCGTACAGCAAGCGTCCCTCTTCGGTGAGCGTCACCGAACGCGTCGTGCGATGAAAGAGTCGCGCGCCGAGGTCCTTCTCCAGCCGCGCCACGCTTTTCGCCACCGACGAGGGCGCCAGCCCCAACTCGCGCGCCGCCTGCGCGAAGCTGCCGTGCCGCGCAACAGCGGAAAAGTTGACGAATTGGCTGAGGTTCTTCATGTCGATTCCCGACAAAGTGTCATCACTGAGACGGTATCGCAACGGCAATTTTTCGTCCCGTGTCGCGTACAGTCAGGCTTGTCAGGCACGTGCCTGAGCGTTTGAACAAACTGGAGAAACCCGCTGTGTTCATCCTCAATGACAAGCCCGTCGAATATGATTTCGGCGGCTCGCGGACCCGCCTGCTCGCGTCCGGCGCGCAGACCGGGGACGCCTTCTGCATGCTCGAAATATTTTCGCCAGGCAACCGTGCAACGCCCATGCATCGTCACGAACATGAAGACGAAACGCTGCTGCTGCTCGAAGGCGAACTCGAAGTGATGGTCGACGGTGTGCCGCATCACGTGCTGCCCGGCCACACGCTCGTGTTTCCACGTGGCACCGAGCATCAGATCACTAATCGCATCGAACAGACCGCGCGTTACCTCGTGATTTGCACGCCGGCAGGCTTCGACCGCTTTGTCGATGCGTGCGCGGATGCGCAGCCTGGCCCCGTCGATGCGGGCCTTCCGACCGACGCCGACAAGGCGCGGATGCACGCCGCCGCAGCGCAGTTCGGCATCACGCTGATTCCGCCGCCCCCTTTCGGCAGCAGCACGATTTCGTCGCGGTGACGCGAGGGCGGTCGCACGACTCGCGCCGAGCACGTCAGGGGCTTTACGAGCCGTCGCTGGATGCCGATAACGGAGCGGCCAGCGCGAGCCTCGATCGCCCGTCGTGAAGTCGCGCTCGAGCCACCAAAGGACAGGGCAAGATCCGACGGTAACCGTAGCGCGGATATTGCGCCGACAGCATACACATCGCTGCCAGCACCGGCGCATCGCGCCCGGCGAGCCTCGACTCGTCACGCAGCGCCGACCTCGCCACCGACATCAGCGCGCCCGCTCGCCGTTCCGACAGGCCACGCGCTTTCGCGTAGGCAACCTGCTGACGGCGAGCGGGCGCGCCACCGTTTTTTGCGTTGGTCTCCTTCATCACATCCAGTTCGAGATCACGCTCGGCCGGCATCTTCTTCAGTCGCGCGTTTTCCTGCCCGGACTGCTTCAGGCGCTTCACATCGGCGGCCTCCATCCCGCTGAAATGCTGACGCCGGTTGTAGATCGTCTGCTCGAGGATCCCGTGCCGCTTCGACACCTCGGCGACCGGCGCCTTGTCCGCCTCCCTCGGGATCGTGACCATTTGCTCTTCCGTGAACCGGCTCTTCTTCATGACTTCCTTTCTCCGTCGGAAGCCATTCTCTCAAGTCTCAACTGGTCCGGACATCGCCAGGCAGGTCAATGCCTTTCTCGCACATGAAGAGCCGCAAGCACTGCGGATTGTGGAATGCGGACGACGAAGTGAAGACTCGGAGCTTGGAAGAAGTGGATGACATGGCATGGCTCCCAAGATCAAGGGGATGTCTGCCTCCGCAGAGAAGCTACCAATCACTTGGTAGATTGTCTGCGGAAAAAAAAGCGACCTGATCTGATGCGGAATCGGTTTAGCGGTTTTGGGGATTGTCTAGCTCTGGAATGCCGCTTTGACGGTCGGCATAGGCAGCCTTGAAGCTCGAGCGTTGTTGCCAGCGTTTCCAGTACGCGTCCAGGAACTCGAAACGCTCGTCAAGCGGGGTGGCGTTCACCGGGAACTTGGAGAACGCGATTGCAGTTGCTAGCGTGATGTCGGCGAAGGTGGGTTCGTCACCGCCGAGCAGCCATTCGCGCCCGTCTGAGAGGTGCTTGTTGACCAGTGCTGCATGGGCAAGTGCTTCCTTGCGGCAATGCTCACCCCAAGCCTCGTTCTTCGTCAGTTCAAGCTTGAAACCGAGGCCGGTATGTAGCACGTGGAAGGCCGTAACGATTCTGTAGAGGATGTGAACCCAGATGCGGTTGTCCCACATGTTGTCGAGACCCTGCTCCAGCGGAGTCTCGCCCATGATCTTCCGGCCCGGGAAAGTCTGGTCGAGATAGCGAACCACAGCGGCCGTCTCCGAAATAAAGCTGCCATCGGCTAGCTCGAGCGTCGGCGTTTCGCCCCATGGATTCATCTTCAGGTGCCGCCAGCCACGCTGCTCGCCAACTGGCGTCATATCGTAAATCGTCTCATTGAAGTGCTCGGCGATGCCTTTCTCGTACATGAAGAGCCGAAGGCGCTGCGGGTTGGGGAAAGCAGAGGGCGAGGTGAAGACTCGAAGTTTGGACGACATGATGCGACTCCTGCGGTTTAGATGACTCATCTCTACGAAGCATGCTACCTGCCACTTGGTAGATTGATGTGGTGTAAAAAAGCAACTCGCGTTGCCTGATGCTCATCACCAAGGCTACCTGCCACTTGGTAGGATCTACTTTATGAGATAGAATCGGGCCTGTCAACACGTTTTGCGAAAAGAGGTTAGCGCCGATGAAAACTGAAGGGTGGTCAAATTCAAGGGAGAATATTCTTGCGGCCGCGACAAAAGTCGCGGGGGCGCACGGCTACGGCGGGCTGAACTTCCGTGAAATCGCGGCGGAAGTTGGCATCAAGGCCGCCAGTATCTACCATCATTTTCCGACCAAGGCCGAGCTGGGCGCCGAAGTGGCTAAGCGTTACGCGGAGCAGTTTGCCGCGATGCTCGACGCACGACTGTCTGCCACGGGCGACCCGCTTCTCTGCTTGCGCGGATACCCTGATACATTCCGGACGGCGCTGCAGAACGACAATCGAATGTGTCTATGCAGCTTCATGGCCGCTGAATATGATGACTTGCCGGACATGGTGAAGAAGGAGGTTCAGACGTTCGCCGATGTGAACATCCGGTGGCTGGCGAAAGTGCTCGTTGCCGCCGACGTGGTGAAGCCTGAGGAAAGCACAGGTCGCGCGCGCGCCATTTACGCCGCCATTTCTGGCGCGCAGTTGATGGCGAGGGGGCGCTCTGATATTGCGGCCTACGATTCGCTCGTTGAGGACTATCGTAAAGCGGGCCTTCTTCCTGGATGACGGATTGGTTGGCTCACGTACCAAGAGCAATGAGGTGCAGAAGTTCAGACTTGATCTGACAGCAAGGCCTTGCCAAGAGGTGGGGTTGCCCGTTTTGTTAGAGGTGCGAATCTTCATCAAAACAGCGTGCAAGTGCCAATGAGTAACTCCGTGAGTAGTCTCAACCAAAACATCATCCGCCACAAGTTCGGTCTGCTGAATCTGGCCACCGAGCTGGGCAACGTGTCGAAAGCCTGCCAGGTGATGGGGCTGTCGCGCGCCACGTTCTACCGCTATCGGAATGCCGTGGCCGAGGGCGGCCTGGATGCCCTGTTCGACAGCAATCGACGCAAGCCGAATCGCGGGAATCGCGTCGACGAAGCCGCGGAAACCGCCGTTCTGGCCTATGCCATCGAGCAACCCGCCCACGGGCAGGTTCGGGTCGGCAACGAATTACGCCGGTGCGGCTGACCTGCGGCGGAATTTTGCAGCCACTCAAGCAGTGAGTCGGTTATCGACGTCATCGAAATCCCGACGGGCTTGACGGACCGTGGCAGGAGGTTGGTAGCGATGCGCGCTGTGCGGACGCTTTTCGGTTGTAAAACTGACGCCATTGCTCTATCAGCACCTTGGCCTCGGCCCGGCTGCGAAACCATTCCCGGTTCAGTAACTCGTCGCGAAGTTTGCCGTTGAAGCTTTCGACAGATCCGTTCTTCCAAGGGCTGCCAGGTGCGATAAACGCGGGGCCGACGCTTGCGTCGCGCAGCCACCGCATGACGCGAGCAGCGGTGGATTCCGCGCCGTTGCCGGATCGAACCTACATGGGCTTCCCATCGAGTCGCATCGACCTGGACAGCATCAGCATCACGTCTTGCGAACGCAGGCTCGCCCCGACCTCGATCGCCAGGCATTCCCGTGTGTATTCGTTGATCACGCACAGCCTCTTCAAGACGCGGCCGTCCGCCAATTGGTCGTGAACGAAATCGTGGCTCCAGACCGAATTGGGCCGAATCGCACCGGGTAAGCGGATATCGCTGCCGCAGCGACGCCGGCGCGGGCGGTGCCTCGGGGTGTTCAGCTTCAAGGCCTTCCAGATTCGACGTACGCGCGATTCGCCCTTCACGGGGGGGCAGCGACGGCGCACCCGGAGCCGCTTGCCGGTCGGCAACAGCAAGGCACCAAGGCACGATCGGCAGCCTGTCGTGCCGGCGCTGCATTGTGAAATTTCATGGCATCGCTCAATTTTTCCGCCGGAGCATCCGTAAGCAAAGGAAATGGCGACACTGCGGAGGTAGCCCATGAAAGTCCTGAATAACCTGAAGATTGGTGTGCGGCTCGCCTGCGCGTTCGCCGTCACGCTTGTCCTGCTCTGCATGGTCGGAGCGCTTGCCCTGATTCAGGCCTCCCGGATCCACGACAAGACCACGGATCTCGCCGCCAATTGGCTTCCGAGCGTGCAGACGCTCGGCGACGTTCGTGCCTACGCGAACACGGTGCGCCGCTCGTCGACCAGCCGGCTGGTGGCATTGGACGAGAAAGATCGGGAATCCTACTGGGCGCGGCACGAAACTGCTGCCGCCAAGCTGGACGCGACGATGAAGAAATACGAGCGCTTTATTGCCTCACAGGAGGAGAACGAACTTTTTCTTCAGACCAAGACCGCGTGGGCGGCCTATAGCGAGGTGGATGCACGGCTGAACCAGCTCTCGCAAAGTGTCGATCATTTCGATGACGCGCGTCGTCTGGCCGCCGGTGAATCTTCCAGGCTGTTTTCCACGTTCGCCGATCTCGTGGAGCGGGATATTGCATTGAACGCGGCAAGCGCGGCGCGAGCGAGCGCGGAAGCGGACGAATCGTATCGCAGCGCAATTTGGCTGACCACGGTGCTGATCGTCATCGCGCTCGGCATGAGCCTGGTCGTGGCCTACTTCATCACGCGCTCGATCACAATGCCGATCCGTACCTCGGTGACCATCGCCGAAACGGTGGCGCGTGGCGACCTGACCTCCCGGATCGAGGTGGCCGGCAGGGACGAGACGAGCCAGTTGCTGCGCGCGCTGAAAAGCATGAACGAGCGCCTGGCCGAGGTGGTGGGCCGGGTGCGCTCCGGCAGCGACAGCATCGCCACCGGCGCAGCGCAGATCGCGGCCGGCAATAGCGATTTGAGCCAACGCACCGAAGAGCAGGCGGCATCCCTCGAAGAGACCGCCGCGAGCATGGAACAGCTCACGGCCACGGTCAAACAGAATACCGAGAGCGCGCAGCAGGGCAACAGTCTCGCGGCCAACGCCTCCGAGGTAGCCAGGCGCGGGGGTGACGTGGTCGGGCGCGTGGTCACTACCATGCGCGAAATCTCGGCCAGCTCGGCCAAGGTCGGCGAGATCATTTCGGTCATCGAAGGGATCGCGTTCCAGACGAATATCCTGGCGCTCAACGCCGCGGTGGAGGCCGCGCGGGCGGGGGACCAAGGCCGCGGCTTCGCGGTGGTGGCGGGCGAGGTTCGCACGCTCGCCCAGCGTAGTGCCACTGCCGCGAAGGAGATCAAGACGCTGATCGAAAGTTCGGTGGAGCGGGTCCAGGTGGGGTCGGGGCTCGTCGACGAGGCTGGCCGGACGATGGAGGAGGTGGTGCAATCGGTGCAACGCGTGGCCGATCTCATGGGAGAAATCACAGCGGCGTCGGTCGAGCAACGCACGGGCATCGAGCAGGTGAATATCGCGGTGACGCAAATGGACGAGGTCACGCAGCAAAACGCAGCGTTGGTTGAAGAGGCGTCTGCCGCAGCGCAGTCGATGGCATCGCAATCGAACGCGCTGCGCGAAACGGTATCCATTTTCCGACTGGATTTCCAATCGCAGCCGAGCGTCGCGCCGGCAAGGCCCTCGCCCGCCGTTCCCACGGCGCCGGCCAAGGCGCGACCGATGCCCGTCCGGGCCAGCGCACCCGCGCTCCAGCCAAGTGCCGCGTCATCCGAATGGGCGTCGTTTTGAGGGGGAGTACGGATTGCCCATGTCTTGATCAGTAAGCGATCTGGGTTCTCGACGGGCTTGATCCATGCGGGCGACGCGCTCGGCCCGGCCGCGCCGCCCGCGTCTTCGGATCGCGGTAGTTGGAGGCGGTAACCACTGCCGGGCTGACTTTAGGTGGCTAGCGCCTTGCGGATCGCCGCCGACGGATCGGCCGGCGCGAACGTCGTGATGTAGCCGTTGGCGCCGGCATTGCGCGCGTACGCCTCGTTGGCGTTCACGCGTTCCCCCGGCATCAGCTTGACCTGATGCCTCATCTGCACCAGCTTGCGTGTCCAGTTGTTGGCGCGGGTGTAAAACTGACCCACCAGTACAGTATGCCGCTGCAGCGGACGACGTGACTTGCGTGATCCGAGCGCGAAAGTCGGCTGTCCGTGCCGGAGGCGACCGTCGCACGTCTTTGTGAAAGCGTGGGCCAATGTCTTCAGGTGGCCGAACGCGGTCGGCCGCTGCCCTGCAAGGCGCGACCGACGCAGATCGACCCGAAGCGGACCTTCGGTTCTCTCAAGAGCAGCCGTTCGAAGACGGTTGATCAAGCCGGCCAGCGGACCACAGAGCACTAAGAGCGGCTAACGCAACCTGGACATGAGGCCGCGACCACCATATCCTCGCGGTATGACGAGACGCAAAATCAGCAAAGCGTTGTGGGCAGAGCTGGAACCGCCCATCCCGGTTTTCACACCATCGCCCAAAGGCGGCCGATGTCGTACGGTGGATGACCGTGCGGTTCTGAGCGGCATTCGTAAGCGTGGGGCCGATACCGTCTTGACGGCGTGAGTTACCGGTTTCCCCAACGATTGGATGCCATGCGCAGCAGCGTGGCATTGGCAGCACGCAGATCGAACCGATCGGCATCGAAGCCGGGGCCAACCCAGTTTCGGTAATGTTCTGCCTCTTCGCTATTCGGATCGTTAGATAGCGTGTTCAGGAACGCGTCGTAGCCAGGCGGGCCGCCCACATCTTCTGGCGGGCACGCGCGAGCACCATCGATGACCTGGGCCGCGCCCCACGGTTCGCTTTCAACGATTTCCACTTTCTTAACGACGATGGCGTGATCCCACCCGTCCCCGAAGTCGTACCGGTAGAGGAAGCGTGAGCCAGGTTTCAGGACCTTCTGCAGTCGAACCTTGCGGTCATCGGCGGTCGTGCCCGGATCAGCGAAGTCCAGCACGTCATCGACCTCGAACATGGCGTAGGTCATGCCGTCGACCAGGAAGTCGTGCAGGTGGGAGTCTTCCCAGCCGAAGGCCGCCTGCAGGATATGGTGCAGCTTGCGCAGTGACTCGGTTCCTTCGACCTCGATCCGACGCCAGATGGGCGGCTCGATGTGTTGAAGCTGCACGTGCAGGGTAAAGCGCTGGAACGATTTCGCCATCTGATCTCCGGGGAACGGGAAGCCAGCGGCATTATCGCCTTACGATGCTGGGGTGGTCATTTTCCAGGGCAGCAGGCCTTCGACCTGGTTGATCGGATGGTCTGCAATGCGCGCAAGCACGACGCGCAGATACGCCTCGGGATCGATGCCGTTGAGCTTGGCCGTCCCGATCAGGCTGTAGATCGCGGCAGCACGCTCCCCACCTGAGTCCGCGCCGGCGAACAGGTAGTTTCGGCGCCCGATAGCCACTCCGCGCAACGCGCGCTCGACCGGCAGGTTATCGATTTCGAGATGCCCGTCGTCGCAGTAGCGCGTGAGCGCTTCCCACCGGTTCAACGCGTAGAGGATCGCCCGACTCGTGTCGGATTTGCGCGAGAGCGTCTCCAGTGTGGCGCTCAGCCACGCATGGAGTTGATCGAGCAAGGGCCTGGCGCGAGTTTGTCGGTGCGCTCGCCGCTCATCGGGCGGTTTGCCACGGATCTGCTCTTCGACCTTGTAGAGCGCGCCGATACGTTCCAGCGCCTCGGTGTTCAATACATTTGGGCGAGCCGCATGCAATTCGTAGAACTGCCGCCGTGCGTGGGCCCAGCATGCTGCTTCGGCAACGTGTCCCGTTTCGTAAATCGCTTGGTAGCCGCCGTAGGCGTCGGCCTGCAACGTGCCATTGAACGATTCGAGATGCTGCTGCGGATGGATGCCCTTGCGGTCCGGCGTATAGGCAAACCAGACGGCCGGCGGAGCGGCGTCGCTGGACGCCCGATCGTCACGCACATACACCCACAGGCGTCCGGTTTTGGTCTTGCCGTTCCCTGGCGCAAGCACCGGCACTGGCGTATCGTCGGCATGGAGCTTCGTCGCCGCCATGACGTGGCGACGCAGTGCGTCGACGAGCGGTTGCAGCAGCGCCGCAGTGTGACCAACCCACTTCGCCAGCAGCGAGCGATCCAGCTCGACACCTTCCCGCGCATAGATCACCGACTGCCGGTAGAGCGGCAGGTGATCCGCGAACTTCGCGACCAGTACGTGAGCCAGCAGTCCCGGGCCAGCCATGCCTCGCTCGATGGGACGGCTCGGCGCAGCAGCCTGGGCGATGTGATCGCAGCATGAACATGCCAGCTTCGGCCGCACATGGCGGATGACCCGGAAGCTCGCCGGCACATACTCGAGTTGTTCGGCGACGTCCTCGCCAAGCTGCTTCATCGGCGCACCGCACGCCGTGCAGGTTTCACGTGATTCGGGCCAATGGATCTGGATCTCGCGCGGCAGGTGATCCGGCAACGGCTTGCGTTGTACCTGTTCCGGTGCCGTGCGTGGCGTCCTGGGAATCTCGATGGGGGCAGCGCCTTCGTCGGCCTCGAGTTCTTCCAGACGCAGCTCGAGCTGCTCGATCTGGCGGTCCAGTTTCTCCGAGCGGCGGCCGAACTGCATGCGGCGCAGCTTTGCGATCAGCAGCTTGAGACGCTCGATCTCCGCCTTGTCGGTTGCCGTCGCCGCCTTGTGCGATTCGACCACGTCTTCCAGATGCCCGATGCGGGCATCGCGCTCGAGCAGTAGAGCCTTGAGCGCTTCGATGTCGTCCGGGTACGCGTTCGCCGTCGTCATGCCCGCAGTCTACGCGCCGGTGGGCGGGTTTACAACGCTGAGGTCGGCGCCGCCGTGCGCACCGGCTGCCGCCAGTCGATGCCTTCCAGCAACATGGACAACTGCGCCTGGCTCAAGCTGACGACGCCCCCATCCGCACGCGGCCAGACAAAGCGGCCGCGTTCAAGCCGTTTCATCAGCAGACACATGCCGTCACCGCTCCACCACAGCACCTTGACCAGATCGCCGCGTCGGCCGCGGAACACAAACACGTGTCCGCTGAACGGGTCCCGCTCGAGCACGGTCTGCACCTTCGCGGCCAGGCTATTGAAGCCGGAACGCATATCGGTCACACCAGCAGCCAGCCACACCCGCGGCCCAGCGGGAAGGCCCAGCATCACGAACCCACATCCAGCAAGCTTGTCAGCACAAGCCGCAGGACATCAGACTCCGGCTTGCCTTCGAAACACGCGCGCACGCCACGACATTCGATGACCAGCCCGGATGATCTGACCGGTTCCGGTATCGGCGGTGATGCCATCTGAACAGGCAGGAATAATTCAACTGGCGCGGATGCGGACGTCGCCTCTTGCTCCTGATCCCGACGCCACTTCGACACGAGATTCGCGTTCAACCCATGCGCGCGTGCAACTTCCGCCAGTGAACGGGTCGGGTCTCGTGTTTCCGCCACGACCTGCGTGCGAAACTCATTCGTGTAATTCTTGGAGCCTCGTCGGCGGCCCTGCGCCTTGATTTCCATTTTTTCTGGTTCCCACTACATTCTGGTGGGAATCAGATTGCCGCCTATGAACCTTCATGAACAGACGGTGCTGGGGAAGCGCTTACCGGCATTCTGTATGTCCTGCAAACCGGTATTCCATGGGAAGACTTGCCGCAGGAGCTCGGTTTCGGCAGCGGCATGACATGCTGGCGACGCCTACGAGACTGGCAGGCCGCAGGTGTGTGGGAGCGCCTACATTTGGCGATGCTCCATCGGTTGCGTGCGCACGACCGGATTGATTGGGAACGCGCGAGCCTTGACGGCGCCAGTGTTTCCAGCCCGCGGGGGCCAAGAAACCGGCCCCAACCCGACCGATCGGGGGAAGCTCGGGTCGAAACGGCACATCGTCGTAGATGCACATGGCATTCCCCTGGTCATCACGGTCACGGGCGCCAACCGTCACGACTCGATGGCATTCGAAGCCACGCTGGATGCCATCCCGGCAGTGCCGGGCGTGGGCGGCCAGCCCCGCAAACGTCCGAGCAAGTTGCATGCGGACAAGGGCTATGACTTCGCACGTTGCCGGCGTTATCTGAAGCAGCGCGGCATCAAGGCTCGCATCGCCCGCCGTGGGGTGGAAAGCAGCGAGCGGCTGGGGCGACATCGACGGGTCGTCGAACGCACGCATGCCTGGTTTGCCGGTTTCGGCAAACTGCGCATTCGCTTCGAGCGCCGACTCGATATTCATGTCGCGTTGCTCGTCCTGGCTGCCACAGTTATCTGCTCACGCTTCGTGGATGACTTGTGTTAGCGACTCTAAGCTGGAAGCGGAAATACCATCGGACAGCCTAGCTGATGATCGCTGCGGGGGATCGATGGCCGCGGTAGAGCGCGTTCGGTTTCATCACCCTATCTTACGCGACCATACCCGCCAACGTGACAGCGCCCTCCAGGTGGGTCCTCCACCCTGTGGCAGGTAAATCAGTGGTTCTGCCGCGGCGCAACCAAAGCATCGTACAGTGTCAATGTAACTCCGATACTTAGGCCCACAATAAAGACGGTAGTTGCCATCGGAATGGTGCCGTGCGCTAGAATTATCGATGCTAGCGGGACGACCGACAGGATGACAATGTTGTTGAGCGTCTCGGCGGTGGCGAGCACCACGCCCTTGTCGCGATTCGAGCGTTCAGCCAGCACGGTCGTCGCCGAAGGGGCCCCGGCTCCGAGAGCCGCACCCCATGCCCCGAGACACGCAAGTGCGCCTGACATGGGAACCGGCAGGAGATAGAACGCCGCAATGGAAGCGGTGAGCAGTATCGTCACAACGATCAACGAACATTCCTCGCTGCCGGTCAGACGTCGCAACCTCCCGGCCGACAGATTGCCGACGCCGAGCCCAATGCCGAACGCGGTCACACTCATCCCAACCTGCGCGACGTCAAGCTGATAGCGGTGGCGCAACACTTCGCCTGACAAAAGGAACGCGGATACGCCGGTGCCGTTCCACAGGCCTTTCGCGAGCAATGGGCGCGTGACCTGCGGATTGCGTAGCCACCGGAAGCCGCGGATGTCAGACGGAGCGACAGTGCGGCGCACTCTAGACATTGTCGCAGTGCCAATCAGAAAGGCGACGATGCACCCGACCGACATAAGAAGGAACGGTGCACGCCAGCCGACCCAACTTGTGAGCAGGCCACCTATCGCGGGACCGAGCGCGATACCGAGCGTCATGCCGAGCATGACGGCGCCCATCGCGGCCGCATGGCGTGCGCGCGGGACGACTTCGGAAATCAGAGCGAACGCGGTCGGAATGATGACTGCGGAGGCGAGACCACCGAATATCCGCAGCCCAATCGCAATCTCAAGCGTTGGAGAGAAGGCGATACCGATACCATCGATTGTGAACAACAGCAGTGCAATCAGCAGGAGGCGTCCACGATTGATACGGTCCGACAGATAGCCGAGGAACGGTGCTGCGATTGCGTAGGCAAACGCGTAACTCGAGATCAACCATGTAATGCGGACTGAGTCGGTGTCGAATGCGATACTGAGCGGATTGAGCATCGCCGAGAGCATGAACTCGCTTGCGCCGACGAAGAACACCGATATAGATAGAGCGGACAACAAAGTGCGATGATTGTTCGCGCATGCAACGGTTTCTGAAGATGGCACGCCTTTCCCCATAAGAATGCGAAATTGACAAGACGAAGAAACGGGAAGGAATGGCTGTCGGTACTGGCGCATTGCCGGTGCAGCAGCGACGCGGACGAATACTCGACAGAACGTTCGGTCGAGAGCGGTCAGTAGAGCCCTTCAGTATCGCGATCGTAGGTGTTGGCCAGGATCTCATCAAGGAAGGTGTTGAAATCAGCCGCCAGCACCAGGCCGGCCTGCGGATCCAATCGATACAATCCCTCGCATTGTGCTGGATTGAGACTGCTGTCCACGAACAGGGCATAGGAAAACCGGTCAGGGATGCCGTCGGGCCGGGCTTGCTGTTCGACCACGCGGTGTGCGACTGCCGCGACGGGGGTGCGGGTATCTCGCGTGAGTATCTCGATCGCGCAACCAAAATTCATGACGAAGGCGTCTGGCCGCGGGATGAGCGGCACCCACTCGCGCTCACGCAGAACCTCAAGTCCGGGCTCCAGCGACCGCAGCATCGTGATCCATCCCGAATCCTTGTGCGTGTTCAGGCCACGTGCCCGGATCTGCGGTCGGAAATGATTAAACGTCAGATGGTAAGTACCATTACCCGAGAGGATGCCACCGGTCGCTTTTTCGAGGATCTCGCGAGGCAGATCGAGCCGATCGAGGATCGCCCTGATTACGGCGACGGAGAACTCACGCATCTCGCGCGCCTGACGCGACAACGCCTCGGGAAACACCTCGTTCCAGAAGCGACCTTCCAGGAAAAACTGTTCGACTTGGTCAGCATCACGACAATAGTAACCTTCACGTTCGGCGAGCCGCTCGGCATTCCAGGCGCGAAAGCCCCGGTACGTGTCGTTGGCATCACCGCGGCCGTCGAGATAGAAATTAGTGGCGAAGCAATCGCCCGGTGTCAAATCGAATCCGGCCGGTTTTTGTACGAAGAAGAAACCGTCGGCGAGCGCACGAGTGAGTCCGTCCGAGGTATCGAAGATCAGTTCCCCGTTGTCAAATCTCGCGGCCGCCCACTCATATGTATCAGATACGTTCATATTCGCGTCTCCAAAAGGCTGCGGTCAGAGTAGATGTGCGTCATTGTCGTAGGTGCGTGAGACTTCCTGAATGGCGAAGTCCGTCACTGATTGAATGCGAACCGGCGTATTGTCGCGATATTGGTAGATGTCACCATGCAGGTCGCTGTCAAGAAAGACCACGTAGGACACGCGTTCTTGCCCTTCGGGGCGTGGTATCGTCCGCGCCACGCCATGGATATTGGCACGCACCGGCTTCGGCAGGCAGCCGGTCAGGACCTCGATCGAGCTTCCGAAATTGACGATGAAATAGCCTGGCTCTGGATTGATGGTGCGCAGGTCGCCGTCGATAAAAGCGAGCAGACCGGGGGCGGTGGAGCGAAGCACCGTGACCCAGCCAGAATCGCGATGAAATTTCGAGCCGCGAACACGCTTGTCGGAGCGGAAGTGATTAAACGCTAACATCTGGTGTCCCTGGTTCGCCGTCAACCCACCCGTCACGGTGTTCCACCCTGCCTTCGGGATACCGAGGTAGCCGAGTGTGGCTCGCAGGATGTTGATGCCGAGTCCAGACATCGCTACTCCGGTGCGAGCAACCGACGCGGGCAGCATGCCCCAGTTGTCGCGCTCGATGTAGAAGTTCTCCCACTGATCGTGTTCTCGATCGAAATATCCTTGGTAGTCACCTGGTACAACGCAGTCGCGATATCCCGTGTAGGGCGCCAGGTCGCCGTCGGCGCGCGGTTCGAAGAAGTGACGAACGAAGCGATCGCTGCCGTCGAGTGCAACGCCATCTGGAATCGCGAGCAGGAAAAAACCATCGCTTAACGCGCGATCGAAACCGTTCGCCGCATCGAACTGCAGGCTGGGGCCATCGAAGCTAGCGCGCGCCATCTCGCACGCGGGATAGCGTTGGCTTGCCTCGTGTTCGTCTGGCATCGGTGGAAGCGCGGTCGCCTGACGGAGAGTTGGAGATGCAACGCGTGACATGTCGGTATCCATGTTTGATGGCGTATTGCCCCTAGTTCACGGTTGAGTCGACGCGCGGATGAAACTCGTATGCCATCTCGGCGGCCTTGGCACGCTGGAACTCGAGAAAGGTGCCGACGTTCGAGAGTTTGCCATCCGTATCGTATTGAAAGAGCAATTGATCCCAGCGCGGTCCGATATAGACGCCGAACGTGAAGCGGTCAGGTACGCCCGCTTCGCGCGTCGCCATGCGTCGGACACGGTGATAGCTGGCGTTCACTGGATCGGGTAGGCGCTGGGTCAAAATTTCGAACGAGTGACCGAGAACAATCGTGAAATGACCCGGCATCGGATCGAAGGGGATCCATGTCTGCCCCTGCTGCGACTCGAGGCCGGGTTCTGTCGTATAAAGCATGGTGATGAAGCCGCTGTCCCTGTGTGCGGTCAGCCCGAGAGGCTCAGCAACTTCTGAACGGTAGTGGTTGAAGATGCAGTACTGCAAAGCCTCGTTCTTCGACATCCCACCCGCGATCGTATCGATGTCGGCCGGCGAAACACCAACGCGAAGGAACAGGTCGGTTAGCACGCCACGGTTCAATTCGTTCATACGCCAGAGTAGTGTCGCTGCAGCGCTGGGTAGATAGTCATCCCATAGCTTCGCTTCGATCTGCAGCAGTTCGTCCTGGTCGTTACCCGTCTGAGAATAGCCGAGCAACGATCGGGACAGCGAGCGAGAACGATAGCCTCGAAATGCCGCGTCCGGCCCGTCGCCAACCGGTAGATAGTATTTCTGCGCGAGTTCGATGCCGGCCCGGAAGTCGAAACCATCAGGATGACGCAGATGGAATGCACCGAGCGTCCGGGTGCGTTCGAAGCCATCGGGTTCGACGAAGTGCACGGCGCGATCATGAAAGTATGCAACAGGAAGAATGGAAGACATTGGGTTTGCTCTCCGGTCATTGAATGGGTTCGACTCGGATCGAACCAGGGCAGGCGGGGCGAGGCATAGCGCTACCTGGCATCAACCCGGTCGAGACACCGCTGACGACGACGCGATTGCTGCGATATAGCTCGGTCAGCATCAGCGCCTGCGCACGTACGGAAAAGAGTCGGCCCGGGCACTTGCGAGGGTTGCGCACGGTATTGATCATGGAGAACGAGTTAATTTCGTAACGGTTACGCGCGAGTAGCGATGCTGCCTCAATACCCCCATGATTCGCTATGCCCTCGATGTTGCCCGGATCGAAGACATTGGGGCGTGCGAAGCGCTGTGGGTCGCGATTGGCGAGACGGCGGTCGAGCCAGAACATCGTGCCGGCCGGGATGTCGACGGAGCTGCCCCGGTGCAGGATCGTCACGGGGCGCCGGGATCTGCGCCAGAGCGAGGTAGGATTGCTGCCGCCGAGTCGGATTGCTTCGAGCACCATCATGGTGGCGGTTTGCTGCGCAACCTCATGGTCTCCAAGCGAATCAAGCAACCGGTCACGCGCGCCGGGCGTCGTCTCCAGATAGGCGATCGTCCAGAGCAAACTCAGTGCCGTTGTATCGTAGGTCGCGACGATCAGCGTACCGAGTTCCTTCAATTGCGCATCGGTCAGTGTCGCAATGCCCTGTCGCGAAAATGGAATTCCAAAATTCCCGAACTGCGAACGGATCAAGTTGCCCTGCGGAGCCGCTTCGATCGACTGGTAGTTGTCGAGTAAGATCCGCATCGTCAGATCGACAATCAGGTCGGCATCCTGAATGGCGGCAACGTTCAGCTTGCTAATGGCCTCCGAGGCGATTTCGAAAAAGCTCGTAGCGATCCTGCCAAAGATCGGCTCCGCGAGATAGTCAGTCAAAGGACGAATCTGCAGATCCAGAATGCCCGGGATCACGCTGTCGACATAGGCGGTGAGATTCAGACAGAATGTATCGAGCGATGTGTCCTGGGACAGCGGTGAATCCAAATATGCACGGGTTGCGGCGGTTATCTCGTCGGACAGGCCGTAGACGAATCGGGCATTCCCGAGAATCCGCTCGACGAATTCGCGTTTGGCCACGCGGACCGGATCGTTCGCATCGAGTCCGCCCATGAACGAGCCGAACAACCCTGCATTTGTATTGATGGACGGCATCAGGTCATCGTCCTCGACGAGTGGCTCGTTTGTGTTCTGATAGATGGCCAGGTCGTTGTCGATCCAGAGTGTGCAGAGGCCACCAGAGCGGCTTGCAAGTTCGGCCACGCCTGAACGGGCGAAATAGTCGGACGCATCTAGACCACCCTCGATAACGGCTGCGCGAAACGCGGCGCCGTGCTCGGTGTCGGTATCGGGACCGGGCGCGTGTGCGATCAACCCGGGAAACGGCACGGCGCGCGTATGCTGCGAGGGCGGTATAAGTGTCGGGATTGTCATGGGACTGTCACTCTTAGGGGCGTTTTGTGATACCGAATTCGGCGTAGCCATCGCGCCAGGTTGTCCGGTTAAAATCACGTAAGAACGTATCGACAGAACCCAGCGATACGAGGCTGCCACCGTCGTCTGCAATCTGGAAGGCCTCGCTCGTAGCAGAAGGGTTCAGGAAAGCTGCGAATGAAAACCGATCACCCTGTGAGCCACTGCCCGGCCCACATTGACGGACGCGATGGCGGACAGCCCTGACGCGGTCGGGCAGACGGGCCGTCAAGGCTTCGAGTGCACCGCCAAAATTGATGAGGAAGTGGCCGGGCACGGGCGGCACGTCACACCAGATGTTGTCAATGAACGCCTCGAGGCCGGGTTGTTCGTAATAAAGGACTGTGACGAATCCGGTGTCCTTGTGTTCGGGAGCGCCAGGGGCGTTCCGACCCGACCGGTAACGACTGACCGCGAACCATTGGACGCCCCCGTTGGTCACGCAGTAGTCGGTTGCGCGCTCCCAGAGCGATGAAGGAATACCCACTGCGGACAGGATGGTACGCAGCACCATCCGTCCGATCAGATACATCCGTTCGCACATTGCATTTGCAGGATCGGGGAATTCAACCCTGCGGCGTGGTTCGTCGATGAGGATATGCTCAGTCTGATAGTGGTCCCGGTCAAAATATATGCCTTCGCGTAAGCGAAAGCCACGATACCCTGCGCCTTGCTGGGAAGGCTCATCCTCAGGGGCAAGATGGAACTCGTTCGCGAGGCGGATGCCAGGCGCAAGGTCGAGATCATCGGGGATAGCGAGCGCGAAACAGCCATTGTCGATAGCCTCGCGGAGTGAGCCAGATAGGAATCTGAGTTCTTCACCGGCGATCTCGGCAAGGTAGGGGTGAAATGTCTTCAGGCTCATGACGCGGCCTCCCCGCCCTGGGTGCCCTGATAGATCTCGTTGTCGTTTGCATCGATCAGTTCGCGCGACGAGCAGATGCGCCGCAGGCCGGACTCGCTGTCGTAGCCATGGATGCCGGCCTCGGCACCCGGCTCACAGAAGCTTGAGCTGAAATGACCGAAGCTAAAACGATCGGCTGTCTGGTGTTGGACGCGATGCATGATCGCGCTAACGGGACGTGAGGACCGGCGCGTCAGGATTTCCATCGATAGCCCGAAATTGACGATGAAGCAAGCGGGATCGGGAGTGACGGCCTCCCAGCGATCGTGACGGTTGATTTCGAGCCCAGGGGACGTGATTCTGAGAATCGTCATGAAGCCATCGTCTTTGTGCGACGAGAGACCGATGCCGGGTAGCGACGGGCGATAGTGATTGAACGTCAGGTGGTAAGAACCGGCTTCGGCCGAACACCCGCCCGTCGCTTCATCCCAATCGCGCACTGGAACGTCTGTCAACATCAGGATCGCACGCAACACGCGCCCTGCGATGCCGGTTAAAGCTAGCCCGCATGCTTCTATTTCGGCTGGATAAACCTTCTGCCAGAAGCGACGCTCGAGCAAGAACTGCTCAATTTGGTTAACACGCTCGTGGTAGCCCAGGAGCGGGTCGCCGAAACGAATGCCAGTCATGGTGCGATAACGCCCGTATGGCAGTGCGTCGTCGCCGGTGAAAAACTGACGGGAGAAATGATCGCAAGCGGAAAAATCAATCGAGTCTGGAATTGTTAGTAGGAATATGCCATCGTGAAGTGCTTGATCCCGCCCGGCTAATGATTCAAAAACTAGTTGTTGCTCTTCCAGAGTCGCACGCTCAAGCCGCGCCTCCGATGCAGCAGGCCTTTCATCGACTCGTTTATGCACTTCTCGCAGGTAAATTTTTCCGGGATCCAAAGTCCATTCGTTGTGATCGACCATTTTATTCATTTCTAGCGCCCCTTAAAATGAAGGGATACGACACAGAGAGATTCGAGTTCTTTCGACACGCCAGGAAATTGATGGTCAGCGATTTCAGCGAGTGTACTGAACGATCCGGGGTACACCATCACGGAAAAGCCACGCTTCACAAGACACGCGAATATCGCGAATTCTTCAATGAAATAATTCGACGAGCTTCTCAGACGAGAATCCTGCTCTGCCCTGGTCAAAGTATCCCAATCGTTCCGATGATATCGGAGACCGAAACTCTCCACAGATTCTCGAAATTTCCGTGATTGGAAGAAGTAATCGCTAATATTGCGGTGATGCATCAAATATTCTTGCGTCTTCTGAATTTCATGACAGGTAATAAATTCGAAACGTGTGGTGGCCCGATAGTCAGTAACGATGTCGCGGCTCTCCTCCATGAATTCTTGGCCGAGCTGCAGAGCTCTGTCAAATGCCTCCTGAGCCGGCATGCCTGAACGGGACTCGAGTGTGAGTCGATGAATGCTGTCGCCAATCAGGATCGTGCATTTCGGGAAGCGGCGTGATACCCATTCAAGCTGCGAATGAAATCGCGCTGGTTCAAAATTTCGATTTTCGAGGCTGACCCCTAGAAAACATTGTTGCTCAAGCTGAAAATTATCGCGTCGACTTTGGGGGGAAACAAAGTCAATTTTTGCCTTGTAGCGCGCTCCAGGTATAGAGGATATTGGAAGATTTCCGATCAAAGTTTCATCTATTGTCACTTTCAGCCTCATTATTTCGCGTTGCCGGTTAAAATAATCGATCAGCTTTTTAGGCTAAAGCAATCCAGACCTCGGCGCAGGAGGTTATCAGGTGATCCGCAGACATAATCACCAAAGAAAATTATTTGCAATGAAGTGGATGGAAAAATGAAAACATAGTAAAGCTAGATAAATTTCACAAAAATATCAAGAAATAATATATTGCAAAGTAAGAAATTGTTCAATTTTACCTAGCACCCGAATTAACTCGGAAAATTTGACTCGACGATTGTTTTACTTTCTGCTGTCGACGAATTTTCAATGGCGGTAGATTTTATAAATCGAAACAATCTTCCATGCCGGCTGAAATAAATTCGACCTCAATTATTGCCGGCGAAACGAACGGGAAGTCGTCTCGGCGCGGCGTTGTTGCATTAATCCTGCCCGTGGCGATGACGTTTGCGCGCAACAGCCGGAGCGATGCCCCTGTTAACAATTCGGCATCCTGCGTAGATTCTCGATCTTTGAGTGCGAGAAAATGCGCAAGGACAAGAGCGGGACGCAGGAGCCGAACGCGAAATACCGTGTCAGAAACTGGGCGGCATACAACGCCGGCCTGATCAATCGAGGCAACATCACGATGTGGATTGACGACGACGCTCTTGCGAACATGCCCGACACCGCGCCCACGCGGGGTCGTCCGCGGCTGTACAGCGATGCGCTGATTCAGGCCTTGCTCGGACTGAAGACCGTTGCGTGCCCTGCAAGGCTTCGCACAAAGCCTGCGTGACCTGGCTTTCGCCGATTTGCCGATACCGAACTACACGACCGTGTGCCGTTGCGCCCAGACGCTGCTGGTAAAGCTGCCGGTCGTGCGCAGCCGCGAGTCGCTGCATCTGGTGATCGACAGTACTGGCGTGAAGGTTTACGGCGAAGGCGAGTCGAAGGTTCGCCAGCACGGCTACGCGGGACAGTGTGTTGGCAAACAAGGCGTCGATACGATCGTCAAGGGCTTGTCTCGGGAAATCTTGGCGCGCGTCAGCACTGGCCAACAGCACCCGCATCAGGTCGAAGGGCCGCTTACCACCGATCGGCTGCGACAATCGGCGCTGGCAGCGAGTCCCGGGCCCGGCGTAGAGCCTGCGCCGGGCGGCGGCGGCAAGCTCATCGGCCGCTCACCGGGAGTAGCCATGTCACCTCAATAGTTGTGCATACAACTAATTTGACATAAATCTAAGTTAGGTAACGAACGACCGTTCGTTTGTGACTCACATTGAGCGACTGGTGATCGACCTCACTCCTGGAGAGCCCGCCAGTCATCGCGTGATTCCGACGAGTAGCGAGCTCAAGGCCGTTGCCGGCTTGCGACCCGTGTCCGCCGCTCAACGCCACACTAGGTGAACGGCAGCAATTAAGGTTCGACCGTCAGCTACCGCATTGCGAACCGCGTCGTTGTACTCTCGTCGCCATGCCTCGATCAGTACCTTGGCATGAGGCAGGCTCGCGAGCCAGTTCTCGAGACTAGATTCGTGAATCCACGGCATGAATTTCAGCACCAGCACGCTATTCAGCGAGAAGGGGAACAAGAATTTTACCGCCCCCCGGGTTTTGATCGACAAGACCTAGAAAGACTGCTCTAATTACACGCAAAAGAGCACAAGATCGCTAGTCGACTCAAATAATTACATACTCGGGGGTTTTGAAATGAAATCGACAACAAAAAGAAAGATTGCTGAATGCATTTTGTTAAAATCCCGCAGATGGCCACTGGCTCATCAAAAAATACATTTGAAGGCCGCCTTATTTTACTGAGCGATCAATAGCCGTAAAAAATTATTTACATTTTTTTCGCCGCTAAGATCCGAATTTCATGCGCATCGTCAATCAATTTTGCGCATGACGGCATGATGATTTTTCTCTTCACTACGGGAATGGCACAGGTCGCCATTGAAACTCATCAACCAAATGAAAATTATATTTATCCTTTCGATATGCTTGCTATCTGCGTGCGCACTCGGATATACAAAATATGATGTTTTCTTGTTTTGGGGCCACCTTGTTGTTAATTTCATCCTACTGTGCGTGAGCATTTCGGCAGCTCTGCGCGCCTATGACACCGAGAACTTCCGTGGCGCGCTTTTGGGGCTGACCTCAGTTCTACTTGTTATCGTGCCCTTGGCATTGCTATTTTCAAACCGCTATTGGCATTGGACGTCTATGCTGGACATTCGGTTTAATTCAGCAAGTTACTCCGCATGCATCCGGAATTCGGAGAGATTCGATGGCAATCAGAAGTTGAGTGTATGCTGGATGGACTCTCGCATGGATCACTGGGGTTTTAGTGAAGCACTCGTCTATGATTCTAGCGGTGAGATTGCATCAAAATCAGGACATTACAGTTCCGCGTGGGTAAAAGCCGCTCTCTCTATACAAAGCAAGGCCCCATTTGGAATAATTGGCTTTGAAGCACAACCCCTTGGCAGAAATTTTTATCTTGTAACATTTTCCGAAGATCTTTCGACTAGTTTCTGAGATTGCAAAAAATGACTGATATTTTCTATGTTCAAGATAAAAATCACGATTTTGTTCCAGCCCAGTTTCTCGAGTTTAACGGGCAGCCGGTGCTTGACCCAAATAAGACAAATGCTCAAAGCATTGAAATATTTCAAATGGTTAATGGCACAATTGTTGCCCAGCCTAACGCCAATCCGAACGGTTATTTGGTAGTACCAGAAGGTTATAGCATAGACAAGGCAGAGAATTTTTCCTCCTCCATTAACGCAATTCTCTATGAGGGCGGTGCCGAAACGCTTCAAAATAAAATCAGCGCCTATCTTGCCATGTTCAATGCCTTTAAGGCAGGTGGCCCGCAGGATCTGCAAAGGAGCTACCCGACGTCAGACCAAACAAATCAGAGTTTCGTTACAGCGTTTCGGGACGCAGCGTCATTTCATATCGGATTTGTCGGCGCGGCATCAGGGATTGGCTTGCTGACAGTAGAAACCGCTGGCGGGTTATACAACGCAGCAAGGGGGATTATTAATAAAAATATCAATTCCCACGGCCTATTCGGAAATAATCCGTTAAACGCAAAATCGATGATCGCTGGGGCGCTCGTTGCTTTCGATGTCAACAATACCCCTTTCAGCGTCGGTCTTCCTGCAGCTTTGTCTGGCTCCCAGACCTATACCTATGATATTGCCACCGGGAAGGCCTTTGTGACGCCTCCGCAGTCATCAGTGGCCGATCCCGGCAGTGTCACGGTGATAGACGGGGCAACAGGAAATTTTCTAGGATATTTCGAATCGGGAACGATTGTTTCGGAGACGAAGATCGCCAATGGCGATTTGGTGTTCGCACTGACCGGCAATCGAACCGTTACGTATCATCCGAACGATTCGATTTCTCTGATTGATTCCAAAGGGCACGTTGAATACTATCCACCCGGGGCATCAGTTAACATCAATGCGGATGGGCCATCCACGATCCAAGGAAGCACCGCACAACCGCCCCAAATAATCTTTGATCCTATTGGCGCGATTGTAGGGGGGGCACCGATATCGGCTACTCCAGTCGTGGCGACCTTCTCGAATACTACAGCTACCGCTATCGCGTCCTCGATTTACCCGAACTTGGCTTTGGCGGGGGGCGATCCGAACGCGCAATTGGAAGTATGGCAAAACGCGGTTGGCCAAGAGCGCCTGACCAAACTCATCACGACCTTTTTCGGCGCAGCGGTGCCAGGCACTCTCAGTGTTGCGCAAGATGGCCCTGTCCTCAACGTTTGGAACGCCACGGCCCAGATCACGTCAGACCCCAGCGGCCAGATGACGGCAACCCTGGTGGAGCCATCGGGCCAGATCGTCGTCGAGGTGTTCACGAACGACTTCGTGCCGGTTTCCAAGTCGTTCTTCGACACGAGCGGGCGCATGACGAGCGAGATCCTCTTCGACCCGGAAGGGCATCCAAGCGAGACCGACACGTTTACCTATGGTCCCGATGGCACTTTCCTCGGCAGCAACGCCGTCGGTAGCACGGGCTCGCCCAAATCTACTACCACGGTGGCGTCCGACGGCACGACGGTCACCACAACGTTCAACAGCCCGAGCGATCCCAAGCTGACCACCGTCACGACGATAGATCCTGGCGGCGATGTCACGAAGACTGTACAAACCGTGGCCGGGAGCTCTCCGGGCAGCTATACGACCACGGCGAGCGATGGAGAGGGCGAGCCACTGACGATCGTCGCGACCTCGCAGGCAAACGGCGTCAATACCACTACGACAACGACCTACGGCCCGGTCGGCAGTAGCGGTGGCGGATGGGGCGTCGTCGGCACAAACGTCGAGTCGACGCCTTCTGGGACTTCGGGAGCGACCACAATCGATGTATATGACGGCGACGGCAACCACATCTCACATAAGGTGATCGCAGCCAACGGGGCGACGGTACAGACGACCTTCAATAATCCGGCCGATCCGAAGCAGACCTCGATCGTCTCCACAGCGCCGGACGGCACGGTGCTCGGCGTGACGACGACGACGCAGTCGTCCGACGGCAGCTATGTCACGACGGCGACGGCCAACGGGCAGACCACGACCAGCGTCTCGACGAACGGCGGGCAACTCGAGTCGGTCTCGGTCCGGCAGCCAGACGGATCGACTACTACGACCACCTATTCGACACCAGGCAATACTACGCTCGGGTCGGTTGTCACGACCGCCGCGAACGGCGGCGTCGTTAGCACCACGACCACTGTGGAAGGCGCGCTTCCGGGCAGCACGATCACGATAACTGTGGATCCCACCGGCAAGCCGATCTCCGAGAGCCTCACGACCACCGGCACCGATCCCGATGGCGTCGTGACCTCCACGACGACGACTTACGACGCGAACGGCCAGGAAACCGGGCGGGTCTCGACCGCCACGGATCCGTCCGGCACGACCACGACAACCAGCTACGACGCGAACAACGATCCGCAGTCCGTCACGGTGACCCAGCCAGACGGCTCGACGACGAAGACGAGCTTCGACGCGGGCGATCCGAATCAGTCGACATCCGTCTCAACGGCGCCGGACGGCAGCGTGCAGGGCACGTCGTCCACCACGAAAGACAGCAACGGCAATGACGTGACGACGTCGAAGTCGGCCGACGGCACCGTGACCACCACCACCAGTGCGCCGGACGGTTTCGACTCGATCGCTGCGGCCAATCAGGCCGCCAACGGGCTGCTCGCATCGCAGGCAAGCGGCTTGGCCGCCCAGGCGGGGCTCGACACCGGCAAGGCGTCGGACTCCAAACTGCCGCCCGGCAACGGCAGCAACGCTATGGGCGATCTCGGCTCGCTCGCCAATGCCGATCAGGATCTGCAGGATTTGCTCGACAAGCTCGACAAGGATTGGGACCTGCCCGATTTCGACACGGGTCATGGCAAGAGCAAGGAAAAGGGGACGTCCCATTCGGGCGGGGGCGGCGGCGGGTCGTCGGACACGCCGCTCGGCGGGCTAGGCGGGTCCGATGCTGCGGGCTCCACGGCAAGCGGCGTGGCGGCCAGCACGAGCTTCAGCAATCCCGGCGTGGCGGGCGATCTGGCCGCCGGCAACGCGTTCGGCGCGGCGATCGCCGCGATGGGTTCGGAGCTTCCTCCCATCACCGGTAGCGCGGGCGGCACGTCGGGCGGCACGTCGGGTGGGAGCGGCGGCGTGGGCGGCGGTGGCAGCGGCATCGATTTCTCCTACAACGGGTCGGGCTTCATCATGTCGACCGTCGATCCGGTCACGGGCGACGCGGAAAGCTTCACGTTCGATTCGACCGGCAATCTCCTCAGCAACAACGGCGACGCGCTGGCCGCGTTGCTGTCCGCCGAGTCCGAAGGCTTCGCGGCGATGGAAGCGCTCGCCTCGCAAGCGGTCGCGTTCGACGAGGAGGCCGCCGCGATCGCGGCAGCGGATGCCGGCGAGGGCGGAGAAGGCGGCGAGGGCGGCGTCGGTGGTGGTGGCGGCGGCGGCGGGTGAGGGCGAGGATTTCGGCGACGGAGAAGGCGGCGAAGGAGGCGAGGGTGGTGGCGGCGAGGGGGGCGGTGGCGGTGAAGGTGGCGGCGGCGATCCGGTCGTGATCGATCTGCACCATCTGGGCATTACCACCGTGGCGGCGCAGAACAGCAACGTCTACTTCGATCTGAATGGCGACGGATACCGGCACAACGTCGGCTGGGTCGGCAATCAGGACGCGTTCCTGTTCATCGATCCGACCGGCACCGGACAACTGACGAACGGCAAGCAGCTCAACCTGACCAACTACGTGGCCGGCGCCACCTCCGAGCTCGGCGCGCTCGCCTCGTTCGATACGAATCACGCGGGCGTGCTCAATGCATCGAACGCCATCTGGGGCGACCTGTTTGTCTGGGACGATGCCAATTCGAGCGGCGTCGTCGATCCGGGCGAGGTGCAATCGCTCGCGCAGGCCGGCATCGCGTCGATCTCGCTGGCCGAGAGCGGCGCGAGCGGCGTGCTGAATGGCAGCACTGTCACGGGCGGCTTCTCGGTCAGCCTGACGAGCGGCGGCCAGGTCGCGGCCGACGAGATCACGCTGCCCGTGACGAGCGCCGTGGAGGTGAGCGGCGCCGACGGCAGCACCTCGATCGTGACGCAGCCGACCAATCAGCCGGCGACGTCGGTGATCTCGGGCGATGGCGTCCTGGTCGGCAATATCGGCGACAGCCTGATCAAGACCGGCGACGGCAACGATATCGTCTTTTCGGGTGACGGCAAGGATGCGATCCAGGCCGGCAAGGGCAATGATCTGATCTATGCCGGAAACGGCAACGATGTGGTGACGGCGGGCGACGGCAACGACGTCATCTACACCGGCTCCGGCAACGACGTGATCATGATCGGTAACGGCGCCGATGCGGTGTTTCTCGGCGGCGGCAACGATATCGTCTTCGCCGGCAACGGCAACGACGTGGTGTATGGCGGCAACGGCAGCGATGTCGTCGAGGTGGGCAACGGCAACGACACCGTGATCGCGGGCGCCGGCGCGATCCAGATCTTCGCGGGCAATGGCAACGACCTGCTGCAAGGCGGGGGCGGTGAGGCCAGTATCGTGGCGGGCAGCGGCAACGACTCGCTGGTGGCGGGTACCGGCATCGCGACGCTGGTCGGCGGCTCGGGCAACGACACCTTCGTCGTGAACAACGCCGGCGACGCGGTGGTGGCGCGGGCAGGCGGCAGCAATACGGTGCTCACGAGCGCGAGCTTCACGGACGTATCGAATGTGGCGACGTTCACCGGCACCGGCTCGGCCAACATCACGCTGACCGGCAGCGCGCAGACCGAGACCATCACGGCCAACGCGGGCAACGACGTGCTCGTGTCGGGCGGTGGCGACGACACGCTGGTGTCGGGCGCGGGCGTGGACACGCTCGTGGGCGGCGCCGGCAACGATACGTTCAGCGTCAACAACACGCAGGACGTGATCAATGCGCAGGCGGGCGGCAACGTCAATACCGTCCTGACTTCGGTCAGTTTCTCGGGGCCGGCCAACACGGCATCGCTGACGGCGACGGGCAGTGCGAATCTGGTGCTGACAGGCAACGCGCAGGCCGAGACGGTCACCGCGAACGCCGGCAACGACACGCTCAATGCCGGCAGCGGCAACACCACGCTCGTGGCCGGCAGCGGCGCCGACGTGCTGAACGGCGGGACCGGCAACGACACCTTCATCATCAACAACGCCGCCGACGTGGTGAATGCGCTGGCGGGCAGCAATGTCAACGTCGTCTACACGTCGGTATCGCTGAGCGCGGCGGCGAACATCGACCAACTGATCGGCACGGGCGCCGCCGACCTCACGCTGGGCGGCGTCGGCGCGACGGCCGAATCGATCACGGCCAACAGCGGCAATGACACACTGGTGTCAGGTGCGGGCCTCGATACGCTGATGGGCGGCGTCGGCAACGACACGTTCGTGGTCAACAACACGGCAGACACGGTCGTCGCACAGGCCGGCGGCACGAACACGGTGCTGGCATCGGTGAACTTCACCGGCCCGGCGAACGTGCAGTTCCTGGCCGCCACAGGTAGCGGCAGCATCGCGCTAAGCGGCTCGAGCGGGAATCAGACGATCACGGGCAACAGCGGCCGGGACACCCTAACGGCCGGCGCCGGCAACGACACGCTGATTGCCGGGAGCGGCGCGGCCACGCTCAACGGCGGCACGGGCAACGACACGTTCGTCGTGAACAACGCGGCCGATGTGGTGACGGCCAGGGCCGGTAGCAATACCAACCTCATCCTGACTTCGGCGAACTTCACGGGTGCCGCGAACGTCCAGACGCTGCAAGGCGCGGGTAGTGCGAATCTGCAACTGACGGGCAATGCGACGACGTCGGAGACGATCATCGCAAACGCTGGCAATGACACGTTGACTGGCGGAGCAGTCGCTGACACGCTGATTGGCGGCAGCGGCAACGAGACGTTCGTCGTGACAAACGCGGGCGATGTGGTCCAGGCACAGGCCGGCACGACGAACGTCGTACAAGCGTCGTCGAGCTGGACGTCGGGGGCCAATATCCAGAGCATTACGGGCACCGGCACGGCCGCGATCGCGTTGACCGGCGGCTCCGGCAACCAGACGATCACGGCCAACAGCGGGCTCGATACGCTGACGGCTGGTACCGGCAACGACACGCTGGTGTCGGGCGCCGCCAAGAATACGCTCGTGGGTGGCGCGGGCATCGACACGTTCGTGGTGAACAACACGAGCGATACGGTGATCGCGCAGGCTGGCGGCACGAATACGGTGCTGGCATCGGTGAGCTTCACCGGCCCGGCGAACGTGCAGTTCCTGACCGCCACCGGTAGTGGCAGCATCGCGCTGAGCGGCTCGAGCGGGAATCAGACGATCACGGGCAACAGCGGCCGGGACACCCTAACGGCCGGCGCCGGCAACGACACGCTGATTGCCGGGAGCGGCGCGGCCACGCTCAACGGCGGCACAGGCAACGACACGTTCGTCGTGAACAGCATCGGTGACACGGTTACGGCCACGGCCAGCAGCAACACCAACACGATCCTGACGTCGGTGAATTTCACGGGTGCCGCGAACGTCCAGACGCTGCAAGGCGCGGGTAGTGCGAATCTGCAACTGACGGGCAATGCGACGACGTCGGAGACGATCATCGCAAACGCTGGCAATGACACGTTGACTGGCGGAGCAGTCGCTGACACGCTGATTGGCGGCAGCGGCAACGAGACGTTCGTCGTGACAAACGCGGGCGATGTGGTCCAGGCACAGGCCGGCACGACGAACGTCGTACAAGCGTCGTCGAGCTGGACGTCGGGGGCCAATATCCAGAGCATTACGGGCACCGGCACGGCCGCGATCGCGTTGACCGGCGGCTCCGGCAACCAGACGATCACGGCCAACAGCGGGCTCGATACGCTGACGGCTGGTACCGGCAACGACACGCTGGTGTCGGGCGCCGCCAAGAATACGCTCGTGGGTGGCGTCGGCAACGATACGTTCGTGGTCAACAACACGGCAGACACGGTCGTCGCACAGGCCGGCAGCACGAATACGATCCTCACCTCGCTCAGTTTCACGGCATCGGCCAACGTGCAGACTCTCACTGGCACGGGAGGCGGGAGCATCGCGCTGAGCGGCAGCACCGGCGACCAGACGATTACCGCGAACTCCGGCTCCGACACGCTGACGGCGGGCACAGGCAACGATACGCTGATTGCCGGAGCGAGCCCCGACACGCTGAACGGCGGCACGGGCAACGACACCTTCGTCATCAACAGCACGTCCGATGTGATCAACGCGCAGGCCGGCGGGACGAACACCGTTCTCACGTCGGTGAGCTACAAGTCGGGCGCGAATATCCAGAACGTGACGGGCACCGGCACGGCAACCCTCTCACTCACCGGCAGCGACTCGATTTCGCAGACGCTGACGGCCAATTCCGGTGTCACCGATCTGATTGCCGGCGCGGCCGTCGATACGCTGATCGGCGGCACGGGGGCCGATGTCTTCGACGTGAACAACTCGGCCGATGTGGTGATCGCGCAGGCGGCGGGCACCTTCAACCAGGTGAACGCGAGCGCGAGCTTCGTCGCATCGGCGAACGTGAAGACCCTGGATGGCACGGGATCGGCGGCCATCACACTGACGGCCAACAACCAGGACATCACGCTGATCTCGAACGGTCATGGCGACACACTGGTCGGCGGTATGGGCAACGATAACTTCAAAGTGCTGAGCTCGACCGACGTAGTGATCGCCCAGCGTGGCGCTCTGTCCAACACAATCCAGTCGACAGTGAGCTACACAGCATCGGCAAATGTACAGAATCTGGTCGGCACGGGCACAGCGAACATCGCGCTCAAGGGTGGCAGCGGCGACGAAACGATCGTGGCTAACCAAGGCAACGACTCGCTGTATGCGGGGTCCGGCAACGACACGTTGACCTCGATGACGGGGCATGCCGATTTCATGTTCGGAGGCACGGGCAACGATACTTTTATTGTTACCAGCCTTTCGGACTCGGTCACCGCGCTGGCCGGCTCGAATATCAACACGATCCTAGCGTCGACCAGCTATGTCGATCAGGCAAACGTACAGATCATGACGGCGACCGCAGCGGGATTGACGTTAACGGGTGGGGTGACCTCGGCGACGCTAAACGCCTACGCCACTGGCAGCCGGATCGTGGCGGGAACCGCAGTCGATACGATGGTCGGTGGCACCTCTGGCATCAACCAGTTCGTCATCAACAACGCGGGTGATGTCGTCGTCGCGCAGGCCGGGGCCAGCAACGAGGTCGATTCTAGTGTCAGCTATACCGCGGGCGCGACTGTGCAGACTGTCGTGGGCACAGCAACTGGCATCACGCTGACGGGCACCACAGGTAATCAGTCGCTGACCTCGACTTCCGGCTTCGAAACGCTCGTAGCAGGCAATGGCAACGACACGCTGAAAGGTGGGGCATTGATGGTTGGCGGCAGCGGCAACGATACGTTCGTGGTGGGCAGCACGACCAGCATCGTCGAAGCGCAGGCCGGATCCAACATCAATACCGTCAACACGTCGGTGAGCTACGTCGGCCCAGATAATGTCCAGTTCCTGAACGGCACCGCGCAGAAAATCATGCTCACGGGCGGCAACGGGCCGCAAACCCTCACGGACACGATGGGCGACGAAACGCTGGTGGGCGGCGCGGGTGTCGATACCCTGATCGGCAGCAGCGTGGGAGGAGACCTCTTCGTCGTCAACAATTCGGCGGACGTGATCGAGTTCAACAACCCCGGCACCGGCGGCAACACGCTCAACACGTCGGTCAGCTTTTCCGCAGGCAGCGGCATCGGGCTCGCGCTGGCGACGGGCAGCGCCGATCTCACGCTCACCGGTACCGGGAGCGGCAATCAGGAGATTCTCGGCAATGCGGGCCACGACACGCTGATCGCGGGCTCCGGCAACGACACGCTGGGCTCGGGGACCGGTGCCGCGACGATGATCGGCGGCACCGGCAACGACGAGTTCATCGTCTCGCATGCCGATGACGTCGTGATCGCCCAGGCGGGCGGCATCGATTCGATCCAGACTTCGATCAGCTATACCGCGTCGGCCAATGTCCAGTCGATGGTGGGCATCTCGTCCGCTTCGATCGAGCTCTCGGGCAGCGTCGGGAACCAGATCATCACGGCGGAGTTCGGCAAGGACACGCTCGTGGCGGGCTCGGGCGACGATACGCTGGTGGCCGGGGCTCAGTCGACGGCCGACACGATGATCGGCGGCGCGGGCAACGATACGTTCGTGATCGACAGTACGGCCGATCTTGTGATCGCGCAGGGCGGCGGCAGCATCAACACGGTCCAGTCGTCGGTGAGCTACACGAGCGGCAGCAACATCGCGTTCCTGGCCGCCACCGGCACCACGGCGATCACGCTGACCGGCAGCACCGGCGACCAGACGATCAGCGGCAATGCCTCGCACGACACGCTCGTGGCGGGCGCCGGCAACGACACACTCGTCACGGGGGCCGGCGGCGCGAACCTGGTGGGCGGCGCGGGCAACGAGACGTTTGTCGTGACCTCGGCCGCGACGAGCATCAGCGCCCAGAGCGTCGGCAACACCAATACGATACTGACCGCGGTCAGCTTCACGGGGGCGGCCAACGTCCAGGCCATGACCGGCACCGGCAGCGCGAACCTAGTGCTGACCGGCAATGCCGCCACCTCGGAGCTTGTCACGGCCAACGCGGGGAACGACACGCTCGTCGCGGGCGCGGTGATCGACACGCTGGTCGGCGGCAGCGGCAACGACACGTTCGTCGTCAACAACACGTCCGATGTCGTGCAGGCCCAGGCCGGCAGCAACGTCAATACGGTGCAGTCGTCCGTCAATTACACCGCCTCGGCCAACGTGGCCGCGCTGTCGGGTACCGGCTCGGCCGGTATCGTGCTGACGGGTGGCCCCGGCGACATGACGATCACGGGCAATGGCGGCCAGGACACGCTCGTGGCGGGCGCCGGCAACGACACGCTGGTCGCCGGCACCGGTATCGACACGATGATCGGCACGATGGGCAACGACGTGTTCGTCGTGAACAACGCCGCCGATGTCGTCCAGGCGCAGGCCGGGGGCAACCTGAACACGGTGCTCAGTTCGGTGACCTACGCGACGGGCGACAACATGCAGGTGCTCATGGCGACCGGTGCCGCGGCGCTCAAGCTCACGGGCGGCGCCCAGACGCAGACGATCCGCGCCAATTCGGGGGCGGACACGCTCGTGGCCGGTTCGGGCAACGTCACGCTCGTGTCGGGGACGGGTGTCGACTCGCTGGTGGGCGGCACCGGCAACGACACGTTCATCGTCAACAACGCCTCGGACATCGTGGCGGCGCAGGCGGGCGCGGCCAGCAATACGGTCGAGACCGCCGTCAGCTACACGTCGCCCGCCAACGTGCAGTATCTGACCGGCGAAGGCACGGCCGCCATCACGCTGACGGGCGGTGCGACGGCCCAGACCCTGACCGCGAACTCGGGCAATGACACGCTCGTGTCGGGGACCGGCATCGACACGCTGATCGGTGGTGCGGGCAACGATACGTTCGTCGTCAACAACGCCGGCGACGTGGTACAGGCGCAGGCGGGCGGCAGCAACGTGATCCAGACGTCCGTGAGCCTGACGGGCCCGGCCAACGTCCAGCGGCTGACGGGTACCGGCAGCGCCGATCTCGCGCTGACCGGCAACGGGCAGGGCGAAATCGTTACCGGCAATGCTGGCCACGACACGCTGGTCGCAGGCTCGGCAAGCGACACGCTGGTGGCCGGCACGGGCGTGGCCACGCTGGTCGGCGCGGCGGGGACCACCTTCGTGGTGAACAACGCCGCGGACGTGATCCAGATCTCGGGCGGCAGCACCGACGACCCCGTGGACAACGTCGAATATTCGAGCGTGAGCGTAACGGCCGCCGCGGGCATCGACCGGCTCTACGGCACGGGGCTCGCCAGCATCACGCTCGGTGCGAATTCGCTCGACGACATGGTGACGGCCAACGAGGCCCTCGATACGCTCGTCGCGGGCTCGGGCAACGACACGCTGGTCTCCAGCCAGGCGTTCGTCAACACGCTGACGGGCGGGACCGGGAGCGATACGTTTGTAGTGTTCCAGAGCGCCGACGTGATCCAGGCGCTGGCCGGCGCCGACAACACGGTGGTGGCGGCAACGAGCTACACGGCGAGCGCCAACATCGAGACCATGACGGCGATCGGCGACGCGGCCGTGACGCTGACCGGCAACGGCGTGACGACGACGAAGCTGGTGGCGAACGACGTGAATACGCGCCTGAACGACTCGACGAACCCAGCGACGCCGTCGAAGGTCGCGGTGACCATGATCGGTGGGCTCGGCAACAACACGTATGCGGTGACGAACGCGGGCGACGTGATCGTGGCCGATGCGAACGCATTGTCGAACGTGGTGGATACGTGGACGGGCAACTACGTCAGCGCGGCCGGCGTCACGGTGCTCAACGGTGAGCTGAGTCAGGCCGCCCAGACGCTGATCGCCAACGACGGGACCGAGGCCGTCAACACGTCGACCACCGGCAACGACACGGTCGTGGCCGGGCGCGGCAGCGACGTCGTCACGCTGAACGCGACCTCGGGCTTCGGGGACAAGGTGGTGGTGGCCGCCGCGGCCGGCGATGCATCGGACGGCGCGCTCACGAGCGTCGAGCTGCCGGCCGCGGGCGTCGCGGGCAAGGCCAATGAGGTGCTGTTCAGCGAGGCCGCCAGCAATCAGCTGTGGATGACGCAGTCGGGCAACGACCTGCTGGTTTCCGTGCTGGGCACCCACGAGCAGGTGGACCTGACCAACTGGTTCGCCGGCGCGAGCGCGGGGTACGCGGGGATCGTCGCGTCGGATGGCAAGACGATCGGCGGCGCGCAGGTCAACGCGCTCGTCAGCGCGATGGCGGCGTTCGCGCCTCCCGGTGCCGGCACCACGGCGCTTCCCGCGACGCTGCAGAGCGAGCTGGCGCCGACGCTGGCGGCGAGCTGGCATTAACGAGGTATGACCCACTGAGGAAGTCGGCCCGTGCCGGCCGCCCCGTGATGGACGAGGGGCGGCCGGCACGGGGCCGCGTCAGGTTCGGATACGAGATGCAAGAACGACAGGAAACACGAGCGGGGGCGGAGCCGGGCCCGACACAGGTCTCGGACGATGCCGGTGTCGAGGCACTGGTGGTGATCGCCCGCTTCCACGGGATCGCGGCGGATGCCTCGCAACTGCGGCACGGCGCCGGGCTGAAATCCGGGCGCTTCACCGAGGACGACCTGCTGCTGGCGGCCCGCGCGATCGGCCTCAAGGCACGCCGGGTGCGGGTACAGGCACAGCGGCTCGCCCGCACGCCGTTCCCGGCACTCGTCAGCGATGCCAACGGCGAGCATTTCATCCTCGCCGGCTGTGATGGCGCGAAGGCGCTCGTGCTGTTTCCGGGCGCCGCGTCGCCCACCACCTGCCCGGTGGACGAGGTCATCACGCGCTCCAGCGGCGTGATGTTCCTGTTCGCGTCGCGTGCGTCGCTGGCCGGCGAGCTCGCCCGTTTCGATTTCTCGTGGTTCATTCCCGCGATCGTGAAGTATCGGCGCCTGCTGCTCGAGGTGCTGCTCGTCTCGGCCGTCCTTCAGCTGTTCGGCCTCGTCTCCCCGCTGATGTTCCAGGTGGTGATGGACAAGGTGCTGGTCAATCGCGCGTTCAGCACGCTGAACGTGGTCTGCGTCGCGCTGCTGGCCAGCTCGCTGTTCGAAGTTCTGCTGTCCGGGCTGCGCAACCATGTGTTCGCGCACACCACGAACCGGATCGACGTCGAGTTGGGGGCGCGTCTGTTCCGCCACCTGCTGACGCTGCCGCTCGCCTACTTCGCGGCGAGGCGCGTCGGCGATTCAGTCGCGCGGGTGCGCGAGCTGGAAAACATCCGCAACTTCCTGACCGGGCAGGCGCTGACCGCCGTGCTCGATCTGTTCTTCTCGATCGTCTTCATCGCCGTCATGTGTTTCTACAGCGTCAGGCTCACACTGATCGTGGTGGTGTCGTTGCCGCTGTATGCCTTCGTGTCGGCCGTGCTCAACCCGATACTGCGCCAGCGCCTGAACGAGAAGTTCGCGCGCGGTGCGGACAATCAGGCGTTCCTCGTCGAGGCCGTCTCGGGCATGGAGACGGTCAAATCCATGGCGGTGGAGCCGCAGTTCACGAAGCGCTGGGACAATCAGCTCTCCGCCTACGTATCGGCGGGATTCCGCGTTAGCGTGCTCGGCAACGTCGGCCAGCAGTTGATCCAGCTGGTGGGAAAGCTCGTGACCGTCAGCACGCTCTATTTCGGCGCGCGCCTCGTGATCGACGGACAGTTGTCGGTGGGGCAACTGATCGCGTTCAACATGATGTCGCAGCGCGTGGCGGCGCCGGTGCTGCGGCTCGCCCAGATCTGGCAGGACTTCCAGCAGATCGGTATTTCGATGGGCCGGCTCGGCGACATCCTGAATGCGCGCACGGAGCTGCCCGCGAGCCGCCAGGCGCTGCCGGCGGTGCGCGGCGACATCAGCTTCCAGAATGTGCGCTTCCGCTACAAGCCGGACGGCCCCGTCATTCTTGACGGCGTATCGCTCGAGATCCGGGCCGGGGAGATGGTGGGCGTCGTCGGCCGTTCCGGTTCCGGCAAGAGCACGCTGACCAAGCTGCTGCAGCGCCTGTACCTCCCTGAGCACGGCCGGGTCATGATCGACGGCATCGACCTCGCGCTGGCCGACCCGGCCTGGCTGCGCCGGCAGATCGGTGTGGTCCTGCAGGAGAACATGCTCTTCAATCGGTCGATCCGCGAGAACATCGCGCTGACGGATCCGGGCCTGCCGCTCGAGGCCGTCATCAGCGCGGCGACACTCGCGGGCGCGCACGAATTCATTTCGGATCTGCCCGAGGGTTATGACTCGCTCGTCGGCGAGCATGGCTCGAACCTGTCGGGCGGCCAGCGGCAGCGGATCGCGATCGCCCGGGCGCTCGTGACCAATCCGCGCATCCTGATCTTCGACGAGGCCACGAGCGCGCTGGACTTCGAGACCGAACGCATCATCCAGAAAAACATGCGCGCGATATGCCAGGGACGCACCGTCATCGTCATCGCGCATCGGCTCACGGCGGTCAGGCAGGCGGATCACATCATCGCCATGGACCGGGGGCAGATCGTCGAGCGGGGCAAACATGATGCGCTGCTCGATTCCGGCGGCTATTACGCGCGCCTGATCGAACTGCAAAACACCTGACGGGCCCATCACCATGGCATCCACCAGATTTCTCCGCGTGCGGGCGCTCGCCGATCTGATGCTGCGCTACGCGTCGGTGCTGCGCGCCGCGTGGGCAGTCCGGCGCGAACTGGACATACCGCCCCGGGTCGCCCACGAGCTCGCGTTCCTGCCGTCGCATCTCGAACTCGTCGAGACACCCGTGCATCCCGCCCCGCACTGGGCCATGCGCATCATCGTGCTGATCGCGGCCGTGACGCTGGCAATCGTGTTGATCGGGCAGCTCGACATCGTCGCGACCGCCAAGGGCAAGCTGCAGCCCGACGTGCGCGTGAAGATCGTGCAGCCCGCGATCACCGGCGTCGTGCGCCGGATCGCGGTCCGGGACGGCGATGCCGTTCACGCGGGGCAGTTACTCGTCGAGCTCGATCCATCGCAGGCGGCGGCCGATTCGGACAAGGCGCGCTCGTCGAAGGTCAATGCCGCGCTGACCATCGCACGTTCGCGCGCGTTGCTGGCGGCGCAGGCCAGCGGCAGCGCGCCGCGCGTGGCCGTCACGGACGGCGCGAGCGCGGACGAGCAACGGCAGGCGCAGTCGTTTGCCGACGGGCAGTTCCGCGAGTACGAGGACAAGGTGTCGAGCGCGCGCTCGGAGCTCGCCAAGCGCGAGGCCGAAGGAGAGACGACGCGCCAGGAGATCGAGAAGCTGAAATCCACCGCGCCGCTGGCACGGCAGCAGGCGGACGATTTCGGCGCGCTGGTGAAGGACCGTTATGTGGCGCGGCAGGATTACCTGGCCAAGGAGCAGGCCGCGCGCGAGCAGGAGCATGAGCTTGCCGCGCAACAGAGTCATGCCCGCGAGCTGGCGGCCGGCGTGGCCGAGCAGAAGGCCGATATCGAGGCCACGATTTCCGCGTTTCGCCGCGAGCAGCTCGACGCGCTCGACAAGGCGAGCGCGCAGCTCTCGCAGAATCAGGACGACGAGACCAAGGCCGTGACGCGCCAGAAGCTGATGAGCCTCTATGCGCCGGTGTCCGGCACGGTCCAGCAGTTGTCGGTGCATACGGTGGGCGGCGTGGTTACCACTGCGCAGGCACTCATGGAGATCGTGCCGAATGACGCGCTCGAGGCCGAGGTCAGTATCGAAAACAAGGATATCGGCTTCGTGCGCGCCGGGCAGACCGCCATCGTCAAGGTGGAGGCGTTTCCGTATACGCGCTTCGGCTATCTGACCGGCACGGTCGAATCGGTGTCCAACGATGCGGCGCAGGACAAGAAGCTGGGCCTCGTGTTCGTTTCGCGCATCCGCCTGCCGTCGGACACGATGCTGATCAACGGGAGCCGAGTGCGGCTCACGCCCGGCATGGAAGTGACCGCGGAAATCCGGACCGGCAAGCGCAGCGTCGCGCGATATTTCCTCGATCCGCTCGTGCAAACCTCGCAGGAGAGCCTGCGTGAGCGGTGAGCGATGGGCTTCCGGCATTCTGTGTGCGGCAGTTCTGGCCGTATCGGCACCCGCGCGCGCATTCGATCCGTTGCGGGCGGAGACGAGCATTCCGGCTGGGCCAGCGAGTCCGGTGATCAGCAACCCGGCGCTATGCGTGTTCGAGTCCGTCGGCCAGCCGCTGCGTCTGGACGAGGCCGTGGAGCGCGCTCTCTGCACGAGCCCGAAGACGCGCCAGGCGTGGATCGACGTCAAACTCCGCGCCGCGCAGGTCGGGCAGGGGCGCGCCGCGTTCCTGCCGACCGTCTCAGCCCAATGGCAGGCCGTGCATGACGATTCGGTCACGGATATCACCGGGCACCCGGACCTGAGTTCCGCAAACCGATCGAGCATTCGTTCAGAGAACATATCGCTGAGCTGGGTGCTCTACGACTTCGGCGGCAGGTCGGCAGCGCTGCGCAATGCCAGCGAGCTGCTGAACGCCGCGCAGGCCAGCCAGGAAGCGCAGTTGCAGAAAAACCTCTCGGACGTGGCTCACGACTATTACGGCGCGCAGGCGGCGCAAGGCGCGCTCGAGGCGGCGGACGAGGTGGTCGGCACTGCGCGCGACAGCCTGGCCGCCGCGACGGCGCGCGCGGAGCGCGGCATCGTGCCGGGCAGCGACGAACTGCAAGCGCGAACGGCGTATGCGCAGGCCGTCTTCAATCGGACGAAGGCGCAAGGCGAGTGGGAGACGGCGATCGGCACACTGGCCTCCGACATGAATCTGGCGCCGGATCAGCCGATCTCCCTGCCCAGCGTGGCCGAGAATGTCGGCCCCGTAGACGAATTCCGTGATTCGGTGGCGGCACTGATGGACGAAGCGAGACGAACTCACCCGAGCGTCAGGGCGGCTCAGGCCGAGCTTGATGCGGCGCTGGCCAAGACGCGCCAAATCCGTGCGCAGGGGCTGCCCACGCTGAGCCTGACCGCGAAGTACAGCACGAATAATCAGCCCGCCACGCTGGGGCTCGGGATTCCGCAATTCCCTGCGACCGGACACGACTGGTTCATCGGCTTCCAGATCAGCATCCCCATTTTCGAAGGCTTTTCACGCGTATATCAGGTGCGCGAGGCCGAGGCGCAATCGGAAATGCAGCAGGCGGTGCTCGACGAGGCCAGACGGCAGGTGGCCATCGACGTCTGGAACGCCTACTACGCGCTCGATGCTGCCACCCGCAATGTCAACAACAGCGCGACGCTGCTCGATGCTGCCGCGCTTTCGTATACTGCGGCCGAACGCCGTTATGCCAAGAGCGTGGGCGGCATTCTCGAGCTGCTGAGCGCCCAGTCCGATCTCGCCAATGCACGCAAGCAGCGCATTCAGGCCATCACGGACTGGCGCAATGCACGGCTTCAGCTTGCTGCCAAGCTGGGGCATCTCGGTATGTGGCAGTTGAGTGAGCAATGAACGCCCAACCGGGGCAATCGCCAAGTCCACAGCATCCGTCATGAAAATCCTTTTCATCCATCAGAACGCGCCCGGACAGTATCTGCATCTCGCCAGGCATCTCGCTGCCATCGAAGGAAACGAGGTGGTGTTCATCACGCAGCGCCAGGATCTGGTCATGGCGGGCGTGCGAGTCATGGCCTATCGCCCGAAGCGCGATGTGACGCGGGAGATACACCACTACATCGGCGATGTGGAGGCGGCCATCCTCAACGGGCAGGAAGTGGCACGCCAGGCGCTCGAATTGCGTCAGGCCGGCTTCGAACCTGACCTGATGCTCGGGCACAACGGGTGGGGCGAAATCTGGTATCTAAAGGACGTTTTTCCGCACGCGCCGCTGATCGGCTACTTCGAGTTCTATTATCGTTTTCGCGGCGCGGACATCGGTTTCGATCGAAGCGAGCCAGAGGTATTCGATACGGCGCCGCGCATCCGGACGAAGAACATCGGCAACCTGCTCGGACTCGAGGCTGTCGACTGGGGGCAGACCCCCACCCAGTGGCAGCGCTCGCTCTATCCCGCGCTCTATCAGCCGATCATCAGCGTCGCGCACGAGGGCGTCGACACGCCGCGCGTGATACCCGATGCCGCGGCGCGCTTTGCGATACCGGATAGCAATTGCGTGGTTGGCGCGGGAGACGAGGTCGTCACCTATGTGGCGCGCAATCTCGAACCGCACCGCGGATTCCAGACCTTCATGCGCGCGTTGCCGCCGATCCTAGCCGAGCGGCCGCGCGCGCGCGTCATCGTGGTGGGCGGCGACGGCGTAAGCTACGGCGCGCGCCTGCCCGACGGCCAGACCCATCGGCAGGCCATGCTCGACGAGCTCGGTGCGTCGCTCGATCTGTCGCGTGTCCATTTCCTCGGACGCGTACCCTATTCGGCGTTTCTGCGGATCCTCCAGGTATCATGCGTCCACGTCTACCTGACCTACCCGTTCGTGCTCTCGTGGTCGATGCTTGAGGCGATGAGCGCAGGTTGCCTCGTCGTCGGGTCGCGGACGCCGCCGGTGCAGGAAGTCATCTCCGACGGGGAGAATGGATGGCTCGTCGATTTCTTTTCGCCCGATGCCGTGGCCGCGCGCGTGCTCGATGCGCTTCGCGATCCGAGCCGGCATACGGGGCTGCGCGCGGCGGCCCGACGCACCGTCGTCGAGAAGTACGATCTGCATCGGGTGTGCCTGCCTGCGCAGCTCGGCCTCATCGAACATGTTCTGCGCCGACGCTGATCCGTACGAGCCCTCAATATGAACCAATCTACCAGGCCGACTGATGCTGCGCACGAGATCTCGCGCGCGACGATGGCCGTGCGCGAGAACCCGGACTGGGAAACACTGCGCCGCCAGATCTATACGAGGGCCATTCATTTCACCGACGGGCTCCAGTTCGATTTCCGGGATCTGCTCAGCGACGCGCGCTATATCGAGATGGCCGGGCAACTCATGTGGCGCCTCGTCAAGCCGTTTGAGCCCACCGTGCTGATCGGCCCGGGCTTCGGTGCGGCGCCGCTGCTGTTTTCGACGGCGCTGGCGGCACTCCGCGACGGCCGCCGACTGCACACGTTGATGGTGCGCGACCAGCGCAAAGAGCATAACCGCAAGCGCTGGGTGGAGGGCGCGGCTGCGGCCCCCGGCAGCCGCGCGGTCATCATCGACGATTTCATGAAGCAGGGCTCCGCCGTCGCGCTGGTGGACGACGCGCTGGCCGCCGACGGACACGCGCTCGATATCCGTGGCGCGGCTCTCCTATTCGACATGTGGCAACCGCTCGGCTCCCGGCAACTCTCCTTGAGGCGCTTTCCCGTCGTCTCGCTGTTCAGGCGTCACGATATCGGGCTGTCGCGCGATTGCTTCGACGCTCGCCCACCACGTATGCAGGGATCGTTTCCGCCGTTCGTGACCACTCCACTCTGGCATCGTTTCGAGTTGAACGTGCAGCAGAGGCACGCTTGGAAGAGCAGCCCCGCAATCGCAGACGGCGCCGTTTTCGTGGCTGACGATTCGAGCCGAGTCTGGCGGCACAATGCGGCCGACGGCGCTATTCAGTGGTGCTACGAGAGCCTGACGCGACCTGCCAAGGGGATCGTGCAGCGCCTCCAGTTTGCCCAGCAGAGCGTCATATTCGGGTGCTACGACGGCACGATCACGCGTCTTGATGCGCGGGATGGCTCGATTATCTGGCGCTGGCGGCAGGATTCGAGTGTCCATGCCACGCCGGTGCTTGATCTCGAGCACGACCGCCTGTTCGTGAACACCGAGCAATGGAACGAGGGCAAGCCGTACGGGCACTTGCAAGCGCTCGACTGGAAGACAGGGCGGCAGATCTGGTCTTTCAGGCACAGCTACTGGCCTCCCGCAACGGTCGCCCACGATGCTGAGCTCGACCTAGTCATCGCACCGTGCAACGACGGCACCGTCCATTGCGTCGATGCCGGTGACGGGCAACTGCGCTGGACAGTGCGAAGTCGTGGACTCGTGCGCGGCCGGCCCGGCATCTGTTCGGGCCGCGTGATCTGGGCGACTGAGCGGGGTGAGCTTGAGTGCTTCGACATCCGCACGGGTGAGTCGCTCTGGACGCGGCGCTACGGACAACCACTAGCGAATCAGTTCCTACTGGTCCGCGCCGGGGTCGTGTATGTGCTCGACGGGACATGGCATCTGCTTGCCTTCGATACTGCCACCGGCGCGTTGCGCTGGCTTAGTAGGCTGCGCGCGCCTGGTTGCGGATGCCCCATCGAATATGGGAGTCATCTGGTCGTGCTGTCCTCTGAAGGACAGCTGGCGGTGTTCGATCCGGACCGTGAGATCAAGATCTGGGAAGGACAAATCGGCGGTCGCTATCGCCAGCCTCCGGCCGTCTCTGCTGGGTTGCTCGCGGCGGCCAGCAACGACGATGGTCTCAAGGTGTTTCAAATTTCACTGCATTACGAGGAGTCTCGATGAGCGCCTTTCAATCCGGCTGTGACGGCACGACTACGCCTATCTATACGATCGTGACTCAGGTCAAATCTACGCGCGTGATCTATTTCACCGATGATTCCGATTATGTTCCGTCCGCCGATGGCGACTGGTATTTCGCAAGTACCTATCGCGGGGACCTGCCACCAAGCATGACGCTGGGTAATTGCTGGTCGTGGCGATTCAATGGCAGCGACTTTGCTGAGGCACCTCCGGCCAGACATCCCAACAGGGCCGAGGCGATGATCGAGCATAATCGTCGTGCGCTGGAGCGTATCCTAAACGATAAAATCAATGAGCTACGACGCCCCTATGCGGCAAATTGCGAACTCGGTGACGAACTCCGCCAGATGAAAGCCGATGAGGCACGGGCGTTTTCAGAGGATCCGTCTTCGCGGGCGCATTTCGGTGTCCTTGAGGGAGTGGCGTTGTCGCGCGGGATCTCCATGGCGGAGGCTGCCGATCTGATATGCAAGCGGGCAGAGCAGACACGGCAGGCTTTGCTCGCAACTGAACGGATGCGCGAACGCTTCACGCTGCTGATCGCGCAGGCCAACTCCGAGGAAGCGCTACTGCGTTTGCGTGCGATCCTGATTCAGGAAATTCATCCTGAGTTGTCGCGCAAATTGAAATTCGCGCATCCCAATATCGAGCCACACCAACCCCAAAAATGCTTGACCGACCACCATCGAGTTCACGAAATCAGCCGCCTAAGGGCCCGGTTGCGGGAGCATATCAACGATGTTCGCAGCAAACTTGATGACGGCTATCTCCGACACGACGACATTTTGAGTTTGAAAATCAAGGGCGCCGCTTGGGTCTTGTCACCTGTAGGGGACGCGCCGGCAGGAGTAGGCCTGCTGAAGAACTTGGCGGACGCTCGAGGAATTACAATGGAGGCTGCAGCCAGCCGGATTTTACAAGAAATGGCAAATACAGCACAGATTCTTTCTCAGACTGAGCGATTGAAGGATCTCATAGAAGCTCAAATAGACCGGGTGCAAACGCTTGAGGACATAGAACAACTCGAAGGAAAATTGAAATCAAATATGCTCCGTGAGTTTGGTACTTTAACGGCGTAAAGTCCGTTCTCGAAAGAAACGACGGCGAAGAAATGAAGTGGCCGAGACGCTATTATCAATTTAGTTGTAGAAGTCGCGACCCGATCTGGCAGTTACCCGTTCCGACGGTGCGTGACTGTCAGATCAGATTCAGGTGGCTCACTTTCTCCTTCCACACCTCCTTGCCCGCGATGAGCGTTTGCAGAGGCGTGCGACCACAACACATCTTACCTTGATGCGTTCGCTCGCCGTTGTAGTACATCAGCCAAGTATCGAGATCGACCTGCAGCTCCGCCAGCGGCAGATAGGCGGATGACATTTTGGTTGAGACTACTCACGGGGTTACTCCTTGGCGCTTGCGCGCTGTTTTGATGAAGATTCGCACCTCTATCAAAACGGGTAATCCCACCTCTTGGCATGGCTGTAATGACCCAGCCAAACCTGCACAGGTTAAGCGGCTAAAGCAAACGCCTCGGCCGGGGTCTTCATCTTCAGCGACTGATGCGCTCGGCCGGGGTGGGTTAGTAAGCTGACCAGTCGGGCGATGGGCGCGGGCTCGCATGCTGTAGCGATTCGAAGCGCTGCCGGTGTACGCATTGCTCCTTCAGCGTCCTGATCACTCGCTCCACCATGCCGTTTTGTTGCGGGCAATGCGGCGTGATGAACTCCTGCTTCAGGCCGTAATCGCGCACCAGCTTCGTGTACTTTTGGCTCGTGAAACCAGGCCGTTGTCGCTCCTCAACAGGAATGGCGTCGATACTCGACCCAGCGTGCCGAACCGAGCAATCAACGCGTGCTCCAGCGCGCTGGCCGCGGTCGTCGCCTTTGCGCTTCGGGACAGGTGCCAGCCCAGCAACTCGCGCGTGTAGCAATCGATGACCAGGGCCAAGGTTGCCCAGCCGTCTCGCCCCGCCCAGATACGGCACATGTCGGTCGACCAGCGCGAGTTCGGTTTGAGCGCAACCGATGGCATCGATTGCACCCGTGGCCGAAAGCCAACTGGCCGCTTGCGCACTTGCCAGCCCATCAACTGGAACACGCGTTGCACCGTGTTCTTGTTGAAGCCCAGCAGGTGCGCCACTGTCCGATAGCCGAATGATGGCGACTCCTCGATCATGGCCTTGATCGGTTCCGAGAAACGCGCCTGCACGACGGGTTCTGCCTTGACTGGCCGGTAATACACGGTTCGGCGCGGCACATCGAACCACTTGCAGAGCTTGGAAATCGAAACGACAACGCCTTCTTCTTTCAGTCCCTGGTGGATCGTTTCGATCACTTCTCGTCCTCGCCCAGCAGGGACTGCAATTTTTTTCTGGCGCGCAACTCCAGCATGGCTTCGCCGTAGGCCTCCTGCAACTCCTTGATCTGCCGCTCGTACTGCTCCTTGACGTCCAGCGGATTGGCGCGAAGCGCGTTCTCCATGCCTCGCTTGCCGTCGTCCACCCAGTTCTCGACCTCGGAGGGCGACAGGTCATAGGTTCGGCTGGCTTCGGCAACCGTCGTCTTGCCCTGAATGATGTCCATCACCAGCGCGCTCTTGCGCTTGGCCGTCCATCGTTTGATGTCTTCGTCCATCTTCGTGCTCATCGTCTTTTCATCCATTATGACTTGAGCAGGTTTTCACTGGGTCGGTACAGAACGCGATGCGCGTAACGCTGAACAGCAAGCCGCTCGGCTGCATCGTGAGCCTTGATTCGGCGGAGAAGTACTGCCTGCCTGCCGGCCAGCAACCGGTCCAGTAGCTGCCGGCGTGGATTAAGGGGCAGTACGTCTTCGTCCAGGCCGATCCGGGCGTGGCAGTGCGGTTGTCCGACCGTCCAAACTTCGCGTACGACCGGGTAGCGACATTCAGCGGCACGGTCGATCACGACAAGCTGATGAAGGTGCGCGCCGACAACGGCGAGGATCTCGATTTCTCGCGACCGGTGTCGATGGAGGTGATTCAGCACTAAGGGCGTACTGAGTGTAGGGTAATAGCCGAGGCGGGATGTATTTTCGCCTCGACTATTTGCACTCGGGCGCAGTGCTTACTTCCGGCTGCTATGTGCTTGCAACTGGTACTTGGAAAACGAGCTCTCGGAGAGATTCTCGGGTGGCATAGCATCTTGTGAGTCAAGGAGGCTTACTCGATGCAAACCTCGATCATCAGCTACAACCTCAAGGAGCGCGGACGGCAGTTCCGCGGTAAAGAGCGGAGCTTCGACATCCGCTCAATCGTCGATGCGATCAACGGCCCTGCTTGTCAGGAGCGCGTGAAGAGCCGCGACATGACGGGCTACTACGGGCACTGGCCGCGCATCAAGTTCGGCATGAACCCAGCCGAAGGCGGTCTCGACGATGGGCGTCCGGCGCTTGTCGAGCCCGCCCTCGTGACCACGCTGCTGCGCGCGAGCCTGGACGGCACCATTGAGCACCAAGCCGAGTTCCTGAACAACGATCCCGGCCAAGTGGCCGCCAAGCTGTACGCCGGCCGCGTTGGTGGCTTCAGCTCGGCCATCGATCCGCTGCGGCCGGAGTTCTTCGGCTTCGACTACGTCCTCGAGCCGAACTACTCGACCAACCGCGGCTACACGCTGGATGACGTCAACGACATGACGCCCGACGACATCGAGGCGGCGATCTATGACGAGCAACTGCGCGGCGTGCTGCGCCTGCTGGATTCGGTCAACGCCGAGCGTGACCAGGCCAGCGAGGCAATCGAGCACCTGCGCGCCGAGAACGAGCAACTTCTGTCCATGCTGGCGGCAAAGGGCATCGACGGCGGTGCGGTGCTTGACGCTGCGGCCGTGAGGCCGATGGTGGTGGATGTCGAGCCGTTCGAGCGCCTGCGCCGCGACGCTGCCGAGTTCCGCGGCGCCGGCTCGCTGCCGGGGTTCGTCAAGCCGCAGGTGGCCGGGCCGGCGGATACCGTGCCGGCATACGGGCGCTTGCTCAGCAAGTTCTCGCGCTGATCGCCGCCATGCTTCAATCCGTCAAGGCCGCGTTTGGCGCGTTCATGGGGCGCTACTACGCGATTCTCGCACCGACCACGAAGCCACTTGAGCAGTATGTGACACGGGGCCTGGCCACGAGCATTCTCTGGGCGCCGTCCCGCATGATCGACATGGCCGAGGAAATGCTCGCGCTGCTGATGCGCAGCGATCTCACCGGCACCGTGACCCAACCGCCAGAACTGCCGGTGATCATCGTGGCGATGGCGAAGGACTACGCGCCGACGAACCGAGACTACACCCGCCAGGTGGCCGATCGAGAGTTGGTGACGATCCCCGGTGACGAGAAGGAGCGTGTCTTCGGCCTGCGCGCGGTAGCCGGCGACATCCGGGCCCAGATCGCGATCTTCGCGACGGACGAGCCTTCGGCGCATTCGTTGGCTGCGCAGTTCTCGCTGTTCCTCGACGCCGCACCCAATCGCCGATTCACGGCGCGCTATCACTTTGCCGGGCATGACGTCTATTGGCCGGTGCAGGTCGAACTGCCGGACGTCTCAGCCATGTCGATCCAGACCGAGGCAAAGAACCTGACGATTCTCGCGATCGACCTGAACCTCCACGCCGAGATTCCGCTGTTCGATGCGCCGGCTGCGGGCGAGCCGAACGACGGAAGGGGCGTGCCAGGAACAGACGATCCAGCCGGATACCCGTTGGTGCAGACCATTACCGTAGATAGCGCGGAGGGCAGCGCGCGGGGCGGTGAGGCTGAAATCCGCACCTACACGGAATCCACCGAAGACGAAGGCGGCCCGACGTGATCCAGATCCAAGCGACGTTCGCCGGCTACGGCGACAAGGCGTGCTCGCTGTTTTCGGCCTATGACGCAGACGCGCGGGTACTGGTCGTCGGTGCCGAAGCGGACTACCGCACCGAGCGCCGGGATCACTGCATCGTGCTGACCAACATTCCCGACCTGCCGCGCGATTCACTGTTTGTCGAGGAGGATCTGTCGGCCGCCATCGGTGCTTTCTACGCGTTGAAAGCCGGCGTTGCCGCCGACGGCAAGAGCTCACGACTGGTGTTCGCAAAGCGTGCAGCGCGCGCGAACCCGGAGCAGTCCATTGAGCAGGACGGTATCGAGGCGAGCGGGCCGCGGTATCGGATCTCGGCCGCGATCACCTGCGCCCAGGTGGCGGCACTCGCGACGTGCCAATACGCGCTGCGCTCGGAAACGGTCGAGCGCGCGGTCGAGCTCGCCGACCATTTCCGGCGGCTGGCGCTGGGCGGCATCGTCACCATCTGACGGAGGACCGATGCTCGACAAGGACACCCGGGCGGCGAAGTCTTTCTATCGCGAGGTGCGCAAGTTCGCCGAGACGGCGAAGGCTTGGGACACCGCAGCCATCTTCTATGAGACGCGACCGGACGAAGCTTTCGATCTGACGCTGGTGTCGCGGCGCGTCTACGGGCGGCGCGACGAGTTCCTGGCCGTCATGGCGGCTGCCGGACTCGACTCGGCGTTTCAGCCGCTACCGCAGAAGCGCATCGTGCTGCCGAATGAAGGGCGGCTGCTCGCCATCAAGCGGCGGACAGGCTTCGAGTCGATCGCTGACTATCGCGAGGACTATGCGCCCACGTGGGCGCAGGGATAGCCATGCCGACATCCAGGAATGGCACGCCATCTCGTTTGGTTTGACGCAGAGTGCGGCCAGGAGAACTTGATGTGAGGGCCGCGTATCCAAAGGTAGTTCGGCGGCAGTGGATAAATGGGTCTGGGCCGACAACAGCTACCCCAGACGACGCTGACGCATTGATTTTAGAGTTTGGAGCTATGAAGACGCAAATCGAGAGTGGGTCTGGCGATGGTCGGTAAGAAGCCTCCGGGCGGCTCAGGCGCGGGCGGGTGGTTACCGAAGCTGCGCGGTTCTGCCGCTGACTCCAAGGCCCGAGCCGCACGAGACGCCGCCGAGCGCCGGGCCGCCGGTCGGCATCCGAAGTCCGTCATCCTCAACGCCAAGGACGTCCAGGGCGACTACGACGCGCACCGGCTGCTGTTCACCACCATGGGTGGCGAGGTCCGGCCGCTCACGCACGATGACCTTGCGACCTTCCGGCACAACGTGCGCACGGCGCAGGCGAAGTACAAGGGCGGTATTCGCGCCCGGCAGGTGCTCGACCTGTCCTTGCCCGACGACCGATCGCGGGCGAACCAGCAAATTCGTTTCGCGGTGCCCGTGGCGGCCTATGGCGGCCGTGTGCGCTTCATGACGAACGCCGGGCCGGAATCCGATGTGCAGCACCACAACGTGACCGTTGAGTTCCTGTCCTATGCCTCGGCCGCGTCGGGGGCGCGCGGGGACGCGAAGAAGTCCGCTGCGTGGTTACGCCGCGAGCCGTTGAAGATCGAGTGCGACTGTGGAAGGTGGCGATTCTGGTTCCGTTATATCGCCACGATCGGGAAGTTCAACGCCGGCCGCGACGAGACAGGTTATCCGAAGATCCGCAACCCCAACCTGCACGGCGTGGCTTGCAAGCACATCCTGCGGGTGATGGCGGAGGTGGAGTCCGCGAGCTCGGTTCCAACCTTCCTGGCCCGTCTCATCGACAAGGCGCGCGCCCAAGACGAGAACCGCGTGCGTGTTCAGACATCCCAGAAAGAGGCCGAGCAACTGACGAGCAAGCCGGCCAGCCGCATCCGCGACGTGGAAACCACCATGCGTCAGCGACAGCGCGCTCGGGAGAAGGCGGCGCTCACGCGGGCGGCGAAGGCGAGCGGCGCGAGCCCGCCGAAGCGAGCGAGCCCGGCCACGCGGAAGATCCAGGCTGCCATGGCGGCGGGCAGAGTGAACCAACAGGATCTCGACGTCTTCCGTCGGTTCGGCATGACCGACACCGAAATCGCTCGCCGTATCGACAAAAGGGTGGAGTAACCGATGCTGACCAATGTGCCCGATGCAGTGAACCGGATGACGCGCAACGTCATCATGAACCACCCCAACACCTTCAACTGTCAGCTCTTCCGCAAGGTCATCACGCGCAAGGCGGATGAGACGGTGGGCGGCAATCCGACACTGGGCGGCTTGGGCGTGCTCGACACGATGGACGAGGAGGAGTTCGAGTACGAATTCGTTGGCAACGGTTACGCGCTGCTGGCCGAGCCGTTCACGCCGGCTCCCGTCGTGAGCCGACACGATGCCTCCCTGTCGACCGAAGACGAGTTCCGCTTCCTGATCCAGCCCGAGGGCGAGTCGGGCAGCGATGAATGGTTCGACGTTCGCAAGCACGACGTGATGTACCTGCTGCTCGGGATCGGGCCACAGCCGGCGCGGCTCGCGTTCGAGATCGTCGGCACGGAAACCACCTCCAACATCCCGCCGTACACGACCCGCTACGTCGCGAACCGCCGCGACGATCTGCACCTGCGCGAAGGCGAGTAGCGAAAGACGGAAAAACGCCCTCGGGACGCTGTCGTGCCCCTTCGAGAATACCTGTGAGTCGGCTGTTGCCGGCGCCCAGTGTTTGAACAGCCGAAAGGACACAAAACCATGACGATGCGCATCAAGCAGGATTACTTCAAGCGCGAGACGGCCGAAGTAGCCAAATTCATCGACAACCTGAAGGAGGGCGCCACCAAGGGCGGCGTCTTCGATTCCGCTGCCGCCAACGACTTCATGTCGGGTGCGCTGAACCAGAATGCCACCGCGGTTCCGGACAAGCTTCAAGCCGTTCTCGACGATTGTGCCGACGACGGTCAGCGCGAGCTCGTCACCAAGGCGATTCTCGATGGCGTACGAGTCTACGAAGAGCAGCACGGCACGTCCGTGCCCGCCGACGTGTCCGAACAGGCGCTGCACCTGGCTTATGCCACGACCGAGGCGGCCCGACGCAAGTATGGCTCGATTCTCGATTCCGCATCGTCGGTCCACCACGATCCGCTTTCGCTGCAACCGAATCGAGCCGTCGTTTCGATTCTGACGGCCTTCGCCGAAGCGGTCCCCTGGGCGCACTATTTGCCCGCCGACATCGGGTCGAACGAAGCCAAGCTGGCCATCGTGAGCCACAACGCGGGAAGCAGCTTTGGCGCTTACGCGCAGAACGACTTGCTTGATGGCACCCATTCAGGCGACTCCTATGTGTCGTCGGCGCGCATCCACACCACCACGCCTGGCGCAGACGGCACCGTCTCCGGAAAACTGAGCGTAGGCCAAACTACCAGCGACACATGCGACCAGAAAGCAGATGGTGTCCCGCTGCTGCGTGGCCGCACGCTGGTGTACGTCAACGGCATCCTCGCGGCAAAGGAGCCCATCGATAGCGCGGGCTCGGGTAATTCGCCAGTCAATGGCTCGATCACCCTGGCGGGTACCACTTTCGTGATCGGCGGCACCGTCAATACCGACACCGGTGTGTACGCCTTGACGACCACGCCCAAGATGCCCGATAGCATCCCCGTGTCGGTCGAAGGCTTCATCGATTTCGAGCGCAGCCCGAATCTGACGCCGACCATCATCACGTCGGTCAACATGTTCAGCCTGTATGCGAACCCGTGGCGTGTGCTGACCCGTCAATCGATCGACGGCCGCACCCAGATGGCAAACGAACTGAATCTCGACCCGTACAGCGAATCGGTCATCGCGATCCAGAACCAGTTTGCCAACGAGCGGCACTACAACGTGCTGGCTAAGGCCCGCCGTCTGGCAGGCAACAACCAGTCGGACTACAACTTCGACTGGAAGAACCGTTCGGCACAGCTCAAGCGCAACGACATCTGGCATGACTTCGGGCCTGCCCTGGCGAAGGCGTCGCAGCAAATGGCCGTCGACACGATGAACCACGGCATCACTCACCTGTACGTCGGGAAGGACATCGCATCGCAGTGGCTGACGCTGGCCAACGACATTTTCGAGCCGTCGGGCATCGCCGTGCGGCCCGGCATCTTTCGCGTGGGGCGGCTGTTCGGCCAGTACGAGGTGTATTACAGCCCGAAACAGGTGAAGGAAAGCCCCCAGGGCGGCGAAATCCTGTGCGTGGGACGCGCGACCGACGTGGCACGCAATCCGGTCGTGCTCGGTGATGCGGTGCCGCCGACCGTCAAGCCGCTGCTGGCCGGCGACGACCTCCGTGAGGGAGCTGGTTTCTATGCCCGCAACTTCACCTCCACCAACCCGCACGAGCCGTCTGCGCGTGGGTGCGCCATCATCAACGTCACCGATATGCGGTAATCCCAAGCCAGGAAAGGAGCCTTCATCATGACGCGCAGTATCGAAATCGGCGCTCCGTCCCTGACCGGGAAGGACGCCAACGACGCGGTGACCGAAGTGTTCGGTGATGCCGCATTCCCACTGAAAGTGCTCGCGCAGAACCTCATGCCGCGCGACGTCGTGTTTCCCGAAGTGCCGGGCCTGTTCTTGAAGCATGTGGCGAACACGGCGGAGAGCCGGGCCGTGGTGGAGATCGTCAACCTCGATCTGTTCCACCGTGTCACTTCGAGCATCGAGCAAATCGCCGAGCTCAACGGTTACCCGCATGCGCTGACCTTCACGGAGGTCGAAGGCGCAGCCTCGACTGATGCGAATACCGCGGCCAAGGGCAAGAAGGGCAAGGCGCCGACGGCGGACGCCGGCACGGACGACGCGCGGCCGGCGGCCGGTGAGAGCAAGTCCGGCGCCACTGCCAAGGAGTGACGACATGACCACCGCTTTCACGCGACAGCTCGGTGCGGAGTCAGGCGTGCAGCTCAACCCGCTGCGCGACGACTCCGAGATCCCGAGCACGGACAATTCGGACCAGATCTTCGGCATCGTGATGCGCGCCACGCGCGGGCGCATCGACAAGCCGTTCGTCGTGGACAAGGGCAACGTCTTCAAGCGACTGGGCAGCGGGGAGCAGGTGCGGCTGAACGCGCTGAACGAGGCCTGGGTGTGTGTCGTGGAGGCCCTGAACAAGGGCGCCTATCAGGCCGTCGTGCAACGCCTGGTGCCATCCACGGCGCGCATCAGCTACGCGATCGTGACGGTCGAGCGCACACCTGACGCCAAGTCGATGCCCACGGGAAAGTTCACCTACTCGGTCGACGAGGTCCTGCCGTCCGCGCGGTTCCTGTTCGCCGTCCGGCATCTCGAATGCTTCAACGACGGCATCGTGCTCGAGTTCCATGCCGAGGAGAAAACGATCGGCAGCAGTTTCCTGGCACCCAACGATCGCATCACGCTTCGTCTGCGCGATACGGCAGGCGGCCTACTGTACGAGTTCTCGGGATCGTTGAATCAGGATGCCAAGGACGACTATGGCAATTCTGCATATTTGCCGGACGTCGTGGCGTCGCAAACTGATGCCGTGGACGTGGCAGTCGGTGCTCAAGGTATCGATGCCCGGATCGCCGTGGATTCCGAGGCCTACGGCTACGGCCCGACCGGACAGCAGCAATGGGCTAGGTCGGGCGTGCTGCGGTGCTTCGACGAAGGCGGCACGTCGTACACCACGCAGGACTACATGGCGGCGCGCGAGAAGCTGCAATACACGCAGTTCGACTACGCCTACCTCTCGTCTGGCGCGACCGAAGCCCCGGCACTGCTCGCGCAGTTGGCGCAGCTGTCATTCGATACGAACCGTCAGCTGAAATTCGACGTGCCCGGCGATCTGTCGGTGGATGCCGCCCGGGCATTCGTTGATCAACTGAACATGGGCGCGAGCGAAACCGCGCACTTGCTGCACGCGTTCTGGGCGCCGCTGAAATCGGACGATCCGACCGGCGTGAACCCGAAAGGCTTTTTCGGCACCGCCACGCTGAATATCGCCTACGCCTGTCTGCGCAACGCCGCAAAGAACGCCAAGGGATTCGCGCGCAAGAACTACCCGATCGCCGGCCGGGAGTGGCCGATCCAGCGCACGGGCGTGGCGCAGATGGTGAAGCTGCGCGACCAGGACAAGAACGCGCTTGCGCGGGCGAAGATCAACCCGGTCGTGTACGAAACCTACACTGGCGGCGGCCGTTACGTATTCCTCGACTCGCTGACCTGTGCCCAGGTCGACTCGAGCCTGAAGAAGCTGATTTCGGTGGCCGACATGTCGACCAGCATCGACGACGCGGTGACGCGCACCGCGAAGGACTACCTGCAGTTGCCGATCGCCGTCTCGGTGAAGAAGACGCAGGACTTTCTCACCACGCTGTTCGAGGCGGCCGACGCATCGAAGTGGTTGGTGCCGTCGAGCGAGCCATCGATGAACGGCCGGTCCTGGGTCTTCGATGTTCGTCCGAACGCGCAGCGCCCCTATGACGCGATGGACGTGTCGTACTGGCTCCGCTACGACGGGACGAACCGCGCCACGTTCGTGACCCAGACGCTGACGCGCTAACCGCTACTCTTCAGACAAGGAATTCAAGATGAGCATGACCGAACTGTTGCGCAGCGCGATGGCGCGCCGCGAGTCTGCGCCCAAGCCGGTGCTGGATAGCACCAACGATGCCGACGATTCTACGATGGCTGGCGCGGGCGACTATACCGTGTCCGATATCAGCATGTCGGCGGTGGCGGTGGTCCAGCAATGGGCCGAAACCGAGGACCTCGGCGACGGCGAGACCAACGCGGACCGCCTGATGGCACTGTTCATCGGGATCGCCGACGCGAACAAGGACGGCGAGATCACCGACGACGAGCAGGGCGTGCTGGAGGTCGCGCTCAACGCCGCGTGGGACTATCTCGTTGGGCTCGGCGTGACGGAGGCGGATGCCGGCTCGCTCCTGAACGACTGGGACAGCGATACGGCCGATCGCGTCCGTGATCTGGTGGCGTCCGCGCTGCCGGAAGGCGACGACGCGGCGAGCGCCGGCATCGACGATTTCGTGTTCGCGGATGACGATCAGGCGCCGGCTCTGGATGCCGTGTATCGCAAGACGCTGGTGGTGCGCGGTGGCAAGAAAACGCGCATCAACAAGCGGATCTCCGGGAAGGTGCGTTTGTCCGCGGCCCAGAAGGTGGCGATTCGCAAGGCGCGGATGAAGAGTCATTCGGCGTCGGCGATGATGCGCCGGATGAAGTCGATGCGCCTGCGCCGCAAGTCGGGCCTGTGACAATTCGCTGTCGTTGCGGCTCATCTCTCGACCATGCCAACCATTCCCGCCATTGGCGTCTCGCCCAGTCTGGACGGTAGCGCGCTCACCTCGATCTGGGACGGCCTCTCGCCGCACCTGATCGCGAGCTTCTACGAGGTGGCGAAGACGGGGGAGGACAGTTGGGGCCGCATTCCCGAGAAGACCGACCCGGTGACGGTGCTGGCCCCGCTCGGCGACGCGAGTCTCGAGATGGTGTTGAATTGGCAGAGTCCGTTCGAGCAGGCCGGCCCGGAATCCCGGGCACCGACCTTGATGGCGATGCTGCAATCCGGTGCGCTGCAGCCAATCATCGAGGCGGTGGTCGGGAAGAAGCATGACGCAGCCGACCAAGGCGCGCAGCAGCAGTCCAGCGATTTCCTGCGGCAGTTCGAAGGGCGCACCGGCATCACGAAGCTGAACTCCACGCAGGTGTTCAACGGCATGCCGCCGGTCAAGATCACGGTGACGGCGCTTTTCAGGGCGTGGCGAGACACGGCCAGCGAGGTAGAGGCGCCGTTCAACAAGCTGATGGAATGGGCGCTCCCCATCGAGCTATCGAAGGACGGATCGGTGCTGGCGCGTGCAGCTGAAACGCTCAAGGGAGGAATGGGCGCCGTCGAGGCGCTGATGCCGTCGAGGTCGCCGACGCGCATCGCCATGCGCTACAAGGGGCGCACGTTCTCCCCGCTGGTGATCGAGTCCATCGGCATGCCGCTGAATTCCCCGGTGGACGTCAATGGCCGGTACGTCGAACTGGCCGTCCCGCTGACCCTCTGCACGCTGACCGCGATAGACCGCAAGGATTGGAGCAACGCGGCCGTGACGTCTCTCTAGAAGGAACAACGTGATCCATTTTCCCCCGCTGCGCACGCGGCGCCTGACGGTGCAGCTGCGCGAACTGTCGTTCAGTGACTCGATCGCCGTGGCGTCGATGCCGCCGCATCTGGCGGAGGCTGAATGCACGGCGTTCCTGCGCGCGGCTGTCCAGTCGGCCAAGGGCCTCGACGATCCGGCCCGGTGGACGGTCCAGGAGCGCATGCTGGTGGTGTGCCATTACCTTGCCGCGACGGCGGAAGATGGTCCGGATTTCGCCGTCGGCGAGGGGCATTACTCGGACTACCTGGACGGCGGCACGGATATTCAGACGGCGGCGCCGATGCTCGAACTGGGCGAAGTTGGCGGCGATGTCTGGCACATCCGCCACCTGACTGGGGCGATGGCCGAGTCCATCGAGCGCATGGTCGGCGAGGTCGCTGGCATTGGCGCGCGACTTCACTGGCTGCTCGGCGCAATGGCCGCGCAGATGGTCCGTGCCGGCGAGAGCGTGCCCGACGCCTCGGACGGGGAAGGCGCGTTCGACGAGTTTCTGGTCGGGCGGATGCGGATCCTGAGCGGCTTCCCCGAGACCGATTTCGCGGTCCTCATGGGCTTGTTTTTCTCGGGGCGCGAGAAACTGCACCATCTATTCAGGATCGAGTTGACGGGCGACGGTATCGTGGCGATGCCGAAAGGAGGGGCGGCAGCCGATCTGCCGCCCGCCCGATTTCCGGCACGTACCTGTCTCTCCGGAATCGCGCGCGAACTGGTCGGATAATCTGATGGCGTTGGCGTCCAGCCTCACGCTGTATTCCGCCACGTCCTTGAACGACGCCATGGCCATGCCACCGAGCGTTGTGCGAGCGTTCTTCGGTGGAAAGCCGTTCGAGATCTGGAAGCAGGCAAGGGAAGCCGAGCAAAAGACGCAGGCGGCGATCGTGAGCCGGCTCAATGACGTGATCCGCGCCACCGGGGTTGTGGCGAAGCTCATGGCCAAGACGCGATAGGATTAATCTTGCCAGCTACCTTCTTGGTAGGCTCGCTCCAGTTCTCATCCCAAGAAGATGCGACAAAGACGGTATCTTGTGCCGTGTATCGTGTAGCGATACACTATACGGATGATCAAGACCTTCCGACATAAAGGGCTGGAGCAGTTCTTTTTGAAAGGCACCAAGAAGGGGATCGTGGCTGCGCACGCCACGAAACTCCAGCTTCGCTTGACCGCTCTTCACGCTGCCACCGGCCCCGAGGACATGAACGCTGCCTCGTGGAAACTGCACCCGCTTTCCGGGAAAAATCCGAAAGGGCAGGACGTCGACGGTCATTGGTCTATTTGGATAACCGGGAACTGGCGTCTGACGTTCTTCTTTGAGGGAACGGATGCTGTTCTTGTGGATTATCAGGACTATCACTAAGGAGTCGACGATGACATCAATGCATAACCCGGCGCACCCCGGACTGGTGTTGCGCGAGTACCTGGGTGATCTCAGCGTCACGATGGTAGCCGAGCGACTCGGTATTACGCGTGCAGCGCTGTCGCGCGTTCTCAATGGCCGCGCGGGTATCTCGCCTGACATGGCGGTATTGCTTGGTGCTGCTCTAGGCACGTCACCGGATATGTGGGTCATCATGCAGGCGCGCTACGACCTATGGCAGGCTCAGCAGAAGCCACATCGAAAAATCAAGGTGTTTCCGGAGCTGGCTCAGGCGGCATAAACGCCCTGAGCTACAAGGCTGAGCTCATCAGTGTCCTGCTGCGCGGACGGCCACAAACAGCAAGACGATGCCCTCGGAGCACTAGATGAGCGCTCATGCCGTATAGCTGGCTGAGGCCCATCCGCCACTGAGCTTCGCGTCCGGATACAACGAACCGGCGAGGGCATTCCATTCGATCAATGTCGTGCGGATCGAGCACGATCCGGGGCAGGTTCCTGGTTCGATTGACGCAGTTGTTGATCGGGGCAGTCTGTCGCCTCGGCAGCAGCGAGCGCGTGACGAACCTGCCATGAAGCCTCGACGGCTCGTTTGCCGTACAACACGGCGATTTCGTGGCCTGCGCCGCACAACGAGATCAAATTGCTCGGATCTGGCGTGCCCGCCGTCAAATGATGCGAAATCGCGTCGAAGATCGCACTGACGTAGCGAAAGGCGCGGATGTCCGCATCCAGCTCATCCGCAGCTCGGAGGGTGACGCTGGTGTTCTCGCTCATGTGGACACCTTTTCGTTTGTCAACTCAGCAAGCCTGCGGAGTGCCTCGCCGACAACATCGAGAGCGCCGCGATCGGTGGGGGCGAGCACTACGGCTCTCAGGGCGTCGCGAGCAATCGAGGCGAGATGCCCAGTGGATGGGATCAAGCGGTCAGCAGATGCGCTTACTCGTCGGTAATCTCGATCGACGCACCGACTTTGCGGCACTTCTCGAGAACCTGTTCCACCGTGGCAGCACGGTCCTGGAGCGCCAAGGCGAGAAACAGCATTGGGAGTGCCATCGGCCGCGGATCGGCGCCTCCCGTGTACTTCCGCCACTGATTGTTGCCGGCCAACCCGAACATTTGGGCCATCTGCTCGCCGGTGAAGCCGAGCTCCGTCTTCAGCGCGCGCAGATCCTCCGGCGTCGGAGGAAAATATTTGAGAACCATAGGTATGGTCGCGCCGATTCCGCGCGAATACGAACATATTCGTCATGTCGTTCCTTTTCGGAGGTAGCGGGCTACGCGACGCGTTACCCAATGCGATTTAATCTAGCCCCTAAAGGGCTTTTCGTCAATGCATGGGCAGCGTGCCAAGGGAGCTACTTCGTCGCAGGGGAGCCCTCGACTTGCCGTGGCTGTCAGGATTTTTGCCTCTAGGTCGGCGGCATCAAATTCGAACATCGGAGGCGGCGATGGATCGTTCGAGATCGGAAAACCGGCCCTGGTCGCCCGCGGGCGTTGTCTTACTGTGCAGTCAGTTCAGCCGCACATCGACAGGACACGCCATGACCGTCTCGACCGCCTCCCTCCTGAAGGGGCACTACGACACGACCCGCGCGCTCGGCGCGAAGGTCATCTCTTCCGACTTCGCCTTCGAGATCGAGGGCTTCGAGGCCAACTGGCTTCTGGCGAAGCAATGCCCGTGGCCCGAGATCTCGCCGACCGGGGAAGTTGAAGTCCCCATGCCGCTCGGCGCCAACATGTGGCAACCCCAGCAGATCAAGATCGCCCAGCAAGGCCAGATTTCCATGCAGGAGACGGTGGCCGGGAGCGTCGACAACATGCTCATCGACATCATCGCCCGCGGCGGTCTCTTCAACGCCAAGGTGTACGAGGGTACGCCGCAGAAGTACCTGCGCGCCAAGCGGATCGTCGACTGCTTCATGCAGATGGACAATCCGGATCGTGACTGGGAAAACCGCTCGCAGGTGCTGGTGTTCTCCGGCACGCTGTTTTTCCACTATTTCGGCGAAACGCTGCCGGGGAACTCGGGCGATTACCGCTGATGGCGACGCTGGTCGAACTGGCGGAGCGCTTCGCGTCGCAGGAGCGGCCGGCCGGTAATCTGCTGGACGAGGGCACCTTGCTGGCGCAGTTGCTGGCCGCGACCCGGTTCTATGCCGGATTCGCGGCGATCCGCTCATTCGAGACCGCAACGCCGGTACCCGAGCTCGGCAAGGACACGGAACTCAACGATTCCGAATGGGCGTTGATCCGTCCGTTGTTCATGCTTTACGTCGAGCGCGAGACGGCGCTGCAGCTGGAGGCCTCCAGAGGCTTGGGCATCGATCCGTTCGGCCGCTCAGCCAGCGAGGTCGCTGCGGAAATCGCGCAGATCGAGGCGGACATGCCGCGCAAGGCGTTTTGCCAGCCGATCGTGACCGTCTAGACGCGCCATGATCCTGCTCCTGTCCGATGGCAATCAGATTCGCGGCGACTTGATCAAGTCCGCGACGCTGCGCTCTGATCTCGCGCCCATTCCGGTCACGCTGGAGGCGGAGATCCGGGCCGGCGACGACAGCCTGGAGAAACTGCTGAAGGAAGGGCAGACGCTCTCGACGGGCGGCGGTGACGTGCTGCGCATCGTCAAGTCGGTGCGTGTGGGCAGCCGGGTTGCTCAGGGCATACGCGAGATGGTGGCGTTCCGAGTTATCGCGCTGCTCGATGCGTGCCAGGGTGCCGCGTACGTGCGCAGCCGCGCCATTCTCAAGGAGAGCGCAGCGCTATCGGCGATCTACCGAGCCGCCGGGGCGACGATCAAAGCCGTCGATGCGGATTTCCCAGTGCCGCGGTTCTACTGCCCAGTGGGAGAGACGCCGACGTTTCAGATCGCGCGAGTCCTGCAGGAAGAGGGCGGCGTGGTTCGGTGGCGCAGGGGCAGGCTTCAGTTCGTCCGCTTGCCGGATTTGCTGAAGCAGACGCCCGTGATGACGTTGCCTGACGTGGCGGCGGATGACATCGACAGCGGTTTCATGGAGCGGCATGAGGTGCCCTGGTTCTTCTCGCTGGACGCCGCCGGCGCGGCCATCTTCGGCAACCGCAGCAAGCCCCGCGTCGTGCGCTTCTCACCATTCAAGGATGTCCAGCGCCTGCGCAACATGACGCGCTGTCTCGTGCATCGCAAGACGCCGCGGATGGCCTACAACGGCAGCATCGGTGCCGGTGATCTCGTCGCCCTTGCCAGCGGTGCCAAGCTGGTCGTCATCACGGCGGCGCATGCCTTCGTCTCGGGCACCGATGACGGCGGCGCGAGCGACACCTACAGCCGGTTGTGGCTGGGCAGCGTGGAGGAATGATGGAGTATGGCCTGATGCCTGGCCGCTATCCGGCCATCGTGCGCGGCTATCACGCAGGCCGCAGGACGTGCCGCGTCGAAATCCCCGGGCTGACCGATGGCGGTGACGTACTGCCCGAGGCGGAAATCGAATACCCCATCGGAGATAAATCCCGCGACGGCGCGCATTCAACCGAGCTCGAGATCACGCTGGGCGATGCAGTGTGGATCGCGTTCATTGGAGGTGATCCGCGGTATCCGATTATCACCGGATACCGCAACCCGCAGGCCGGCAATGCGGTGGACTGGCGCCGCTGGCATCACGCGAACCTGGAGTTGCTGGCCGACACGCTGATGAACCTGATTGCAGGCGGCGACGTGCTGGTCAAGTCGGGCTCGCACGTGACCGTGAAGGCGCCCAGTGTGACCGTCGATGCGGCCGAGACGACCTGCACGGGCAACCTGACAGTGGATGGCGGTCTGAACGTCAAGGGCGGTGGTAGCGGCGGCACGTCGAGGATTCACGGCAACTTCCAGATCACCGGGGGCGAACTGACGCACAACGGCAAGAACGTCGGCAGCGAGCACAAGCATCCTGGCGTGAAGCGTGGTGGCGGCACGACCGATGGCCCAACGTAAAGGATCAACCATGAAGAATCTGCTATTCAGTTTTCGCGATCTCTCGGCAAAGTCGACCGCGGCGAAACAGGTCGTACGCTACTTCACGCGAGCGGGCGCCACCGTCGTTCAGCAGGACATCGTGTCCGGCCTGAAGCGCACCTCGGGCGTGACCTACCGTGAGATGGATCTGACGTTCGCCGACTCGCAGCGCGTGACGTTTCGCATCAAGCAGACGGGCGACATCTTCCAGGTGCTGCTCAACGGCAGAGTCCTGCCGATCAAGAACCAGGACGATCACGTCCGGGCGATCGCGGAGATCGCACAGATGATGGATGCGGGACGCTCACGCTTCCAGAAACTGTTGGCCGCGGCGAAGGTGCGGCCGCCGGTCGGCATTCGTACGGCGGTGCCGAAGATGGAGCAGATCCTGGTCGAGAAGCGCGACGCGCTGAAAGCGGCCATCGCTGAGGTGCGCATGCAGATTGCCGCGCTGGATCTGACGTAGCAGGGTGGGCCCACGCTGCGTGAAGTCGTAGGGCGGAAAACACCGCACATTCCTCGTACCTCCGAGCCATACCATTTCCTTGGCAGGCCGCATCAGCAGTGAGTGCGGCCGGAAAGGCTCGATCGCATGGTTTTCGCTTCGTTGCAGCGGATAGGCTAGTGCCACGCGTTCAGCCGATACCCTACCCAGGAAGGACTGAAGCCGTGAGCCAGAAAGTGCAGTGGGGCAGCGACGCGCTGCCCGTCGACAGAACCCTTGATCGAGTGCTTTACGAGATCCGATGCTCGGACGCGCTTGACGGCTTGCTGTTGGACTCGGTGAGCGAGCAGGAAGTCATCGAGGATGCAGAGGGGCTGCTGACGCTCGATGCGCTCGCGTCGCCCTACGCACGCTTGCCGCGCAAGATGGAGCTATTGCGCGTCGTGATGGAGCGGACCGGCCATGACGTCAAGCCGCTCGCGGTACAGATCACGCAGCCATTCAAGCAGCGCGGGGTTGCCAATGTCGCGGCGATCTTCGAGTTGTCCGACGGCCAGACCGTGAGCATCTATTTCCACAACCCGGACGTGACGCCGAACAAGATGGCGCCCGCCGACGAGGTGATCTCGTGGAAGTGGTTGCTGAACAAGCGCGACATCACGATCGTCGTCGCACCCGAGCGCGGTATCGACCTGAACCTGCGCGATGTGGCGCGCCGGATCATGCGGCTGGCCGAGAGGAATAGTGCGGCGTTCCAACGCGTCAACGCCAAGCGCGCCGAGCGCATGGAGAGCATCCGGTCGCTGAAAGGCGAAATCGCCGAGCTTGAGAACGAGCTGGACACGGCGCAGCACGATCTTGAGGTGGCGCATGTGGCGGCCGAGGACGCGGCGCGTGCGCGGGCACTCGCAGCAGCCCAGGCAGAACGCGATGAGCAGGAAGTGCGGCACGCGCCCGCTACGGACATCGAGGCGTCGCCCGGAGAGAGTGGGATCGACACTGACGAGCCCCATGAGCCCGAACAGCCCGAGCTCGATGTGCCAAACCAGCCGCACGAGCCGGGTGGTGATGGAGATGCGGCGGCCGACGTCTCACATCCGAACACAGAGCTCACTGCTTCTGCTGAGCCGATCACCTTGCGGGGCAATGAACTCGGCGATTTTCCCGACACGGACGAGGGGCGAACGGCTTTGCGAGCTGCAGCGAAGGACTTCTTGATGGCGATGCGCGGCGAGTGGATCGAATGCGCTGTCCTGAAGCAGTCGGTCGAAATTCGCAAGCGCGGCATCAATGAGACGATCCCCTTCAGCGCCAATCCGAAAAAGCTGAAGCTGATCCCGGCGATCAGGAGGTTGATCGAGACGGCGCAGGAGAGTGTCGAAGAGCCCAATCACAAAAGGGGCAGCAAGCCGGACGTGCGCCGGTACTTCCTCCTGAAAAATACGGTAGCGCTCGACGGAGAGACCGTGCGGGTCGCGGTGCTGATCGAAGAAGACAGTAACGGGCTCCTTCACTACGACCTGCTTGTGGACCGTGCAGAAACAAAAACGACGCTCGATTCCTCGAGCGCCGTCCTTGTGCCCGAACGTTCCCAAGACAACGATTCTTGGCATCCGGACGCTTCCAATATAGATAGCCAAGGTATCGATGTCAACGAGGCGGCTCTGGATTCCGTCGTCGAGGGTGCGCTGGTTCTCAACCTGTTCATCGATGAGGAAGAGAACGCGATTGCAAGCCGCGACGAAGCGTCAGCCGTCTCGGCAAAATCCCAAGTCGTTCAACCGGACACCGAGGACGCAAGCTCGGTCGACGCGAAGATTCCGTTCCACAAGATGACGCCCGACCAGCAGCGCGCCGCGATGGCCGCCGAGAAGTCGGTGGTGTCGGACGAGCAGGTAGACCAGTTCCTGGCGGCCTGGGGTGGCCTCACGACGGACTACATGACGGCCGGCTACCGCGTGGTGGGCCGCATCGTGGCCGGGGCGCCCGATGCGTTCCGCGTCGAGACGGGCAAGGTGGAAGCGGTTTCGCCCGATGGCATGACCACCACCGAGGCCACGGCCGACCAAGTGGACGAGCTGCGCGACGCGATGCGGGGCGGCCAGGTGCAGGTGGAGCTGTATCGCCGCTGGGGCGGCAGCGTCGATGCGGCGAAGCCGATCAAGGTGCTGCACCAGGCCACGGACAAGTTCAAGCCGTTTGAGGGCAAATTCGAGCTGCCGAGCGCGCCAGCCGCCTCCGACGACTTTGACCCGACGACGCCCGAGCAGCACGCGGGCGAGGTGGACGGAGAGGCAATGGTCGAGGCCGCACGCCGCGCGCAGGCGCCTGACGTGAGTCCCGAGGCGGACGTGCCTGTCGTGGTCGCCGGCAATGAGCTGGGAGATTTCCCCGATACCGAGGAAGGCAAGGTTGAGTTGCGCGCCGCTGCGCGTGAATATCTCCGCTCCTTGCGTGGCAAGCTCGTTCCTTGCCCGGCGCTGGGCAAGCCGGTGGAGATTCGCCAGCGTGGCATCAAGGAAACGTTGGCCTTCAGTGCCGATCCGCGTAAATTGAAGCTGATCGCGGCGATCGAGAAGATCATTGGTGCGGGCAAGAACCCGGTGCGCGAGGTAAACCACAAGCTCGGCGCAAAGCCCACCGTGGATGCGTACTACCACCTCGAATCGGCGGCTGTCCTGAATGGAAATCCGCTGGCGCTGCAACTGGTCATCGAGGAAGACAAGGGCGGGACGCTGTACTACGACTTTCTGATTGACCGGGGCGAGGCCAAAACAAAAACGGCACTGGATAGCTCCAGCGCCGCTTTTGTGCCGCAATCGATCCCCGATCACAATTCGGGGGATGGCGACGAAAATACGTTAGCCGATGTTGATAGCAGCGTCAAGACTCTGGATTCCGCCGACGATGAGGGTGGGGACATGGTGCTCAACCTGTTCATCGTCGGCGATGAGGCTGTCGATGTCCTCCCTGCTTCTGCTGCCGCGCAGGCCGACGCGGAGAATGCGCTGGGGGCGTCGGATGATACTGCGACCGACGATGACGGCCTGTCCGACGACCCAAACAGCCCGAACTACCGTTACCGCGACACCGGCTACATCGCCGACAGCCGCAAGGAGAAGGCGGCCAACCTGATCTTCAGCGCGCGCAAGACCGGACAGCGGCTGCGTGCGAGCGACATCGACTTCGACACCATCGAGCACAACCCGCGCCAAGCGAAGGAAATGTTGGTCAAGGCCAACCTATTCGGCAAGACTGACTGGCAAGCGCTGCAGGATGCCGGCATGGAGCCGGCTGCCGGGTTCCTGATCGACAAGATCTACGCCAGCATCGCGCCGGCGCCGGCCGAAGACAGTCCCGGCGCACGCCGGGATTACGCCATCGGTCTGGAGTCGATTCGCGACCGCTTGCAATCGGTCAAGACCGTGGCCCAGGTGCTGGAAGTCGTGGCGGAGATCCGTGACGAACTGAACGGGACGATGCTTCGCCCGGACGAGGCCGAGCAGTACGAACTGCTGACCGAGCAGATGCGGGAGATGTCGACCCAGGTCCGGGCGCTGGACGGCTCCAGTAACGCCGTCCATCAAGAGGCCCAGGAAGCACGGAGCGCCCTGTACACCGCCGAGCGGGCCTTGGAGCAGCGCAAGCGGCGCGGCTGGTCCATCAGCGACGAGCAGCAGCGCACGGTGGACGAGGCGAAGACGCTTGCCGATGGGCTCTGGTCTCAGTTCGGTACGATTCGCGCGGACGTGAATCCGAAGATCGAGGCGCTGCGCGAGCAGATCACCGGTATGAGCCGCGAGCGTGAAGCTCTCGTGAAGGCGGCGCGGACGCGCAATCTCGTCGAGAACCAGACGACGCGTTCCTGGCTGACCTTCGGCGAGCGCTTCGTGAAGCTCGTCCACTACCGGAGCTTCCGGGGCTCTGGTTCCTTCGCCGGACACGTCACCAATGCCAAGGTTGGCAAGATCCCGGATTGGTCTTGGGCCGACAAGGAGCGGCCGACCGCGCCGAGGGACGCCACCAGGCAGGAAGTGAACTTCCAACTGCGGGTGGCCGACCAGTTCGAGCGGCGCGGCGGCGCGCCCGTGTCGGTCAATTCGACGCAGGCGCTGAAAGACATGCTGGGCTTGCGCGACGTGCAGTCAGGCAATTGGGTGCTGAAAGACCCGAACAGCGCCAAGTTCCATGTGGAGCAGACCGCCGCCGCGATGTCCGATCTGGCCGACATGCTCGGTATCGAGGTTTCCGCGCTAAGCCTCGGCGGCCGGCTCGGCATGGCCTTCGGCGCACGCGGAACGGGTGGCAAGAACGCGGCGCGGGCGCACTACGAGCCTGTCCATCGCGTTGTCAACCTGACTAAGATGGGCGGCGGGGGATGTCTTGGCCATGAACTGTTCCACGCCATCGATAATATCCTGCACGAACTGGTGAAGGAGGAGGCCAGCGGAGGAAAGAACGATTTCGTGACAATGAATCCGGATTTGCTGCCACCTGGCCCGATTCGAGACGCGGTGGTCGAGCTGCGCGAGGCCATGCTGACCGGTGACAACCGCCTGACCGAGCGCATCGACTTTTCCGAGCAGGACGTCCGGGTAGCCCACGTCAATGTCGACTCGCCACGCAATGCACTGGCGCGTGCCATCAAGGACGCTGGCGGGGCCGAAGCGGCGGTGCTGGCCGTGGACGCCTACTTCGGCAGTCGAAGCGATCCGCGCAGCCTGAAGAACCGCAAGAGCTGGCGCAAGCTCGCCGCGGCCTTCTATGCGACGCCTGGTGAGACATCAGCACATCTGAAGACGGGACAGGCAGTGTCGAGCTTCGCCAAGGAAGCGGCTATCCTGGACAACGGAAGTTACGGCAAATACTGGTCAAGTCACGAGGAAATGGCCGCGCGCGGCTTCCAATCCTGGCTGGAGGACAAGCTTGCCAGCCTGGATCGCCGCAACGACTACCTGAGCGTCTACGCGGACAACCAGTATCACGTCGATCCACTGTTCGGCACCGAATGGAAGCCGTATCCCGAAGGCGACGAGCGTACCCGCATCAATGCGGCCTTCGATCGACTGTTCGGCGCGATCGCCGAGGGGCAGGTGTTCGAGAAGGCGGCGAGCAATCCTGCGCTGCTGGACGCGATCTTCGGCGACGCCGAGATGGCAGGGAGCGCGACAGCCTTGGCCGAATAGCCTTTGGGCATGTCGGTTCGGAGCGTTAGCGGAAAATCGATCGAAGTCGGCTGCTGTCGGGGGCCTACCCTGCCAGCATGGCCGATACACAACACCCTTCCAACCCGAGCAAGCCGGGTTTCCTGGCGCGCTTCGGCTTGTCCCGAAAGCGATGGACTTCCACGAACGTCGAGCCGGTCAAGGAAATCGACCAGTCCGACACGTTTCTCTACGGTGCCGGTACCACCACGGTCGCGTCGCTGCTCGGCTCGGGCAGTCGCGGCGCGCGGGCACGGCAGATCATCTACGAAAAGTGGTCCTTGATGGAGGGCAGCCCCATCGTCTCCACCGCGGTGGGGCTGCTCGTGACCGCCGCGCTCGGTGGCCACGAAACCAGCGGCGACCTCGTGTTCATCGAGCAGACCGCCGCAGCCAAGAAGAACCGGAGCCTGTCGGCGATCAGCCAGGAAATCGCGGCCGACCTGACGCCACTCTTCAACCGGGTGGCGCATCAGATGGCCTATACCGGGTCGACGTTTGGAGACGCCTATGCGCGGATCTACGCGAATTCTCGGGGGGTGAGCGATCTGTACGTCGACGAGATGGTGCGGCCACCGTTGGTGCAGCCCTACGAGCGCGGCAGTCGCACGGTGGGATTCGCCGTCTATACGGGCGAACGCAATTTCGAGCGCCTGGACGTCTCGCAGATGGCGCGCTTGAAGATGCCGCGCACGCAATGGGTGCCGCAGTATGGCGTGGTTGAAAAGGCGCTTCGTCTGGCGATCACCGAGGACAACCTCGACAACCTGCCGATCATGCCCAGCATGGCGGGCGGATCGCTGCTCTACAACGCCGAGGAGGCATACGACAACCTGACCGCATCGCTCTTGGGCTTGGTGGGGCAGCGCTGGATGGATTCCATCGACGAGCAGATGGTGGCCGTCAACCTCGAGTCCATGACGCTGGAGCAGCAGAAGCGGTTCGTCGATTCGCTCACGGACATGCTCAAGGCCTCGAAAAGCTACGCCGAGCAAGCCGTGAAGCGGGGTCGGCCTGTGATGGAGCGGATCCGCCACCTCATCCCGGTGTTCGGCGAGAAGCAATTGACGACCGTGGGGCCGGCCAACGGCGGCCAGCCCGGCCGGGCCGGCAGCATCAGCATCGAGGATGTGTTGCTGCATGCCCGGTTGCTGTCGGGGACCATCGGCGTCGATCTGTCCATGATCGGATTCGCCGATCAAATGGCGGGCGGCCTCGGCGAGGGCGGATTCTTTCGCACCTCGGCGCAGGCCGCGGAGCGTGCCAGGATCATCCGGGTGGCGCTCGCCGAGTTCTTCAACCACGTCATCGACATTCACACCATGCGCCGCTACGGCATGGTGTTCAATCCGTCCGATCGCCCCTGGGCCATCAACTTCTTCGGCTCGATCTCGGCGCTGGAGGCCGAGAAGCAGCGCACCCGCACCGATTCGATGAATGCCGGCATGCTGCTCGCGCAGGGCATGCAGATGATGCGCGAGATGGGCGCGAGCAAGGAGGTGATGATCGAGTTCCTGACCAAGGCCATGATGCTCGACGAGGACCAGGCGAAGCTGTACGCGACGATCGTCGATGCGAAACCGCCAGACGGCGGCCGAGATCCCAGTAGCGGCAGGTTCGGCGCGATGGAGGATCGTGAAGGGGAGCCGCTATGAGCCTCTACAACAACATCGCCGACACGCTGTCGAGCCGCGGCTTGATCGACTCGGTTCGCTTCGGCCTGACCACCGGCATCAGCGGCGTGACCGACGCGGCGGCCGGCGTCCTGGGCGGGGGCAAGCTCGCGCAGGCCGTGACGGGCATGGGCCAGAGCATGGGCGTCAACGCCGGCATGAATCTGGTGAACAAGTACGTGCCGATTCAGGCACAGCGCGCCGCGAATGTGGGGGCCGGCGCCTTGGGCGATCTGCTGAACGGTGACTGGAACGCCGCCGGCATGCGTCTGCTCGACTCCGGGCTGCTGAATGATCTGCTGCCCGGCATGAGCGGCGTTGCCGCGCAGACGATGTTCTGGGGCTCGCCGACGCCGCTGTTCGGCGGGATCAGTCCCACCGAAGCCCGTCAGATCTATGACCAGATGCGCGGTGAGCGCTTGGCCAAGCGGAATCTGTGGCTGATCGAGGTTTCGAGCCGGCTGGCCGGCGACATGTCGCAGCGATTCAACCTCTTTGCCACGGAGGTCGAGTATTCCCCTTTCATCGTGACCAGCGACAAGCGCCGCGTCGGCGGCGCGGTGATCGACGTCGTTCAGGGCGCCGAGCCCGTGGAGCTGCGCATCACGACGCTCGACGATCAGCACGGTTCCTTGAAGCGGTGGTTCGCGGCCCATCACGGCGCAGCTGCCGCGCGCGACGGCACGGTCGGCGTTCCCGACTCGTTCGCGATCACGTTCAAGGTCGTGCATGCGTTCATCACGCGAGGTAGCAACCGCGGGGGCTACGAGGACATCGGCCTGTTCCGTCCGGCCAATCTCGACCTGAGCCTGTCGCGCCGGGAGGATGGACTATCAGAGGTGCACATGACGTTCTCGCAACTCGATACCTTCATGAGGCCGTGATGGCGACGCTCAAACACGATGCCCCGGGGATTTCTGGTGGGTGATGCCATCGAACTGGAAAGAAGCAAGTCGTTGGTCGCGATGCGTAACGATGTGCGGGCGATCCATGCCGGTGTCGCGGGTATCGCGTCGTTGCTGGCCCATGCGCAGACCGTGCCTCGAGTCAGGCCGCGAGCGCCGGTCGTGCCGCAACTCGTCCCAGACGCAGATCTAGGGCGGACGCCTGCGAGCGTGCAACCCGAACTGCGTCGTCCGGCGGTGCCGACCAAGCCTGAGGCGGATGCCGCCCGCACGACGACGCATCGCGCGGTGGCTCAGCCACGAAATCGTGACAGTCGCGGACGTTTTATCGGCAATGCAGGCCGTCCGAAGGCGCAACCGCCACAGCGCTCACGAACGGCGCCCGGTGCTGGTGCGGGAGATGGGCAAGACGAGGACGACGGCCGCTTGCACGATTTCGCGGAGCGGCTGGTCGGCGCGATCAAGGAGTCGAGCGTCGGTATGGAGCAGGCGGACCCGGCCATCAAAGCCTTTCGGGAGGTCGCGCAGCCGATGGCGCGTGGCTACGAACTGCTGAGCGGTGGCGACAAGCAGAAGCGGCAGGAGGGGTGGCTACGACGTATCTACGCGTCGCTGACGGGTTTCCGCAAAGACGAGAGCGCCTTCAGCAAGGCGGCCGCCAAGCGCCTCAAATCCCTCGACGAGAAGCCGGCCGCCAAAGCAGGCGGCGATTCAGGTTGGCTTGGCACTCTGGGGGCCATGCTCAAACGGATTCCCGGCGTAGGCACATTGACGGCCGGTGCCGGGAAATTCCTGTCCGGTGGCGGTGGTCTCCTGGCAGGCGTGGCGCGAGGCGTGCTTGGATTCGGCAAGGGAATGCTGCGCCGTCTGCCGTTCATCGGATCGCTGCTCAGTGGGATCGGCGCCGCGTCCGAGATTTACGATACCGAGACCGACGATGCGATGTCGCGTCGCGAGAAAGACAAGCACGATGGCGCCGCCGTTGGGGGATTCGCCGGCACGGTAGGCGGGATGTTCGCTGGTGCGAAGGTTGGGGCGCTGCTCGGTAGTTTCGCCGGCCCGATCGGCACCGCTATCGGTGGTGCTGTGGGTGGGGCGGCCGGCATGTTCTTTGGCGACCAGGCAGGCCAGATCATTGGCGACAAAGTCGGCGAGTGGGTGACGGAGCTACGTGAGGCCGACATCCCCGGCAAGATTACCGCCGCTTGGGATGCAACAACTGAGACGTTGAGAAAAGCGTGGGACAGCGCACTCGCCCGGTTGTCCGAGGGATGGCAGAGCGTCAAGAAAGCCGGGCAGAAAGCTGGCAACTGGGTCGCGACGCAGGGAGACGCCGCCAACGATTTCGTCAAGGACAAGACCGGCGTCGACATCAAGGGCGCTGCGTCGCGTGTTTGGTCGTCGGTGTCGAAGACAGTCAAGGATTTCGGCACCGTCGTTGAGCGCAAGGCGGTGAACGGGATCAGGCATGGCGCGCAATGGGCCGCGACGCATTCAACGGCCGGGCGTGGTGTCTCGACGCTCTTGCATGGCGCGCAGTCAATAGGCGGCGGCATTGCGGCTCGATGGCGCGACGCCAAACGCTATCTGCTCGGCGCTTCCGAAAAGGCGGGAGTGGACGCTGGTACGGTCGCGAAGATCGCCAACTTCGAGAGCGGGTTTAATGCGGAGGCGGCGCCGATCCGAGAGGACGGCACCCGCATTTCGTCGGCGCACGGCTACGGCCAGTTCCTCGACGGCACGTGGACGGACATGCTCAACAAGTACGGCGCGAAGTATGGCGTGGCGGGAGCAGGCCGGTTGACGCGGGATCAGGCGGCGAAGTACCGGAGCGACAAGACGGTCCAGGCTGGCATGCTGGCCGAATTCATGAGAGAGAACATCGAGAAGGGGCGCAAATATGGTGGCGCCGACGATGATGCGAACGTCTACGCCTTCCACAATCTCGGCGACAGGGACGCCAAGAACCTGTTGAAGGGGATGCAACGCGATCCCAGTATGACCGTCCGCGATGCGCTGTTGCAGGGTGCGAGGAACGACAAGCAACGCGCTCGCGTTGAGGCGGTCATATCGGGCAACAAGAGTTTGTATGGCGACGGCAGTGTGACTGCCGCCGAGGCATACGCCCGTATGGGGAAGATGATGCGACGAGGCGATGCCTTCGCTTCGGATGTCCGGCAGGCACAGGACAAGATCTCGGTTGCGGACGTCGGGGCGAGTCGCAGTCCGAAGCCGGCCGCGCCGGCCGTCGTCGCCGCGGCGCCGATGCCCGTTGCGCCGGTGGGCATCGCGGCACCAGGGATGCCAATCGTGGCGTCGGCTCGTGTGCCGGCGGTACCGAGTGTGCCAGCTGTGCCGGCCGTGGCCGAAGCGCCAAGGATCGATGTGCCGCTTGCGTCCGGCGACCGCCACAAGCCCGTGGTCGTTACGCCAGCGCCGTCGGACGTCAATCAAGACCTGCGCGAGCGTGGCATCGCGCATATCGTGACTGGCGGATTGGGGGCGTAGGCGATGCTGCAACTACATGAATATAGGGCCATTCTTCATCCGGTACTCCTGGATGCGGTACCGACTGGACCGGCAAATATCAAGCGTGGTTTGGCTGCGATCGATAAGGCCCTGAAGGAAAGAACCACGGTTCACCGTGCCATGTACCGAGAGGGCTTGGGCTGGGTGGATTTCGTGTGGGGCACCGAGGGGAGATGGCCGCCGGATGCGCGTGGCAGGCGCAAGGGAGAGAAAGGTATCTCGCACGTGCTGGAGGCAAGGCCGCGCAAGGATGGCATGACAGCCGGACAGGCCCTGGCGACGCTTCATCGCATGGTGCGGACCATAGCCGAGGGTGCGGAGACCGGGCGGTTCTCGGTGAAGAGCGTGGAGCGCATCATCGTCGGCCGGGATGGCACTGAAGTCCATCTCATCAAGCGGCCGGGCTCGAATGCTTGGGCGCTGACGGTCTTCATCGAACAGGATTAAGGGTGATGGCGGTGCGCCGGGGGCGGGGGCTGACGCACCCCGGCCTACGCTTGCGGAGCCTACACAACGTCGTCTCGGCAAGGGTGCGCCATCGTGGCCGCCGGTGACATCCGCCATCGCTGGCGGGGCTACGCACGGGACTCTACGAGAGAGGCAGCCCGTGGGCGCGGCTGACACCCTGAATTTAGCAAAGCGAGCGGCTCGCGTCCATCCTGACCCGGAAAATGCCGCGCTTCCCATCGTCGCCCAACCTTTACCGTTGGGGCATGGCTACGATCACTGGCAACGACATTCAGGACATGGTGCGGCACTGGCTTGACACGCCGGTGAGCGGCTACCTGGGATCCGATTACGGGCAGGATGCCAAGTCCCTGTTGCAACTTCCTCAGGCAGACGGGGCGCCCGAGGCGTTCCTGCAGAAGCTTCGGGCCGACGTCCCGGTGCTCCAGAGCTTGCCGGCGGGCGCGCTGAACCTTTACGGCGTGCCGTCCCTACCGGACCGCCTCGAGCTCATCGTTGAGGTGGGCGGCCGTGCAATCCAGGTTCCGGGGACATGACGTGCTGACCAAAGCCGATTTCCAGAAACTGATCCGCGACACGATCGCCGATTACCCAACGATCGCGCCGCTGTACCACGCAGGCGATCCGAGAATCACGCAGCATCTCGACGCCATGGCGACAATGCTGGGCGCGCTGTCGGCTCAGATCGAAGTCGCGCAGATTGAGCCGTTCGAGAAAACGCGCGACAGCACGGTGATGGCCGATGCGGCAATGCGCGGCATCGTGCGCAAGGCGACGCCCGCACGCGTGCGTGTTCGTGCGAGGAATGCTGGGTCGAGCCCATTCCTGATCGAGTCAGGGACTGCCGTGCTCGATTCCTCAGGCCTGCCGTATCGCGTTGAGACGGCCGCCACCGTGCCTCCTGGCGATGAGGCGACATTCGAGGCCAGTCAACGTCGAGCGGTCACGTTCACGCATATCGTGAACGGAAGTGAGCCGTTCTACTCGATCCCGATCCCACCGGCCGACGATGAGGCTGTGCTGTGCGCGGTCGCCGTGAGCGACGGTGACGGCATCTACGAATACCGCGACCGCTACGTGAACACCATGCCGGAAGAACGCGTGTATCACGTCGAGGCCGACGACCAGCAGCAAGTCTATGTGCGCTTCGGCTTCGACGGCGTGGTCGGCGTCCAGCCGAAGGATGGCGCAGCGATCACATTGACGGTGTTCTACACCGCGGGCGACGTGAGCCCTGATTTCGGCAGCCCGTTTGCGTTCGCGTATCTGAGCTCACCGTCCGAGGCTGCTGTCGACATGAAGATGGATGCATTACTGGCCGCCGGCCAGAACCCGATGCCGATGTCGGTGCTGCGGGATCTCGCGCGCTACCCGTCGATCTACAACGGGAACGCGGTGTTCCTCGGTGAATTTGATTTCCTGGTGCGCCGGACATTCCCGACGTTGCAGTTCCTTTCCGTGTGGAATGAGGCAACAGAGGAGGCGGCTCGCGGGGCCAGCCTGGACAACATCAACGCGCTGTTTATCGCCTGCCTGTCGAGCGACGGAGGCGAGGCGATTCGGGGCGAGGGCGACTCGCGCCACCCAGCGCCTGCCGTCGAGATCGAGGATGCCGACCTGACGGCCACGCAGATCGCAATCAAGGCGGCCGTGCGCGCTGCCGACGACAGCTATCGTGTGCGGTTCTTCACACCGGTCATCTCGCGGATCCGGATGACCATCAATGCCACGGTATCGACGTCGTATATCGCTTCGGACGTGCGACGGAAGATCAGCGAAGCCTTGTTGCGTGAGTACGGTCGGGAAGCGAGTGCGTCGCGGCGTGGTCGAACCCGCCCGCGCTACAAGCGCGTCTATGCGTTGCTGCGCGAGAAGGTGCCGGCGCTGGCCGATGCCGGTTCCGACTTGACGGTCAGTATTGACGAGCCGTCTGGCATCCAGATCCGCCCGGAGATGTGGCGCTACCTGGATGCGGAAAGCCTGACCGTCAACGTCGCGACGGCCAACATCGTGATCCCTTCCTGGGGCGCATAGCGCATGGCCTTCGATTTCTCGAATGCCCAGCTTCCGCGGCTCCTGCCGCTGGAGAACAGCTACGTCGAGAACGAGGTCGAGGCTGATCTCAAACGGCTGTTCTTGCATCTGTTCACTTCAGCTCTGGCACCTGTGCTGTTCGACGTGAACGTGCTTGGCATGGCGCACCTCGGTTCATTTGAACTGGTGCGGCGGGCCGTCAATTCGGACGGCCTGGTGCTACTCCAGGGAGACGGTGAGGAGGCTTCCACGCGTTACCTGTATCGCGCCTGGAAAGCCGGCGATACGCAGGGGCGCGGTTTGCACTTCTTGCGCACCTACCTGCAGTTGCTCTTTCCGAACATCGGCACGGCCGTTCAGCTTTGGCACGGAAAGACGTCGCCGTACCCCAGTGACGTGCGGGAAGAGAGCGGCGTCGACGCTTTTCTGACCAGCCGGGTGCGTATCACGATCAACAGCTTTCCGGATCCGGAGAAGGACGATCTCGTTCGCGGATGCCTGCCCAGTGTCATGCCCGCGCGCCTCGTACCTAGCCTGCGGCATCAAGTGACCAGCAACATCGGAAAAATGCGGCTGATCGCGGTAGGTAGCGGTGCGCAAAATTGGCATGTGTCGGGTGCCCTCGATCTGCTTGTGCCGATGGAGGGAACAGCCCAGTGGATTGCTGCGGGTAACGGCAATCCCGCCCAACTTTTGAATGCCAGAGGAACGATAGCGTGAGCGAACCGCTGAACCTGAAACTGACGACTGTAGGTCAGACCGCCATCTTCAATGCCCAGAACAACGGGCTCGACGTGACGCTGACTCACATCCAGTTCGGAACCGGGAATCGTGTTCCGGACAGAAAGGAGACGGCGCTCGTCTCACCGAAGCAACTTGCCACGATCGGGGCTGGCCAGAAGATATCGGACTCGCAGATCCGCATGTCGGCCGTGTTCATCGGGGCGTCGAACTACGAGGTGTGTGAGATCGGAATCTGGGCCGGTGAGCCGGGATCGCCCGATTCCGTTCTCTTCGCGTACTGCTCGCAGGAGGCCGGCCGCTACGCCGTCATGTCCGCCGGCGTGGATTTCGTTTTCTCGTACGACATGAGCATCGACGAGGCGGTTGGCAACGTGGTGAAGATCATCGTTGATCCGAACGGTAGCGCGATGATTGCGCTGATGGCGTCGCACGAAGCCGCTGCCAATCCTCACCCCCAATACGCGACCCACGCCGAGGTGAAGACGAAGGTCGCTGATGTCGTCGGTGGCGCGCCTGGCCCGCTCGACACGCTCGGGAAGCTGGCGGGCGCGGTGGGCGGCGATCCAGGGTTTGGAAGAAAGGTTGTGCTCAAGGCCGGTGACACGATGACAGGCCCGCTCAACGTCCCCATCGTGCGCCTTACCGAAGGTTTGCCCGATGACGGGGCTGCGCCCCAGATATATAACGACCCCAGCAAGCGCAATATCGTGTTCCGAACCGGCTCGGCCGGCGCCTATAGATACAGCCACATCAATGACGAGGGCATGTTGACGTTGCCCTTGAGGCCGACTTGGGGAGCGACGCCTTGGGATACGGACAACCTTGATCCTGGTGCGCTTGTGGCCAAAGCTGGCGGCACGATGACTGGGGCACTGTATCTGCCGAACGTGGCCCTCAATCAAGGTATGCGCGACGGTGATGCTGGCTCGGTCGTCTATAACGACCCTGGCAAGTGCAATCTCGTGTTCCGGACTGGGCCGACCGGTGCCTACAACTACGGTGTCATCGATGAGCAAGGTACGTTGAGGTTGCCAACTCGTCCGATGTGGAATGCTACGCCGTGGGACACCGGCAACTTCGATCCAAACAGAAAAGCGGCGATCGAATCTCCCGCCTTTGTCGGCAGTCCTAGCGCGCCCACGCCTAGCTTTGAAGACAACTCGAAAAGGATCGCGACCACTGAATTTGTCGTGCGCGCTATAAGCACTGCGGATATCGGGGCGATTTACTTTGAAGCACGTTCACGACCTCGTGCAGGTCATCTCGTGTTGGACGGCGCGCTGCTTCTCCGAAAAGATTATCCGGCGTTGTGGTCATACGCACAGGAGAGTGGGGCGCTTGTATCTGACGCCAATTGGCACGACGATAACTGGGGTAATTTTTCTGACGGAGATGGTGCGACAACGTTTCGCGTACCGGAGCTTCGTGGCGAACATATTCGATGTTGGGACAACGGTCGGGGCGTTGATAGCGGCCGCGTATGCGGTTCATGGCAAGACAGCATGAACCGCTCACATAGTCACGGCGCCACGGCGTCTGCGGCGCCAGACCACGTTCATACGGCATGGACTGACACACAGGGGTCGCATTACCACGTCGCGAAAGATCCTGGGCACTCGCACACGGTTGAAATGGGTCGTGTTGGCGTTGTCGCTGTCGACTATGGCCAAGGATGGGGGCCGTATAACTGGGATCGACAAGACATTCGATACACGTCGCATACGGATACCGGAATCTGGATCGACTGGGCGGGAAATCACGGTCACAACGTTGGTATCGGCGGCGGTGGCACGCACAGCCATGCCGTTACCGTCAGCGCAGATGGAGGAAGCGAATCGCGTCCGCGCAACATCGCGCTGCTGGCAACGATGCGTGCTTATTGAGGAAGGAAGCGAAATCATGATGATCCATCACTTCAACAGCGAGACCGGCGAGTACGTGAGCAGTTCTCTGGCTCTGCCTGATCCGAGAAACGAGAAGCGCTGGCTTATGCCCGCTTTTTCTACCGACACCCCGTTGCCGGATCGATCTCGACACACGTGGCCGTTCTGGCGTGACGGGGCGTGGACCTTGTTGCCTGACTATCGCGGGCGCGTGTTGTATCGCACGAGCAATGGCGAACCGGCGGAGATCTCGCGCGCGGGCGTGACGCCCGAAGAAACTGGCTTGACTGAGAAGGCTCGGCCGTCGGACGAGTATGTCTGGAACGATGGTGATTGGGCGGTCGATCCTCAGATTGTGGCGGCAGCGAAACGCAAGCTCGCGATGGAGGATTTCGAGAAGCGCTACGCCGAGGCGCAGCGGCAGACGCTCGGCAAGGAAAGCGCGGTCGCGGCGGGATTGCTGGACGATCTCGCGACGGCCACGTTCCGCGCATGGAGCGCATATCAGATGCAGCTCGTCGACGTGATCAACGGTTCCGCATTCCCGGATCGTTGTGACTGGCCTGACAAGCCGACTGCTGACTCGATCGAGCAGATTCGCGGCGAGATCGAAGCGGAGAAGGCCCGTATCGCCGAGGGGCAAGCGCGAATCGATGCGTCGAAAGAGAAAGCCGAATCGAAGCCAACGGCAGGCGATTCGAGTAAGGACGACGCTCGACAGACGGATGACGCCAGTGAACCTTCCGTGAAATCAACGGAGAAGGAGCCCGCCCAGTGATGGACAGACAGACATTGATCGCCGAACTCAGCCGGGATGAAGGACGGCGGCTGATGCCCTACACCGACACCGTGGGCAAGATCACCATCGGTGTCGGTCGTAACCTCACCGACGTCGGCATCAGCGAGAGCGAATGCGACATGCTGCTCGCAGACGATATCGACCGCACCATCACGTGGCTTGACGCCAAGCTACCGTGGTGGCGGGAGCTTGACACGGTCAGACAGCGCGCGATGGTCAACATGGCATTCAATATGGGCGGCGGCCTGCTGACGTTCGTGAACACCCTCGATGCGATAAAGCGAGGCGACTACGCTGCGGCATCAAAAGGCATGTTGGATTCGAAATGGGCAAGGCAGGTCGGTGCGCGCGCGACGCGGCTCGCAGAGATGATGACCACCGGCAAATCTTGATGGAGGGGGCAGTGGACTACGTGCGTTACCTGACCGGCCCGCTATCCGTTTTCGCGGCAGGCGCGGCCGGCTCGCTCGTGAGGGTCGTCGTAGTGCCCCCTGCGAATCGTCGATTGATGTTCGCGCACATCATCATTGGCGCTCTGATGGCGCTGTTCGTCGCACCCGCGGTGGTCGAATACTGGTTGCGTGGCGACAGTATTGCTTTGCAGCGAGGCGTCGCGCTGGTGATCGGGACGGCTGGTCCGATCGTCGCTGAGATCGCAATACGTGTGATTCAGCGACGTGGCGACAGAGTCGCAGAGGAACTGCTGGATCGCGTTGCGGGATCGGAGGAAAAGGAATGAGCGCTTTGATTTTGGTGTACGTGTTGCTTCACCTCGTGCTGTGCGCCGCGGTGGGATGGCTCCTGATTCTGCCGCAGTCGTTCGCGTGGCGCATCGTCCTGGGCATGACGCAGTTCGGTGGCCTCTGGAATCTCGCCGGGCTGATCTGGCTAGGCTACGACGAAGTGTGGCCGGGAGAGCCCGTGATCACGGGCGGGTTCTGCCTGGCCGTGCTCGGAATGATGTTCTTCAAACAGCCGTTGGTGACACGGAAGAGGCCGCAGCAGTCATGATAGGGCGAGCAGGAGGATACATGCTTGCAGTTGCACTCTCGATATCCGCGGGGGCGTATGGCATGCATGTGTTCGATGCGCGTGCTCTGGCTGCCGAGAAGGCCGAGCGCGCCACCGATGGGCAGAAGCATGCGGCTGATCTACTGGCGATCTCGCGCACTGCGCTCGATGCCCAGCAGCGCGCGATTGCCGCTCACGATACGGCGGCTGCGCGCGTGGCCGCCGTGGACTCAAAATTCACGAAGGAGCGGATGGATCATGAGAACGACAATCGCCGTTATCGCGATGCTCTGGCTGCCGGCACTGACCAGCTGCGCGTCACGGTCCGAAACTGTTCTCCAGCCGGTGCCGACAGCTTGTCCGGAGGTGCCGGCGCCGCCAGCGTGGGCGATGGTGCCACCGCCGTCGCAGACCTCGACCGAGCGACTGCGGAGCGCGCTTTCGCTGTCGCCGGTGACGATCAACGGGAAATCGATAAATTGAGGGCACTTCAAGAGTACGTATGCACAGTTCGCCCGGCAAGCCCCGGCTGCGTGCGTTAGTCATCGCAGGCTCCGGCAGATTTCACGGTGGAGCAGCCCCCTGAAAGACCGGACACGGCCACTCACTTAAACTAAGCGATCGTACCGCTTACGAGCTTACATCCCCACAATGAATGACAGTCCGATGAACAGGGTCGTGCTGGTTCCCTCCGAAGAAAGCGCAGCTGAAACGCAGGAGCTCTTCGCGCAATATGAGGCGGCTCTGCGCGATCACATCGATCTGGCGTTCGGTTGGGATGATGAGTTTCAACGACGTCGATTTGCAGAGTCCTACCCCCACTCCGACATACGATTGATCCAAGTTGGCGCCGATACAGCAGGTTACGTGGTCATTAGGATGTTAGACGACGCCATTCACCTGTCGCTTCTGATACTGAAGTCAAGCTTCCAGCGAAGAGGGATCGGGAAAAACATTCTGACATCGCTGATGTCAGAGTCCTCGCGGACAGGAAAGGTCATCACACTGTCTTGCTTCCGCTCGAACTCTGAGGCTATTGCGTTCTACGAATCGATGAAATTTCAAGTCACGTCTACTGAGGAACACTTCGTAAACTATCGATTCCCAGCGTCTACCAAGTAGTCTCATCCGACGAAGTTGACGTCGATCGTGCGCACGTGCGGCGTCATTAGATGACCGCTTACGAACGACAATCATCCTTATCGCAATGCTCTGGTTGCCGACGCTGACCAGTTGCGTGTCACGGTCCGAAACTGTTCTCCAGCCGGTGCCGACAGCTTGTCCGGGCTGCCGACGCCGCAGGCGTGGACGACGGTGCCACCGCCGTCGCAGACCTCGACTAAGCGACTGCGCAACACTCCTTCGCCTCGCAGCTCCAAGTATGTTGCATCGACGGGTTGAATCCGCAACCCTGAGCTGCCCTTCGCAACGACCGTAAGCGGTCATCCATCGACCGATCGCTAGCGCCGGGTGCTGCGATACGTGACGACCGCGTGGAACCCGACCTCCGCAAGGTCAATCACCAGTTGCTTGGCCGACGCTACGTCCTTTGTCTCGATCGCGGTCTCACGCGCTGCAAGACATCGATCGACTGAATGCTTTGCCTCCACGAGACTCATGTGTGAATTCTGGCGAATCAACCGCGTCGCTTGAACCTTATTCGCCCCGGCCGACCATCGCGTTAGACGAACCTGAGACTCTTCATATCCGTTAGGATCTCCGCACGCACGGTAGGCTTGGATCGACTCGGTGATTGGCCTGTGATAGCTGACGGAAATGGCCCGGCCATCGTCCCGGCTGACAAACAATGGTGCATTTCCCGCCAGGCTATCCCGAACGTCACCTGTCTCAAGGAAACGCGATGATTGATAGTAGAAGACCCAGCCGACATCGAACTCACGGGTTGCCGCATCGATGATGGTAATGCCGGCCGCCCCGGCCAAAGAGGCGAGGGTGCGGCGGGCCTGTTGCATTGCTTGTTCAAGCGTCCAACTCATGCCGATGCCATTGAGATCAGTTGGGAGTTTGCAAGTGAGCAGTGGCTATTTTCGCCTTAATTGTCGGCGATTCAGAACATTGTGCCGAGTGGCTCCTCATGGCCGAAACCCAGCGCATGTCGTCTGTGGCCGCGTTCAGAATACCTCGAACGAGCACCATTCGGGTACAAACCCCTCGAAGATAAAAAAGTCTTCGATATACGTGAGACCAAGCTTTTCCAAAGATCTCATGCATTCGTCGGCTGCATCGCCTCCAAAAAAAGGACCAAGCGATAACAGATTGTCAGATTCGTCAAAGTATCTCGCAAGATTGAATTCGGTCAAAACCGTTGACAGTTCGACGTTCTTGGCCGCAAGCGCGGCCCGTCGGACAACAATTCCGAAATCCCGGGATACTTTCATCGATGTGGAGCTTGAGTGAATGAGTCGCCACGATTGTCGGCGATCTATGTGTCGAGGTCGAGTGTCCGAAACTGGCCGAACTCGGCCCGACGACGACCGTCGCGGCGCCTCGTTGGAGGCTGCGGACGCCGACGGCAGATGGCGACCCATAGCGGACCGACCGCCCACCCGATAGCGGCCATTCGGCCAGTGTTTTACCGATTGTGGGCGGTAGCAACCGGCCCGAGCTTCAGGCTACGCTCGGCAACGCAGTCGATCATCGGTACGTAAGCCAACTCCAGTCCACGCCATGTGAGATGGTCAGACGACGATGGCGTCTCCTTGGACGCTTGTGATCGCAATGGTCCCAGCGCCAACGACCAGCCTACCCGGCAGGCGCAAAAGGTGTCTTTGCCAGGCATTCGCTGATGAAAGCTGCAAAGGCGCGTGCTTTCGCAGTCGCCTGGCGTCCTGCTGGATAAACAGCCCAAAGATCAAGTGAGGGGAGTGTCCAATCGCGCAGAACTGTCTCAACGCGACGGAGATCAATCTCCGGCTGGAACATCCACTCCGTAGAGACAGCCAACCCCATGCCTGCAAAAACAGCCTCACGCACCCCCTCGGCTGCGGTAGTGCTGATCATGTTCTTGAGCGTCACAACTTCCGACTTCGCGCCCTTTCTAAAAGTCCATGTTTCTCCTCCACCGCCTTGCGTATAGATAACGGCAGGAAATTTGGGTAGATCACCTGGCCGTTCAGGCGTGCCATGTCGATCGAGATAGTTGGAAGTCGCGACGACCATGCGCCGGGACGTGGCAATCCGCTTTCCCGTTACGGTCATCGACTTTGGGTCTCCCATCCGCAGCGCAATGTCGATGTTCTCCCCGATCAGATCGACGCTACGGTCGTCGAGAATTGCTTCGACTGTGAGTGCAGGATGCGCCTCAAGAAAAGCGGGTAGCAGCGGCATGACGTGTAGCCGGGCAAACGTCACCGTTGCACTGAAGCGCAAGCGTCCTGTCAGTCCAGTCCCGGCTCCAGTTGCAGCGAGGTCCGCTTCGTTTGCTTCGTCAAGCGCGCGCTTCGCCCGCTCGTAAAAACCCTGACCTGCTTCAGTCGGCGTTAGCCCCCGTGTCGAGCGCGAGAGAAGTCGTGTTCCCAGTCGTTCTTCAAGCTGTGCAACAGCTTTTGATATTGACGGCTGACCGACCCTGAGTTGCCGAGCAGCTGCCGAAAAGGAACCCGTTTCAATGATGCGCACGAATGCTTCCATGGTCGCGAATCTGTCCATAGATCATTCTCCATTGGAATGAGTGTTATCAAAAATAGCAGTCTACTGCTTTCTCGGGGAATAAATTAACTTACTGACTCAGCATATCAACTCGGTGAGTTTTCATGAGCAAGCTTTTCAGCCCAACCGCAATCGGTCCGTACGAGATTGCCCATCGCGTGGTTCTGGCGCCCCTGACAAGAATGCGCTCCGAGGCGGGCGACGTACCCGGAGACTTGATGGTTCATTACTACCGGCAGCGTGCGAGCAAAGGCGGCTTCATGATCGCCGAAGCATCGCCGGTCTCGAAGCGTGGGATTGCCTACGCCGGCGCACCAGGAATCTATGGCGATCATCAGATCGCGGGATGGCGCAGGGTCACAGATGCCGTCCACGCGGCTGGCGCGACCATCTTTCTGCAGCTTTGGCACAGTGGCCGGCAGTCTCACCCCGATATCATCGACGGCGAAACACCGATCGGCCCATCCGCATTACGCGCCGAAGGCGTTGGTTTCTCGAGGAATGGAGAAATCGAATTCGCGATGCCACGTGCGCTCGAACTTGACGAGATACCGGACCTCATTGGTCAATTTCGTCGGGCATCGGAGCGTGCGATGGAAGCAGGGTTCGACGGCGTTGAGCTGCACTCGGCGAACGGCTATCTTGCCGATCAATTCCTGCAGGACGGCAGCAACATCCGAACCGACGCTTACGGTGGGACAAAAGAGAATCGTGCGCGATTTCTGCTGGAAGTCGTGGAAGCAATGACATCCGTCTGGGGCGGAGACAGAACCGCCGTCCGGCTTTCTCCAAGCGGCAAATTCGGTGGAATGTTCGACAGCGATCCGAAAGCGACCTTCTCCTACGTGACGGAAGCGATGAACCGCTTCGGTCTCGCCTATCTTCACGTCATCGAGCCGCGCATCAAGGGCACCGAGGAAATCGAGGACGACGCTCAACCGATCGCCGCAGCCATGCTGCGGGAAATCTTCAGGGGTTCCGTCATGGCAGCCGGTGGTTTCGACCGCGACAGCGCCGAAGCCATCATTGAGTCCGGTGTTGCTGACACAGTCGCCTTCGGACGCTCCTTCCTCGCGAACCCCGATCTTCCGGAACGATTCCGGAGAGACCTTCCGCTCAATGCCTACGACCGCTCGACGTTCTATGGCGGAGATCACCGCGGCTATCTCGACTATCCCTTTTACGCTGATCTGCTGTCCGCGTAATTTTTTATCACTTGAAAGAGGTCTTATCATGTCACTGCAAGACAAGCTCGACGCATTCCGTGCCAACTTCGAAGCCGGCGGCCCTCCTTACAATGCACCGTCACATATTCACGAGCCGATGCATCGCGCCACACGCGAACTCACCGAGTCCGGCGCAGCTGAAAAGGCGCTGAAGGTTGGAGACAGGGCCCCCACCTTCACCCTGAAGGATGCTGAAGGAACATCGCACTCGTCCACTGATCTCCTCGCACGTGGCCCGCTGATCGTGACGTTCTACCGAGGCGTATGGTGCCCGTACTGCAACTTCGATCTGCAAGCGATTCAGGCCTCGCTCCCGGATCTCGAAAGCCGGGGCGCCCAACTCGTAGCGATTTCACCGCAGACCGCTCCGAACAGTCGCCGTAGCCAGCGGGAGAACCACGTAACGTTCCCCATTCTGTCTGATCCGGGTAATGAAGTAGCAGCGGCATTCGGCATCCGATTCAAGTTGCCAGACTATCTGGCGGACCTCTACAAGACCGTTTTCAAAAACGATCTAGCCGTTGCGAACGGCGAGCCGAGTTGGACGCTGCCGATGCCCGCACGATTCGTCATCGGTCAAGATGGAGTCATCCTGTACGCAGAGGTCAACCCGGACTATACGCGCCGGCCAGATCCCGAAGAGCTTTTGCCCGTGCTTGATCGGGTCAAAGAAAGCACTGCGTGAGTGGCGCTTGAGGGGAGTACAAGACCGTGTCCCTGTACTCCCAAAAGACGTCGCGCTAGACGCCAAGTATCCACGTAAGTGTGTTCCTAGCAGCAATATCACCATCCGGGACGCCGAAATCGTGCAGGGCGGTCAGTGCGATGTTGCTTGTGCCTCGGTGGGCTCTTCCAAATGAATTAACGGCGCCTCGGGCTAGATTGCCTCTCGATAGGGGTGCCATTTTCCACAATTCCGGAGACAAGGTCGTCCGACCGCTTGTGGCCGATCGCAGCCAGTCGACCCGTTCTAGATTCTAGGGCGCTATCGCTCATCCTGGCACCTTACGCTCACCAAAACCGCGTGCTAAATCGCGGCGTTCATATACGTCGCGGAGGACGATCACGGTGTGTGCTACTGGCTGATCCGTGAGCGCGTGTCCGCGCGCGACGAGCGCGACGAGCCGCGCTGGTTCCTGCACGGCGCCTCACGCGCCGAGGAATTGGTCGAGCGCGCGGCGCGGCGCGGCTACAGCGCGATCGCAATCACCGACGAGTGCTCGCTCGCCGGCGTCGTGCGCGCGCACGTCGAGGCGAAGGCGGTTGGCCTGCCGCTCATCATTGGCTCGCACTTCCAGCTGACGTCGGCCGACGGCTCGCCGGCGCTGAGTTCACGGCGCTCGCGATGAACCGCGGTAAGCATCTGATTTGTACCGTTCCCTGTCTTGCGTAGAAGATGCAATCATCGGCTGCGACGGACACGAGTGACCGACTCTGTCCACAAACAGCGAGATGCCGAAGTGAAGCGCAGCGAATTCGGGGAAGTTTGACCGGGGAAAGCGCCTCATTTCCTGCATTTTTCATATACGTGACGGACTACTCCCGTGAACCGACCGAAACCGGTTTTGCGCAATCACCAAGTTCGCCAAGGCGAACAGACTGAACAGTTGCGCCGTGTTCTTCGCCAGTCCCTTGTAGCGCACCCTGCGATGGCGCAACAGGTTCTTGACAACATGGAACGGATGCTCGACCCGCGCGCGGATTTGCGCCTTGGTTCGCTCAAGCGCGATCATCAGATCCTTCAGCGCACCATCCTGCATCGCCTCGATCCTTCTTCGCTTGGCCGCCACGCGCCACTTCACCGACCGGCCCTTCATTTCATTGCGCTTGTCTACGCCGATATAGCCCGCGTCGCCGAACGCTTCTTGTTCATGACCATGCAACAGCGCGTGCGCTTGCGAAACATCCGACACGTTGGCGCAAGTGCCGACCACGCTGTGAACCAGCCCCGAATCGGCATCGACGCCGATGTAGGCCTTCATGCCGAAGTGCCACGCGTTGCCTTTCTTCGTTTGATGCATGTCCGGATCGCGACGCTTCTCGGCGTTCTTGGTCGACGGCGGCGCTTCGATGATCGTCGCATCGACCAGCGTGCCTTCCTTCATCATCACCCGTTTCTGCGCCGTTTCCACCGTCGCGTTGAACAGCTCCGTCACCGCGTCGAATTCCAGTAGCCGATCCCGGTTCTTGCTGAACACCGAGTGGTTCCAAACCGCATCCTCGATCGACAGGCCTACGAACCACCGGAACAGCAGGTTGTACGAGATCTGCTCGACCAGTTGCCGCTCGCTGCGGATGCTGTACAGCACCTGCAACAGCATCGCCCGCATCAGTTTCTCAGGCGCGATGCTCGGTCGGCCTCCCTTCACATCGACTTCGTACATCGCCGAGAACTTCGCATCCATCTTCGACAGTGCTTCGTTCAGCCACGTCCGAATCTGGCGCAGCGGATGCGCCTGCGGAACAAATTCCTCTAGCCTCACCGTGCTGAACAACGATTCGTTGTAACCGTCCGCGCCTCGCATCTGCCTTCTCTTCCTTTATCTCGGGAGCCTACATCGTGCAGGACGGACCGACGTATTTCAACGGTCTGCTAGATGGCGGTCTCGCTACGCCGCCGACTAAAATCCATGAAGGATTGATCTATTTGCATTGGTGGCAATGTAATGCACCCGTATCAAACGGTTGCAGAGCGTCGTTCACGAGGCCGATCGAGCGCGAGAACATGCCAATCAGCAGCCCGACCGTCTGCGCATCCGGCCGACATCTCTGAATCCCGCAAGCGAAGAGGGGGGGGCTCTATTTCGGCCCCTCTGTCGTAGAAAAGGACGTCCGATTGACAGCGACCTGCTAACAGTGACAGATTTGATAACCAATTGCATAGTATATTGTGCTCTCCCCCTCTCTTTACTAAGGTGATCCATGAACGACAACGTATATGATCCAGGTGGCCAGAACCTGTGGAATATTGCGGATAAAATCAATCACATAATTGATATCAAAATAAACGCTGAGCTTGACGGAAAGCCGACGACGTTGCTTGGTGGAAAAGCCACGACGGTTATACTTTCAATAAATGGCGCGTTGGAAAGTGAAGACGAATTGAGTGATTTTTATATAGTCCGGCAGGATTTCATGTTCAGCCCGTTGGATATGGTAATCAACAACTGGCACGAACGGGGCCTATATGTCACCGAATACACAGTAACTGTCGAAACACAGGACGAACTCAGCGACAGTGTTGACCTGGTTAAGGGGTCACCACAGGGTGCTGTCGGGCAAACGTCTGTCTCATCCGGCACTTCGCTGTCATTCGGTGGATCTGTAGGATGGTTTGGCTCGACCCCAACGGGAGGCGTAAATGCCGGATATTCAGTCAGCAACAGCACCAGTTTCGTAGTTTCCGATGTAGAGATCAAGGATCGTTGCCATAAAAGACCTAACGTTGCCCAGTGGGCATTCTCAATGCCATTTGTCAATCTTGTAAAAGATTTAACTAACTATCATCTATCAGATCCAAAAAATTTATCGATTAATACATTTCAGCCAACGGTCTACAGCATATGGCGATCTAAAAAGCGAGTTGGTGAAAGATTCGAAATCAAAACTACCGTCGATGTAGCGTTGGCGCATTCTGCTCTTGATCGTGGTGATTCTGGTGTGATTAAAGCTATTGGCGAGCTCGCGGCTCCCATTGGTATAGGGAGTGTTCTGCTTGCTGGAAATCAATTGGCCTATTCAATAAATGCCAGGGTGTCACATACACCTATACACGCTTCTCAAAGCTTCGTCACTCAGGCAAAATTTCCAAAAATCGTATTGAAGCGTTGATGCTGCGGCCAATCCATTCGAGAGGTGATCATGCGCCTGACCTACATTGTACTTAGTCATTCAGATGATTTTACGAATAAAGCAATTTCAATGCAGCTGATGAATATGTCGGAGGGGGCTGCGAAAATTTATATCCTTAAATATAATTCTAATAACGCGTTGGATTTTTATATTTCAGAAATAGCGGCCATGAAATCCATTGCGAAAGGTGATGGTCGTTTTTTTACGGTATTGATGGAGGGTAATCTGGGTCATCCTGGGCAAGAGCCCGGTAATGAAAATATCGAAATATTTAGATCTTTGAGAGATGTTAAGTTTGTGCTCTTTTCTGGATCTCATGAATATTTCAAAAACTATATGGATTTTCTTGGTAAAAATGAAATAAACAATGTATATGCGATCATTGAAAAGGGAAAAATTCCGGTGGATGTCATGCAAAACACAATAAATGGCGAAAAATCGGGATACGTCGAGCGTCAGCAGGCGGGTATTGAGGCTATGCGACCGGTGCAGCAGGACAACGATGACGAAGAAGAACTGACACAATTGAACAGGGGGCGTCAGGAAGCGGCGCGTCAGGAAGCAGCGCGTCAGGAGGAAGCGGCGCGTCAGGCGGAAGCAGCGCGTCAGGAAGCAGCGCGTCAGGAGGAAGCAGCGCGTCAGGAAGCGGCGCGTCAGGAAGAGGCGCGTCGCCGGGCTAAATGAAACCCACCGAGTTTGGCGGAGGCTCCACTCCCGCCAAGTCGCCGCTGCCCTTCATCCGGCGTCACCTTCCCGCGACCGTGGCCTTGCCCCCTGGCTCGCGCATGTAGACTTGGAAGCTCTCACGCCACCCAATCTCTGCGGGGACCCCATGGAAAACAATGCCTTCAATTTGCAAGCAGACTCAATGGCTAACCGGTTGGTGCTTTCAGGTCTGCTCGACTACCTCGAGCTGCACCTTCCGAATGTGCGGCGTCACCTGACTCGTGCGCTTAAGGTGGTTCAAGACGCACTGCCTGACGAATCTCCCGAACTCGCCCTGAATCGAGACGCGCTAAAAATCGCAATCGGAATCACGAGCGAGGTTAAATCTGCCCCCGACATACTTGGCGGCCTGCGAGAGTGATTCGTCTCTGAAGCTCGGCTCCGCTGCTCGTCGGAAGCATACGACGACTGACTGCCGGGCTCTCCAGGAGTGAATTGATTACCTGCACCTCAGTTCCAAAAAACGAACAATCGTTCGTTAATTTGTATGTATGTCAAATTGGTTGTGGGTGCAATGATCGGCCAAGCCCCCATTCACTTGAGCTTGGCGGCGCCAGCGTCGGCCGCCGTAGCCCAATGCTTGCCAGCGACACGTTGCCTGATTGTTGGCCAAAGGCGCCTCGGCTCGGCGCGGCAGCCTCAAGTAGGCTGCATCAATTCGATGGTGATGCCATCTGGGCCGGAGACGTATGCAACCACGGTCCCCGCGCGAGGGCCCGCAGGGATCGGTTGGGGCGAACCATTTACCTGCCAGCCTGCCGTCTCTACCCGTACGATAGCCGCTCGGATGTCTGAGACCGTGACAGCGAGGTGCGCTGCGCCAATTGCGCCCGCGTTTCGGGGCGCACGGCCGAGCTTCAGACGGGTCGAATACTCAAGGAGTTCAATAGGGTAACCGTTCGGGGCCGTCACTATTGCCATTCGACATTTCGGATCATCAATACCCGTCGCCTCACGCAGAAACGCTCCTCCGATTTCACCCTGACGGGAAAGATCGAAGCCCATCGCTTCGGTCCAGAAACGGATTGCCTCTTCAAGTGAAGAAACCGAAAAACCCGTATGGTCGACTGCCATTACGCCCGCGCTATCTGTCATCTTTAGCTCTATTTTCAGAACTGGTTCGAAGAATTGTGGCACGAATTTCGACTGACCGCGTTTGGCCGAACGCGGTCGGCCGCCGCCCTACAACGAGCGACCGTCGCAGATCGACCCGGAGCAGTCATAGAATTCCCTCCAAAGCGGTCGTTCAAACCTCTGGTTCGCTGAGGTGTTCGTGGGCCCGTGGCCAGCACACGTCTTGCGACCGATCATGCCGCCCGGTCGCAAGACGTTGCTCAGAGCGTCACTTCGACGCAGAGCGACTTCGAGGCAATCGTCATCAGCTCGCCAATATGTCCGGCGTTACGCAGATCGTCTGACACTTCCCGCAGTGCTGCGAGACGCGTTGCCGTATCGCTGACTCGCACAATTGAAACCCCTGCTTTCATCGACACTTTTGCTTCTGATTTCGCCCGGCGGACTTCACGCAGCACATCCGAAACGATGATGCAAAGCTCGCTGTTCGCGCACTTCCCCGCCAGCGCTTGGAGCGAGACGGCGTCGGGCCATGCTGCACGATGTATCGATCCCAAATGCCACCATGACCAGCACTCTTCTGCGGCAAACGGAAGGAACGGTGCGAGCAGCCGCTGCAACACCGACAGAGCGGAGGCCAGCGCGTGATGTGCGGACTGAGCCTGCGGATTGTCTTCGTGTGCGCGACTCTTGACCAACTCGACGTAATCATCGCAAAACCACCAAAAAAATGCCTCGATGTATTCGAGCGCTTTGCTGTGGTCGAACGTCTGCAACGCCTCGGTCGCCTGTGTCACGACCTCGGCCAGACGCGCAATCATTGCCTGATCGAGCGCCTCCATGACCAGCAAATCGGGGGACTCGTCGAAGCCGAGCACGAATCTGGAGACGTGCAGCAGTTTCAGTGCGAGGCGGCGCCCGTTTCGCATCTGTCTTTCGTCAAAGGCTGCGTCCATGCCTGGGCGTCCCAGCGCAGCCCAGTAACGAACACCATCTGAGCCGTGTGTGTCGAGCAACGCAGCTGGCGTGACCACGTTGCCCTTCGATTTCGACATCTTCTTTCGGTCCGGATCGAGAATCCAGCCGGAAAGCGTTGCGTGCGTCCATGGCAAACGTGCATTCTCCAGATGCGAGCGCACGACGGTCGAGAACAGCCAGGTCCGGATGATGTCGTGTGCCTGCGGACGCAGGTCCATGGGATAAACAAGTTCGAAGCATCCATCCGGTTCGCCCCAGCCGGTGGCAATCTGCGGCGTAAGCGAACTTGTCGCCCATGTATCCATGATGTCGCTCTCGCCAATGAAGCCACAGGGTTGGCCGCGCTGATCCGCCCGATAGCCGGGCGGAACTTCCGATTGCGGGTCGACGGGTAGCGTCGATTCATCGGGTTGAATCGGTGCACCGTAATCGGGCTCGCACTCTGCATCCAGCGGATACCACAGTGGAATCGGCACGCCGAACACTCGCTGACGGCTGATCAGCCAGTCGCCATTGAGACCGCTCACCCAGTTGGCGTAGCGGCTACCCATGAACGACGGATGCCAACGAAGTTCGGCTCCGCGCGCGAGCAATGCATCACGCAGCAACGGGTCGCGGCCGCCGTTCCCCAAATACCATTGGCGCGTCGCGACGATCTCCAAAGGTCTGTCGCCCTTTTCGAAGAATTTGACGGCATGACGGACGGGGCGCACCGCACCGATCAAGCTGCCAGCCAAAGCAAGCTGACTTGCCATTTCTCGGCGCGCTTCATGCACCGGCCTGCCCGCAATTTGCGCATAGGCCCGGGTGGCTTCGCCGGAAGCAATCCATTCGGGCGTATCAGCGCGCAGACAGCCATCCTCGCGGATGATGCTACGCGTCGGCAGTGCCAGTTCGCGCCACCAAATCACGTCGGTCAGGTCGCCGAACGTACACACCATCGCGATTCCCGAACCCTTTTCGGGGGTTGCCAGTCCGTGGGTCATCACTGGAACATCGAACCCGAATAACGGACAGTGCACGCGGGTCCCGATGATCGAGTCATACCGCTCGTCATTAGGATGCGCGACAAGCGCGACGCATGCGGCCAGCAGTTCGGGCCTTGTAGTGGACACGATCACGTCCTTGCCCGCCGCATCAATGAAACGCAGGTCGTGCCATGCGCCATCGACCTCGCGGTCTTCGAGTTCCGCCTGAGCCACAGCAGTCTGGAACGTGATGTCCCATAAGCAAGGCGCTTCCTGCTGATAGAGCTCCCCGCGGCGCAAATTGCGCAGAAGCGCGCGCTGACTGATGCGCTGCGCCCGCGTACCGATTGTCGCGTAGCTGAGATCCCAGTCGACTGAGAGACCAAGCCGCATGAACAAGTCACGAAACGCGGCTTCGTCGACGGCGGTCAGCTGGTGACATAGTTCAATGAAGTTGCGGCGACTGATCCTTCTGAATAATGCGCGCTGCGCCGGCACCTTATCCGGTGCATGAAAGTCGGGCTGATAGGCAAGCCGAGAGTCACAGACGACACCATAAAAATTCTCAACACGGCGTTCGGTCGGTAGACCATTGTCGTCCCATCCCATCGGATAGAACACCGTCTTGCCGGTCATGCGCTGGAAGCGCGCGATGATGTCCGTATGCGTGTAGCTGAACACATGGCCGACGTGCAACGAGCCGGACACCGTCGGCGGTGGCGTGTCAATCGAAAACACCGCTTCGCGGGTGGCAGTGCGGTCGAAAGCGTAAGTGCGCTTTGCTTCCCAGTATGACGACCACTTCGCTTCTAGTCTTTCCAGTCCCGGTTTCTCCGGGATGGCGCGATCCATGCGCCGATTTTTTTGAATCATGGTGAGCACTTCCCTTTGATGGGCATGGTATGCGACCAGATCGAGCGATATAGGCACAAACGTGCCTCGCCGCGATCCATGCGGTCACACAAAAAGCACAGCTGTATTCAATGTCGTAGTCAAACGCGCAGCGAAGCGCCGATACACACGGCCCTGATCCGACTACTACGTGATATGAACGAGCTTTCCAGCGCACAGCGAGTGCCTTGCGGCGCTGGCACGCGCAAGTTCGGCGGTCTGACTACGGCACAACGGGAAGTGCTTGGAGGTGGAGCGCGAAGAAGTTGCGCGCAGCGGCGCAGGCGCTCTGGAACAGATGGGTAGATTGGAGACGTGGCGGCGGTGATCAGCGCAGCATTACGTTTAACGGTGACATAGCATCCTCCAAGGGTGGGGGGAATTGAATACCAGGCGGATAGCCCAGGAGCCAAGTTATAAACGATTAAGGGAAATATCGCAACTCATCATGTTGAGGCGCTTACCTTCGTTGACCAAAGGTGCCGGCACTCCAGTGGAACGAGGACTGGTTGACCCGAGCCGGTCCCAGCCCCGATGGGTAGGACCGTTTAGACAGGCTCGTCTTAGGAGACTATCCCGGATAGTCAACGAACTACGTGTGGCAGTCGAATGGCCGGTTGTGGCCGGAAGCGGACGGCTCGCGCCGGACCTGCTCCGTCAACTGCTTCCGAAAACCCGCCGGCCCATCACTGTCTCGATCATCACGCATTGGCTGAGCGTGAAGTTCGAACTGCCTGTGGCTAGAGGAATCGGCGCCCGGCTGGCAGCACGTGGCGCCGCTCACGCACGTCGGCAGCGCCGGCACTGCCGTTTCCTAGCATCGAAGACCACGCGATCGACCGCGTGATTGCTGCGCTCGCACCGGCAACGTTTGCTCCGGCCGCGTAGGCTCGGACGGCGGCGGCAGGGCGGTGGCCCGCCGCCTGTCACCGGCGCTTCCTCGTGCGCCGCTTGCCCGGTCGCTCCGCCGCCTCGGCGAGCGTGACCTTCACCCACGCGCTCTCGTCATGCGCCTTCACGCCGGCCTTGCGCAGCGCTCGGCGTAGCGCGATCACCTCGAGCACCAGGCGCTGGATGTCCCCATCCTCCGCCGCGCCTGGGCTTACCCACCACGTCCGCATCACATCGAGCGTTGGCGACACGAACTCCGGGAGCGGCTGCTCATTGTCCGGGCCGCGCGCGGTGCCGAACTGGTCCCCCGAGAATTCCGCCCGGGTCAGCTGCAGGTTGCGATCGCGCCGCGTTTCGTCGATGCGCATCGATCCTTCCTTGCCGTAGCCGTGCCAGCGCTCTGCCTCCCAATCCGTCATCCAGAAGTTCGTTGCGATCGGCCCGTAGTAGAGGTCGTGGTACAGCCATCGATACTCCCAGAGCGGTTCCATCTCACACCTCAAACACTGTATAAAATTACAGTATCTTATTTTGATATAGCATGTCCTCGTCAACTCGAAAAAACAGGGACCGCAATATGTGCGAACTACCGCGCACCTAACGAACCTGACGGCTTCAGCGACCTGAAGCTGCCGATGCTCGGCCCGCTCTACGATCACGGGCCATGGCGCGCGGAGATCTGGCCGGACTATTTGGCGCCGATCGCGCGCGCGGCCGGCGACAGCGCCGAAGCGGTGCTCGCGAACTTCGGCATGATCCCGAAAGCGCATCAGCCGCCAGGCAAGCGGTACATGACGATCAACGCACGCTCGGAGACGGTAGGTAAAAAGCCGGCGTTTCGCGCGGCCTGGCGCGCCAGTCAGCGATGCCTGATCCCCGCGGCCTGGATCTACGAGCCGAACTGGGAGACCGGGAAGCACGTCAAGTATCGGATCGGGCTGGACGGCTGGCAGCCGTTCTGCGCCGCCGGAATCTGGCGTGCGTGGAAAGAGGCGGACGGCAGCGAGACTCTCGCGATGGCGATGCTGACAGTGAATGCGGACGAGCATCCTGTGATGAGTCGCATGCACAAGCCGGGCGACGAGAAGCGCTCAGTCGTGATCCTGAGGTCGGCCGGCTATGACGAATGGCTGCATTCGACGAATGCCGATGCGGCCAGGGTGATGCTCCAGATCTGGCCGGCCGATGAAATGGTGTCGGAACCATATCGGCATCGCGAAGCGTAAGGGAAATCGATGGGAATGAAGCCTAAAAAAATCAACTTAATCAACGGTCACCTTGGCTAGGAAATTCCCAATGACTTGCTCAGAAGGCTTGTTGCATAACGATTGCGTACTAGGATTGTGATTCCTGCTGTCGTGGGGTCGATTGCCCGAATCCTGAATCAGTGTGGATTTGTTTGATTTTCTACGGGTGGTGCGGCCAAACGGCCGTCTGAAGGAAGTGGAAGGCCTCCGTCGAGAATAACATCGTCTGCCGAGCGCCATTCCCCGGTGCTGCGATCCACATGCAATAGCCGCGTACTGCCGCGCTTCGCGATCAGCATCAATCCGATCAGCCCGTCGTCGGTTTCCGGGTAGAACCCCGACTGGAACACCACAATCCGAGAGAAGGTATCCGCAACGAGCTGGCGCGCCTGCATCCGCGCGTCATAGTCGAGTTCCTCGACGCCCCGCGCGAGCGCCGACCAAGCGTCTGCGGCGGCCGGCGACTCGGCTGATGCCGCCGCATGCACCTGCAGTTCGAGCGCCTCACAGCGATGGCGCTCGCGCTCCAGATCCGCCTCCATCTCGCGCATCCTCTTCAGCAGCGCGGCCGGCGCTTGCGCCTCGTCCGTCAGCAGCACATCCGTGACGCGGCCGATCTGGCGTTCCAGATCGGCGACCGCGGCACGCGCGCGTGCCAACTCGGCGTTGAGCGCGGTCACGCCGCTGTCGCCCTCCAGTAGCCGCGTGAGGTTCATCTGATCCGAGCAGTAGAGCATCAGCGCGCGCTCGACCGGCGCGACGCTGCAGCTCCCGCTGACCTTGCAGCCCGTGCTGGAGCTGTAGGTGACGCAGTGCAGCCGCCGGTGGCCGGGGTAGGGCAGGCCGTTGGCCATGCGCCGACGTCTCATAATGTTTTGAGCGACGACCGCCGCGCCACAGTATCCGCAGTAGGTGATGCCCAGCCCGGTCACCACGCCCGGGATCTCGCCTTTCCCCTTCCGGCGGCCACGCTCGCTGGCCGCGTTGCGCAGGTCCGCGAACTCGGCCGAGCTGAGCACCGGCGGGTAGTAGCCCTCAAGGCGAAATTGCTCGCCGTCCAACTCGACGGTTTTCTCGCCGATCAGCATCCGGTTCGCGAGCAGTTTGTAGAGTTGCGGCGCGCGCGGCAGGCCGGCGTTGGTGATCGTCATGCCACGATCGTGCAACTCGCGCAGCGTGCGAACCGCGCCGTGCCCCTTCTGGTACATGTCGACCACGAGGCGGATCGCAGCGGCGCGCTCGGGGATCAACTCGAATCGGCCCCCATCCTCACGCACCCACTGCGGAGCCTTGCCGACCCGGACCGGCGCGCGCCAGGTGCCGGCGATCCAGCCTTGGCACTGGCGCCGGATCGCCGCTTTGACGCGCTTGCTCTTCGTGTCGGATTCCTCGTGCGCCCGGATCATCACCAGCAGGCTGTAGACGAGGTCCATCGGCTGCGCCTTGAGGCGCTCCCGGTTGTACTCTCGGCCGTCGCTGGCCGTCACGACGGTGATGCCGGCGTTGATGATCTGGGCGAGTTGCGCCTGCAACGGCTCGGCGCGACTCAGGCGGTCCAGACCCTCGACGATGAGGACGGAGCCGGGCGGAACGTGGCCACCCTCGACGGCGCAGTAACACGCTCAGTGCGCCTTGCTTGACGTGCCGCTGATGGTAGGCGGACAACCCTTCGTCGCGTAGTGAAAGGGACGCACCCAACGACAGGTCCCGCTCGGCCGCCCAGCGCGCGGCGTACTCAAGCTGACGATCAATGCTGCCGCTGGCCGCTTGTTTTGGATCGCTGACCCGTAAATAGCTGTAAACTCTCGCTTTTGCCGCCACACCCCACAAGATTCCGATGTCCCATACCCCGAAAGTAGGGTTCGTCTCCCTCGGCTGCCCGAAGGCCCTGGTCGATTCCGAACAAATCATCACCCAGCTGCGCGCCGAGGGCTACGAGATCTCCGGCACCTACGACGGTGCCGACCTCGTCGTCGTCAACACCTGCGGCTTCATCGACGACGCCGTCCAGGAAAGTCTCGACGCGATCGGCGAGGCGCTGACCGAGAACGGCAAGGTGATCGTGACCGGCTGCCTCGGCGCGAAGAAAAGCGCGAGCGGCGCGGGCCTGATCGAGGAAGTCCACCCGAAGGTGCTGGCCGTCACCGGCCCGCACGCGCTCGGCGAGGTGATGCAGGCGGTCCACAGCCATCTGCCGAAGCCGCACGATCCGTTCGTCGACCTGGTGCCGGCCGCCGGCATCAAGCTCACGCCGCGCCACTACGCGTACCTGAAGATTTCCGAAGGCTGCAACCACCGCTGCACGTTCTGCATCATCCCGTCGATGCGCGGCGATCTGGTCTCGCGCCCGGTCGCGGAAGTGATGCTGGAAGCGGAGAACCTGTTCAAGTCGGGCGTGAAGGAACTGCTCGTGATCTCGCAGGACACCAGCGCCTACGGGGTCGACGTGAAATACCGCACGGGCTTCTGGAACGGCCGCCCGCTCAAGACGCGCATGACGGAACTCGTGGCGGCGCTCGGCGAACTCGCCGCGCAATACGGCGCCTGGGTGCGCCTGCACTACGTCTATCCGTATCCGCACGTCGACGAGATCATCCCGCTGATGGCCGAGGGCGCCTATCGCGGCCACGTCCTGCCGTATCTGGACGTGCCGTTCCAGCACGCGGACCCGGAAGTGCTCAAGCGCATGCGCCGCCCGGCGAACGCCGAAAAGGTGCTGGACCGCGTGCGCAAATGGCGCGAGATCTGCCCGGACCTGACGATCCGCAGCACCTTCATCGCCGGCTTCCCGGGCGAGACGGAAGCGCAGTTCGAAACGCTGCTCGACTTCATCCGCGAGGCGGAACTCGATCGCGTCGGCTGCTTCGCCTACTCGCCGGTGGAAGGCGCGACGGCGAACGAACTCGACGGCGCGCTGCCGGACGAGGTTCGCGAGGAGCGCCGCGCGCGCTTCATGGAAGTGGCCGAGGAAGTGTCGGCGGCGCGCATCGAGCGCAAGATCGGCCAGACGCTGAAGGTGCTGATCGACGAAGTCAACGCCGAGGGTGGGATCGGCCGCACGGCAGCCGACGCGCCGGAAATCGACGGCGTGGTCTACGTGGAGCCGGCGGCAAAGGGCGCGAAGCGCTACAAGGTCGGCGATTTCGTGTCGGTGGCGATCACCGGCGCGGACGGCCACGACCTGTGGGGCGAGGTCGAAGCGGCATGACCCGGGCGATGCCGGCACCGGGCCTGCCGGCGCGGCCCGAGATCCTCGCGTTCGGCGAGGCGATGGTCGAGTTCAACCAGTCGCGGCCGGGCTCGCCGCAGTATCTGCAGGGCTTCGGCGGCGACACCTCGAACTTCTGCATCGCGGCGGCGCGCCAGGGCGCGCGCACCGGCTTCGTCTCGGCGGTCGGCAGCGACCACTTCGGCCGTCTGCTGCTCGAACTGTGGCGGCGCGAGCAGGTGGAGACGGCGACGGTCCGCGTCGACGCGGCAGCCCCCACGGGCGTCTATTTCGTCTCGCACGGCGAGCATGGCCACGCGTTCGACTATCTGCGCGCCGGCTCGGCCGCGAGCCGCTACGCGCCGGGCGACCTGCCGCTCGACGCGCTGGCCGCGGCGCGCGTGCTCCATCTGTCCGGCATCAGTTTCGCGATCAGCGCGAGCGCCTGCGACGCGGCGTTCGCGGCGATCGATGAGGCGCGCGCGCACGGCGTGCAGGTCAGCTTCGACACCAACCTGCGCCTGAAGCTGTGGCCGCTCGCGCGCGCCCGCGCGGTGATGCTGGAGGCGCTGCGCCGCACCGACATCTGCCTGCCGAGTTGGGACGACGTGACGGTGCTGACGGGTCTCGACGAGCGCGACGCGATCGTCGACGCGCTGCTCGACTGCGGCCCGCGGGTGGTCGCGCTGAAGCTCGGTAAAGCGGGCGCCTACGTGGCCACGCGCGACGCGCGGCGGCTGGTGCCCGCTTTCGTCGTCGACGCGCTCGACGCGACCGGCGCGGGCGACTGCTTCGGCGGCGCGTTCATCGCAAGGCTGGTGGCTGGCGACGACGCGTTCGCGGCGGCGCGCTACGCGAACGCGGCGGCGGCGCTCTCGACGCGCGGCTACGGCGCGGTCGCGCCGATTCCGGACGCGCAGGCGGTCCGCGCCTTGCTGGGCGGCTGAGCCGGCGGCCGCGCAGTGCCCGTGGCCCGGCCCGGTCGAAGGATTCCTCGGTTGCCGTCGGCGGCTTCCGTATTACCCTGCGGGTCGTCCGACACAAAATGAGGCAGGGAGGCGCGATGCAACGCGAAGTGGTGGTGGTCAGCGGGGTACGTACCGCAATCGGCGGGTTCGGCGGCAGCCTGAAGGATTTCGCGCCGACGGCGCTCGGCGCGCGCGTGCTGCGCGAGGCGCTGGAGCGCGCGGGCGTGGCGGGCGACGAGGTCGGGCACGTGGTGTTCGGCAACGTGGTCCACACCGAGCCGAAGGACATGTATCTGGCGCGCGTGGCGGCGATCGAGGGCGGCGTCTCGCAGCACGTGCCGGCGCTCACGGTGAACCGGCTGTGCGGCTCGGGCCTGCAGGCGATCGTCTCGGCGGCGCAGAGCGTGCTGCTCGGCGACGCCGAGATCGCGGTGGCGGGCGGCGCGGAGAGCATGAGCCGCGCGCCGTATTCGATGCCGGCGGCGCGCTTCGGGCAGCGCATGGGCGACGTGAAGGTGGTCGACATGATGCTCGGCGCGCTCAGCGATCCGTTTCAGGCGATCCCCATGGGCGTGACGGCCGAGAACGTGGCGGCGAAGTACGGCATCACGCGCGAGGCACAGGACGCGCTCGCGCTCGAATCGCACCGCCGCGCCTCGCACGCGACGAAGGCCGGCTACTTCAAGACCCAGATCCTGCCGATCGAGATCGGCTCGAAGCGCGGCACCGTCACGTTCGACTCCGACGAGCACGTGCGCCACGACGCGGCGGCCGGGGATTTCGCGAAGCTGCGCCCGGTGTTCGCCAAGGAGGACGGCACGGTGACGGCCGGCAACGCGTCGGGCATCAACGATGCGGCGGCCGCCGTCACGCTGATGGAGCGGCGCGTGGCCGAGGCGCGCGGCCTGAAGCCGCTGGCGCGGCTGGTGGCCTACGCGCATGCGGGCGTCGATCCGGCCTACATGGGCATCGGCCCGGTGCCGGCCACGCGGAAGGCGCTTGAGCGCGCGGGCATCGGCGTGGCCGAGCTCGACGTGATCGAGGCGAACGAGGCGTTCGCGGCGCAGGCTTGCGCGGTCGCGAACGAACTGGGCTTCGACCCGGCGAAGGTGAATCCGAACGGCTCGGGCATCTCGCTCGGCCATCCGATCGGCGCGACGGGCGCGCTGATCACCGTCAAGGCGCTCTACGAGCTGCACCGGATCTCGGGCCGCTACGCGCTGGTGACGATGTGCATCGGCGGCGGGCAGGGCATCGCCGCCGTGTTCGAACGTATCTGACGACATCCGGGCGGCCGGCTTGGGCCGCCCCGCAACCGAAGGAGTGACACGACGTGGCAGCCAGCCGAACCCGAACCCGCATCCGACTCGCGACGGCGCTCGCGCTGGCCCTCGCGGCCGGCACGCTGCAGGCGCAGCAGAATCCGCCGGCGGCGAAGCCGCATGCGCCGCCGCCGGCCGCCGCCACCGCGGGCGCCTCGACCACCGAAGCCGCCGCGGCCGCCGCCGCGGCACCGCCGGAGCGCGATGACACGGCGCCGGCCAAACCGCTGAAGCCGGATCCGGCGCTCGAAAAGCTGCCGCGCTACACGGGCACGCTCGGCGGCCGGGCGATCGTCGCGCATCTCGGGCCGAAGACGAACGAGTCGGGCCTGCACGGCGAATACCGCTACAGCGACACGGGGCAGGTGATCCTGCTCGCCGGCGATCGCGACGGCGAGACGCTCGAACTCGAGGAATCGAACGACGGCACCAACATCACGGGCCTCTGGAGCGGCCGCCTCGATGCCTCGGGCGCGCTGTCGGCGGACCGCACCAACGCCGACGAATCGGACCCGCAGCCGGTCGTGCTGCATCTGGCCACGACGCCGGCGCCCGCACCTGCTGCGCACCCGGGCGCGACGGTGCCTGCCGGGCACGCGGTCGGCGGCGTCGGCAACGTCACCACCTCGGATTGAGGCGCGGCGCGAGCGGGCCGCCACGTCGCGGCGGCCCGCCGTTTTCTTGACGGCGGCCGGCCGATCCGGCACCTCTGCGATCGACTGTATCGGGTCACGGCCGGCGATTCGGGCTACGCTGTGCGGATCGTTCGATCCCGCATCATTCCCGATCCACCCATCACGCTCTCCGATTCCGCCATGACCGACACCACCCCGAAGCGCGCGCTCCAGACCCGCATCGTCCAGCCCCAAGCCGAACTGCCGCCCGGCTTCGCGTCGTTCGTCACGCCGGTCACGCGCGCGTCGACCATCGTGTTCCCCGATCTCGCGACGATGCGCTCGCTCGACTGGCGCGAGGACGACCGCTGGCGCTACGGCCTGCACGCCACGCCGACCTCGCTCGAACTCGCGCGCCAGATCGCCGTGATCGAGGGCGGCGCGCATGCGCTGCTGCAGCCCTCGGGCCTCGCGGCGATCATGAACGTCTACTTCGGCTTCGTGAAGACGGGCGACGACGTGCTGGTCCCGCACAACGCCTACAACCCGAACGCCGACCTCGGCAACTGGCTCGCGCGCGACTACGGCATCTCGGTGCGCTTCTACGATCCGCTGGTCGGCGCCGGCATCGCCGAGCTGATCCGCCCCGAAACGAAGCTGCTGTGGCTGGAGGCGCCCGGCTCGGTCACCATGGAAGTGCCCGACATCGCCGCGATCACGGCCGTGGCGCGCGCGCGCGGCGTGGTCACCGCGATCGACAACACCTACTCGGCGGGCCTCGCGTTCCAGCCGTTCGAGCACGGGGTCGACATCTCGGTGCAGGCGCTCACGAAATACCAGTCGGGCGGCAGCGACGTGCTGATGGGCGCGACCATCACGGCCGAGCGCGCCCTGCACGAGAAGCTCAAGCTCGCGCGGATGCGCATCGGCATCGGCGTGTCGGCCGACGATTGCGCGCTCGTGCTGCGCGGCCTGCCGAGCATGCGCGCGCGCTTCGAGGCGCACAGCCGCTCGGCGCTCGGCCTCGCGAAGTGGCTGAAGGCGCGGCCCGAGATCGCGGCGGTGCTGCATCCGCAACTGCCCGACTGCCCCGGGCACGCGGCGTTCGTGCGCGACTTCACGGGCGCGGGCGGGCTGTTCTCGGTGGTGTTCGACGCGCGTTACCGGCCCGAACAGATCGACCGTTTCGTCGAGGCGCTCGAGCTGTTCGCGATCGGCTGGAGCTGGGGCGGCGCGCGCAGTCTGGCGATGCCGTACGACGTGCCGTCGATGCGGCCGAACTGGTCGCATCGCGGCACGCTGGTGCGCTTCTACGTCGGACTGGAGGAAGAGGCGGACCTGCGCGCCGATATCGAGCGCGCGCTCGGCGGCGCGCTCGCTTGAGCGGTGCCCGGGCCGCCTCGGCTGCGCGCCCGGGTGCCTGGCTCAAGGACGAGGGCCTCGGCCGGCATCCGCCGGCCGGCGCGGCCGCGAAACCGCGCTCACCAGAACAAACGGCGTATCGGCCCGGGCCGATACGCCGTTTTCACATGGCACGTCGTGGCGACGCGCGAGCGCGTCAGAACAGCCGCAGCAGGCCGTCGAGCCCGACGTGGTCGAACGCGACGCTGGCGGCATCGCGCACCACCGGCTTGGCCCGGAACGCGACCGAGAAGCCGGCCGCGGCCATCATCTTCAGGTCGTTCGAGCCGTCGCCCATCGCGATCGCGCAGGCCGGCTCGATGCCGAGCGTCGTGCAGGTCTCGCGCAGCGTGCGCGCCTTCACGTCGGCATCGACGATCTCGCCGGTCACCTTGCCGGTCAGCTTGCCGTCGACGATCTCGAGCCGGTTCGCGTTGGTGAAGTCGAGGCCGAGACGCTCGCGCAGCCGCTCCGTGAAGAACGTGAAGCCGCCCGACACCAGCAGCGTCTTCAGCCCCGCGGCCCGCGCGCCGGCCAGCATCGCCTCGGCGCCCGGCGACAGGCGCAGCCGCTCGGCGTAGACGGCTTCGAGCGCGCTCGCGTCGAGCCCGGCCAGCAGCGCGACGCGGCGCGTCAGGCTCTCGTTGAAATCCTTGATCTCGCCGCGCATCGAGGCTTCGGTGATGGCGGCCACCTCGGCCTTGCGTCCGCAGAAATCGGCGATCTCGTCGATGCACTCGATCGTGATCAGCGTCGAATCCATGTCCATCGCGAGCAGGCCGAAATCGCCGAGCCGGCGGCCGGCCTCGACGAACGCCGCGTCGAGCCCGTGTACGCCGCAATACACGGAAATGTCGGGCCGCTGCGCGGGCTGCGCGTTCTCGATGCGGATCGCGTGCGCGTCGACCGGGGCGAGGCGGGTGCCGCGCGCGAGCGCCAGCAGCGTTTTGTGGTGGGTGGAGGACAGCGGCGCGGGGCTCTGGATGACGAGATTCGTGGTCATGACGTGTCGCGTGGGACGAAAACGGCGCGCCAGGCGTGCCGGAAGAGGCCGCTATTGTAGCCGGTCGGCGCGCCCCGGCCGTCAGGCTTTGCCCGGATCGGCGCGGCGGCCGGCGGCCGGCGCGCAAGCGTGCTCGTCCAAGCGATCCCAATAGGGCGGGTCGCCCAGATGCGCGGCGATGAAATCGATGAACGCGTGCAGCTTCAGCGGCACGAACGCGCGGCTCGGATAGACGGCCCAGATCGCCGACGGCTCGGCGAGCGGATAGTCGGCCAGCACCGGCACCAGCGAGCCGTCGCGCAGGTTCGGCCCGACGTCCCAGGTGGACTTGATCGCGATGCCGAAACCGTCCATCAGCGCCTCGCGGATCGCCTCGCCGTTGCTGGCCACCAGCCGGCCGCCGACGCGCACCGTGAGCGGTCCGGCCGGCGTCTCGAAGGCCCAGTCGCGCTGCTCGCCGAGGATCACGCACTCGTGGCGCGCGAGATCGGCCGGATGGCGCGGCGTGCCGTGCTCGGCCAGATAGGCGGGCGAGGCGCATACCACGCGCCGGTTCACGGCGAGCCGGCGCGCCACCAGCGACGAGTCGCGCAGCGCGCCGATCCGGATCGCGACGTCGATGCCGTCGTCGACGAGGTCGACGATCTCGTCGGACAGCCGCAGGTCGATCGACACCTGCGGGTAGCGGCGCAGGAACGCGGGAATCACGGGCGCGACGTGCTGCCGTCCGAACGACGACGACATCGACACGCGCAGCCGCCCGTGCGGCTCGCGGCGCGCATGCCCGACCGCCGCGCGCGCCGCGTCGGCCGCCTCGAGCAGCGTCTGCGCGCGGAGCAGGAACAGCTCGCCGTCCTGGGTCGGCGTCACGCGCCGCGTCGTGCGGTGCAGCAGCCGCGCGCCGAGCTGGCGCTCGAGCTGCGCGAGCCGCGCGCTCGCGACCGTGGCCGAGACGCCGAATTCGCGCCCGGCCGCCGAGACGTTCGCGAGCAGCGCGGCGCGCACGAACAGCGCGACGTCGAGCAGGTCGAGCGGCTTGTCGGGCGAGGCGGGGAGAGCGGGGAGCGGAGCAGCTGAGGTGCCCGGAGCGGCATCCGGGAGCGGGCGCGAGGTCATTATCCGGAAATTCCAAAAAATGTTTCCGGAATTATGTCGGTTTTTCTTCAGGATCGGACGGCTTACGATCGTTGCCATCGTCAACCCGGATTCCCCTCTCGAAGGAGCCCCGCCATGAAAGCCGTCGGACTGACCCGCTATCTGCCGATCGACCATCCCGAGTCGCTGCTCGACGTCGAGCTGCCGACACCCGTGCCCACCGGCCGCGACCTGCTGGTCAAGGTCGAGGCGATCTCGGTGAACCCGGTCGACACCAAGGTGCGCGCGCCGAAGGACAAGGTCGAGGACAGCCCGCGCGTGCTGGGCTGGGACGCGGCCGGCACGGTGGCCGCGGTCGGCCCGGAGGTGACGCTGTTTCGCGTCGGCGATCCGGTCTACTACGCCGGCAGCATCACGCGCCCCGGCGCCAACAGCGAGTTCCATCTGGTGGACGAGCGGATCGCGGCGCTCAAGCCCGCGTCGCTCGATTTCGCGGCCGCGGCGGCGCTGCCGCTGACGGCGATCACCGCCTGGGAGGCGCTGTTCGACCGGCTCAAGGTGTCGCCGCAAGGGCGCGACGCGGGCAAGTCGGTGCTCGTGATCGGCGGCGCGGGCGGGGTCGGCTCGATCGGCATCCAGCTCGCGAAGCAGCTCGGGCAACTGCAGGTGATCGCCACCGCGTCGCGCCCGGAATCGGCGCAATGGGTGCGCGAGCTCGGCGCCGACCACGTGGTCGACCACTTCGGCGACCTACCCACGCAGGTCCGCGCCGCCGGCTTCGAATCGGTCGACTACGTGCTGGTTTTCAACGACACCGATCGCCACTTCCCGGCTGCGGCCGAGATCGTCAAGCCGCAGGGCGCGATCTGCACGATCGTCGAGAACGCGCGGCCGGTGCCCGTCGAGCAGTTGAAGGCGAAGAGCGCCGCGTTCCACTGGGAGTTCATGTTCACGCGCTCGATGTTCGGCACGCCGGACATGATCGAGCAGCACAAGCTGCTGACCGAGGTGGCGCGGCTGGTGGATGCCGGCACGCTGCGCGGCACGGTCGGCCAGAACCTCGGCGCAATCAACGCGGCGAACCTGCGCGAGGCGCATCGCCTGCTCGAAGGCGGGCGCGCGATCGGCAAGCTGGTGCTGAGCGGGTTCTGACGCGCGGCGCACCCAGTGCGGACCCGGTGCCGGCCGGGGCGGGGCAACCTGCCTGACGGAACCGGGCCGGCGCGCCGCACGCTGGCTGACGACACGACGGACAACGGCGGCTGCCGCGAGGGATCGCGGCGGCCGTCGTCGTCTGGGGCGCGCCGTGCCGCGCCCGGTGGCGGCGCGCGTGGCATGCCGTGAGGCCGGGGCGGATGGCGCGGGGGCAAACCTGAGCGACAGGCGAGCGTGACGTGGCGACAACATCGGGCAGTTCCCGCTCACCGGCGCCGCCGCCAGCGACTAGACTGGATAGCGCGTACATCGTCTCTTGCCATAAAACCAGGCGCCCGCCGCGGCGCCCCGATACCAGGAGGACAGCATGAGCCTGCGCAATCCGTCCGTCGCCGTCTGCCTAGCCGCGCTCGCGGCGGCCCTGGCCGGCGCCAGCCCCGCGCTCGCGGCGCCGCCGATCAAGGCCAGCGCCAGCGGCGGCAACGACGGCCAGCTCCAGTACACGGTGAAGGTCGATTCGAAACGCTACGGCGCCTCGCAGGAAACCCGCAAGATCCGCTCGGGAGAGACCGACGACTTCAATTGGAAGTCGGTGCCGCCCTCGGGCGCGGTGGCGATGCCGGACGGCTGCCCCGGTGCCGATTCGGTGCCGCGCGACGCGAACGGCGCGATGGTGCGCCAGACCCAGGTGCGTCTCGCGCCGTCGGTCGACGCGAAGGGCGTGGCGACGGTGCAGGTCAGCTTCCAGGCCAGCGCGCCCGACGGCACCGCGCCGGTCGCGGCGGGCGGCAGGACGCTGCAGTGCCCGAAGGCGGTGACCGTCAGCGAGGTGCGGCGCGTGTCGATCCCGACCAGGGGCGGCACGAAGACGCTCGCGCTGCGCGACGGCACGCACGTCACGATCTCGATCCAGCCCTGAGCCGATGCAGCGCGCGGCTGGCCGGCGGTGTGCCGGCCGTGTCCGGCGCGGGCTCCGGCGGGCGCGGCGCTGCCACGCGACGAGGCACGACAAAGGGCGACGAGGTTGGTGAAGCCCGATGAGGTGCGGGCAGATCAATCCGGCCCGCCCTGAATCCGGCAGGCTCGGCCCGGCTCAGGCCGCCTTTTTTCGCCGCTTGCGCTCGACGAGCCGCGCGGCGATGAAGCGGTGCTCGGCCGAGAACAGCCGGCGGTAGGTCAGTAGCACCGCGCCGACGGTGGCGAGCGCCGCCGCCGCCGCGATCAGGAACATGATCACGATCTGATAGCGCACGGCCTGCAGCGGCGGCTGGCCGGCCAGGACCTGGCCCGTCATCATGCCCGGCAGGCTGACCACCCCGACCACGGCCATCTGGTTCAGCGTCGGCATCATGCCGGCGCGCACCGCCTGGCGCGCGGCGTCCTGCGCCGCCTCCCAGCGCGTCGCGCCGAGCGCGAGCGCGGCTTCCACGCGGTCGCGGCGCGCGGTCAGCTCGCCCGTCATGCGCTCGACGCCGAGGCCGACGCCCGTCAGCGCGTTGCCGAGGATCATGCCGAGGATCGGGATCGTGTATTGCGGTTCGTACCAGGGATGGATGCCGATCACGACGAACAGCCCGAGCGCGCCTACCGCCCACGAGCCGATCCAGATCGACGCGATGCTGTCGATGCGCTGCCCGCGATAGCCGCGCTCGCCGCGCGCGGCGCCGGCGAAGCCCGCCACCAGCGTCATCACGGCCATCAGCGGCAGCACCACGTACCAGCGCGGATGCCCGAACACCCAGCCGAGCAGGTAGCCGATCGCGAGCAACTGCACCACGGTGCGCGCCGCCGCGATGGCGAGCTGGCGGCCGAGGCCGAGCGAGAGCGCGAACGACAGCGCGCCGTTGACGGCCACCAGCGCGGCCGCGAGCGCGACGTCGCCGAGGCTCAGGTCCTGCAGTACCGGGCTCATCGGGCCACCCCGCCGTGGCGCTCGTCATCGGTGCCCGCCTCGCGCGACGAAGCCGCCGCGCCGGTATCGACATCGGCCTCGGCTTCGGCATCCGTTTCGCCGAGCACGCCGGCGTGCATCGTCACGCGACGCGTCGCGATCCGTGCCGCCTGCGCGGGATCGTGCGAGACCCACAGGAACGCGCGTGCCTCGGGCGCCGCGGCGAACCAAGCCTGGACCAGCGCCTCGATGGCGCGCGCCGATTCGGGATCGAGCGCCGAGGTGGGCTCGTCGAGCAGCAGCACCTCGGGATCGAGCAGCAGCACGCGCAGCAGGGCGGCGATCTGCGCCTCGCCGCCCGACAGCTCGCTCGCCTCCTGGTCGAGGAAACCGTCGGCGCGGCCCGCCTGCCGCGCGAGCTCGACGGCGCGCTCGTGATCGAAGCGCAGGTCGCGGTACACGGCCAGCGAATACGGGTAGCGCAGGATGTCCTCGACGGTGCCGTCGGCGGTGGCCGGCCGCTGCCGCAGATAGGCGACGCTGCGCCGGTAGCGCGTGATCGATGCGCGCGCAACGACCGCGCCGCGCCAGTGCAGCGTGCCGCCGTCGAGCGGATCGAGCAGCGCCAGCGCGCGCAGGAACACGCTCTTGCCCGAACCGGATGGACCGGTGACAGCAATGCGCATGCCCGGCATCACGCTGAAATCGGTCGGCGCCACCAGCACCCGCCTGGAGACTGGGTCGCGGCGGGTCAGGCCGCGGGCTTCGATCAGGCCGGCTGCTGTCATAAATGCAATAAAGGGTAAATGGGGGAGGAGACTTCGCGCGCGGTGCCATAATACCGATACTCGGTCGCGGCAGGCTCGGCGCGGCCTTCGCGTCGATCATCTTCCCGATAAAAACAACGGAGCTCGGCATGACGCTTCCACGAGTCATCGGCAAAACGGCGGCCTGGATCATCGGCATTCTCGTGGTGCTGATCGTCGCGCTCGTCGTCTTCATCATCACTTTCGACTGGAACCGCGCGCGCCCCTGGATCAACCAGCGCGTGAGTGCCGAGATCGGCCGGCCGTTCGCGATCCGCGGCGACCTGAAGGTCGGCTGGCACCGTCCCCAGGATGAAACCGGCTGGCGTTCATGGGTGCCCTGGCCGAGCTTCACCGCCAATGACATCGCGATCGGCAATCCCGACTGGACGAAGTCCCCGCAATTCGCGACGCTCGACTCCGCCCACTTCGAGCTGGCCGTGCTGCCGCTGCTCGCGCATCGCGTCGTGATTCCCTCGATCGACATCGTCAATCCCGCGCTCGACGTCGAGCGGCTGGCCGACGGCCGCAACAACTGGACGTTCCAGTTCAAGCAGTCCGGCGAGCCGTCCACCTGGAAGGTCGAGCTGCACGACTTCGGCTTCGCGAAGGGCACCGTCACCTATCGCGACGCGATCACCAAGGCCGACCTGAACGTCGCGATCGACACGCTCGGCCAGCCGATCCCGCTCGGCGAGGTGATGAAGCAGCAGGAGGCGACTTCGCGCGCGGCGTCGGTGCAGCGCGTCGGCAAGGCCGGCGCGACGCAGCTGGCGAACAAGGTGGAGGCGGCTTCCGCGGCTTCCGCGGCGTCGGCCGCCTCGGCGGCGCAGGCCGGCGCCTCGGCGGCCGGCGGCGCGTCCGGCGCCCCGGCGGCGGCCGTGCCGGCCACGAGCGGGGCGGGCGCGACGGCCGGGTCCGGCGCTTCGGCGGGCAGTGCCGGCGGTGCAAGCAGTGCCAGCGGCACGGCCGCGTCGGCACCGCCGCCGCCCACCTACGCGTTCGGCCTCGTGGTCCACGGTCGCTACAAGAACGTGCCGATCGACGGCACCGGCAAGATCGGCGGCGTGCTCGCGCTGCGCGACACGAGCCGGCCGTTCCCGCTGCAGGCCGACGTGAAGGCCGGCGACACGCGCCTGGCGATCGTCGGCACGCTGACCGATCCGATGCAGCTCGCGGCGATCGACCTGCGGCTCTGGCTGCAGGGCTCGAGCATGTCGCATCTCTACGCGCTGACCGGCGTGACGCTGCCCGATACGCCGCCCTATGCGACCGACGGCCATCTGGTCGGCCAGTTCCGTCGCAACGCCAGCACGTTCCGCTACGAGAACTTCGACGGCCGCGTCGGCGGCAGCGACCTGCACGGCACGCTGGTCTACGCGCAGGGCTCGCCGCGGCCGAAGCTGTCGGGCGAACTCGTATCGAACCTGCTGCGCTTCTCCGACCTCGGGCCGGTGGTGGGCGCCGACAGCAACGCGAGCAAGCGCGCGCGCGGCGACACCACCAAACAGCCGGCCGACCGCGTGCTGCCGGTCGAGACGTTCCGCACCGACCGCTGGAAGGCGCTCGACGCGGACGTGAAGTTCACCGGTCGCCGGCTGATCAAGGACAAGGCGCTGCCGATCTCGGACCTCTACACGCACATCGTGATGCAGGACGGCGTCCTGTCGCTGATGCCGCTGCGCTTCGGCGTGGCGGGCGGCACGCTGTCCACCGACGCGCGCCTCGACGGCAGCGCCGTGCCGCTCAAGGGGCGCTTCTCGGTGGCCGCGCGCCACCTGAAGCTCAAGCAGCTGTTCCCGACGGCGCAGGTGATGCAGTCGGCGCTCGGCGAGATCAACGGCGACGCGACGCTCTCGGCCACCGGCAATTCGCCGGCCGCGCTGGCCGCCACCTCGACGGGCGAGTTGAAGGCGCTCGCCACCGACGGCGCGATCAGCCGGCTGCTGATGGAGGCGGCCGGGCTCAACGTCGCGAACGTGGTCTACGAGAAGCTGTTCGGCAACCGCGACGTGAAGATCAACTGCGCGGCCGTCGATTTCGTCGCCACCGACGGGATCCTGAACTCGAAGCTGTTCGCGCTCGACACCGACGACGCCGTGATCCGCGTGGACGGCAACGTCGACCTGCGCAACGAGGGCATGGATCTGGGCATCCATCCGCAGACCAAGGGCTTCCGCGTGTTCTCGCTGCGCTCGCCGCTCTACGTGAAGGGCACCTTCAAGAACCCGAAGGTGGGCGTCAACGTCGGCGCGCTCGCGCTGCGGGCCGGCGCGGCGGTGGGCCTCGGCATCATCAACCCGTTCGCGGCGCTGATTCCGCTGATCGCGCCGAGCCACAATCGCGACGTGCCGTGCTCGGAGCTGTTCTCGCAGCTGAAGGCATCGCCGCAGGCGAAGGCCGCCGCGGACGCGGCGAAAAGGAAGTAGCGCGCCGGCGCCGCGCCGTCCCCCGGCGCGGCGCAACGGCGCCGGGCGACCTGGCACGGTCGCCACCGTGAGGCGGGTGCCTGCGGCGGCCAGCCTGCATCGGACGCCCGCATCATGGACCTCGTACCGGCCGCCCTCGGCTGCCCTGAGGCGCCGCCTCTGCGCACCGGCCACTCCCCGCATCGGCCCGCCCGCGCCCGGGAAATCACCCGATAAAGGCGTCGCATCATATTTTCCCGCGCCATGGTGCCGGCGCTGGCCCGCAGCGCTTCACCGAGACCTGCTAAAATGCCCGGTTTCAGTCGATCCATCACCTACCGGGCCACGCTGTGCTTTCTACCGCCAACATCACGATGCAATTCGGGCCGAAGCCCCTGTTCGAGAACATCTCGGTCAAGTTCGGGGAGGGCAATCGCTACGGCCTGATCGGCGCGAACGGTTGCGGCAAGTCGACCTTCATGAAGATCCTCGGCGGCGATCTCGAGCCGTCGGGCGGCAACGTGGCGCTCGAGCCGAACGTGCGTCTGGGCAAGCTGCGCCAGGACCAGTTCGCCTACGAGGACGTGCGCGTGCTCGACGTGGTGATGCAGGGCCACACCGAGATGTGGGCCGCGATGACCGAGCGCGACGCGATCTACGCGAACCCGGAAGCGACCGACGACGACTACATGCACGCGGCCGAACTGGAGGCGAAGTTCGCCGAGTTCGGCGGCTATGACGCGGAGGCGCGCGCGGGCGCGCTGCTGCTCGGCATCGGCATCGACGAGAAGTACCACAACGGCCCGATGAGCGAGGTCGCGCCGGGCTGGAAGCTGCGCGTGCTGCTCGCGCAGGCGCTGTTCTCGAAGCCGGACGTGCTGCTGCTCGACGAACCGACCAACAACCTCGACATCAACTCGATCCGCTGGCTGGAAGACACGCTGAACCAGTACAACTCGACGATGATCATCATCTCGCACGATCGTCACTTCCTGAATTCGGTCTGCACCCACATGGCCGACATGGACTTCGGCACGCTGAAGGTCTGGCCGGGCAACTACGACGACTACATGCTGGCCTCGGCGCAGGCGCGCGAGCGTCAGGCCAACGCGAACGCGCGTGCCAAGGAGCGCGTGGCCGAACTGCAGGACTTCGTGCGCCGCTTCTCGGCGAACAAGTCGAAGGCGCGCCAGGCCACCAGCCGCGCCAAGCAGATCGACAAGATCAAGATCGAGGAATTCAAGCCGTCGTCGCGGCAGAACCCGTTCATCCGCTTCGAGTTCGAGAAGAAGCTGCACAACATCGCGGTGGTGGCCGACGCCATCACCAAGAAGTACGACCGCACGATCTTCAGCAACTTCAACCTGTCGGTGCAGCCGGGCGAGCGCATCGCGATCATCGGCGAGAACGGCGCGGGCAAGACCACGCTGCTGCGCACGCTGCGCGGCCAGATCGATCTCGATCACGGCACCGTGAAGTGGGCCGAGAACGCGAGCGTCGGCTACATGCCGCAGGACACCTATGAAGAGTTTCCCGACGACGTCACGCTGATGGACTGGATCGACGACTACCGCAAGGAAGGCGACGACGAGACGGCCGTGCGCGGCACGCTCGGCCGCCTGCTGTTCTCGGCGGACGACATCAAGAAGTCGGTGAAGGTGCTGTCGGGCGGCGAGAAGGGCCGCATGATCTGGGGCAAGCTGATGCTCGGCCGCCACAACGTGCTGCTGATGGACGAGCCGACCAACCACATGGACATGGAGTCGATCGAGTCGCTGCAGATCGCGCTCGAGAAGTTCGAAGGCACGCTGATCTTCGTCTCGCACGACCGCGAGTTCGTCAGCGGCCTGGCCAATCGCATCATCGAGGTGCGCACCGACGGCACGCTCAACGACTTCGGCGGTAATTACGAGGACTTCCTGGCGACGCAGGAAAAGGCGTAAGCGGCAGCTTCGAGGTTCGGGCGCCCCGCGCCTCCCGGCCGCCCCGCGACGACGATCGTCGGGATGGCCGGGAGCGCGGGGCGCCGTCGTTTGCAGCGACGCCGCGGCGCGTCTTGCCGTCCAGCCAATCGTCTTCGGGATCGAACTATCGCGAGCGCAACGCGCCGACACCTCGAATTTGACGCGCATCAACCTCTGCATTTCCCGATCCCCGATCATCGAAGCTTTCGACACGTTCGACGAGTTTTCGATGACCATTTCCAGTTCCTTCCCGCCGCTCATGATCCGCGGCCGTGCGCTGCTGCCCATCGTGCAGGGCGGCATGGGTATCGGCATTTCCGCGCACCGGCTGGCCGGCAGCGTCGCGCGGGAGGGAGCGCTCGGCACGATCGCGAGCATCGACCTGCGCCACCACCATGCCGATCTGCTCGAACGCTGCCGCGCCAACCCGGTGCGCGACACATTCGACGCCGCGAACCTCGAGGCGCTGCGCCGCGAGATCAGCCGCGCCCGTACCTGGAGCGAGGGCCGCGGCATGATCGCGGTCAACGTGATGAAGGCGGTGCGCGCGCACGCCGACTACGTGCGTGTGTCTTGCGAAGCGGGCGCCGACGCGATCGTGATGGGCGCGGGCCTGCCGCTCGACCTGCCCGACATGACCGAAGGCCACGACATCGCGCTGATCCCGATCCTGTCCGACAGCCGCGGCATCGCGCTGGTGCTGAAGAAATGGATGAAGAAGGGGCGCCTGCCCGACGCGATCGTGATCGAGCATCCGGCGCATGCGGGCGGCCATCTCGGCGTCGGCAACGTCGAGGAGATGCACGACGCGCGCTTCTCGTTCGCGCGCGTGCTCGAGGAAGCGAGCGAGGCGATCCGCACGCTCGGGCTCGCGCGCGAATCGATCCCGCTGATCGTCGCGGGCGGCATCAACAGCCACGAAGCCGTGCGCGCGGCGCTCGCGCTCGGCGCGAACGGCGTGCAGCTCGGCACGCCGTTCGCCGTCACCGAGGAAGGCGATGCGCATCCGGCCTTCAAGCACGTGCTCACGCACGCGCAGCCCGAGGACATCGTCGAGTTCGTCAGCGTGACCGGCCTGCCGGCGCGCGCCGTGCGCACGCCCTGGCTCGATCGCTATCTGCGCCATGAAGCCCGCATTCGCGCCAAGCTCGGCGCGTTCCGGCAGCGCTGCCCGACCGCGTTCGAATGTCTGTCGGTGTGCGGCCTGCGCGACGGCGTCGAACGCTTCGGGCATTTCTGCATCGATACGCGGCTCGCCGCCGCGTTGCGCGGCGACGTGGCCAACGGCCTGTTCTTCCGCGGCCGGGAGGCACTGCCGTTCGGCGAGGCGATCCGCAGCGTGCGCGATTTGCTCGCGTTGTTGTTGACCGGTGTGGCACCGGAAGCTGCGACAAACCGCCCCATGTTCTCTCTGGCTTGACGGGCATCAAGTTGACGCAGTCGACACCCTCCGACAATCACTACCGTTCCCAGGGGGTTATTGCCATGAAAGAAAAAGTTCGTTGTCTGGTCTCAGCCGTTGCCGCTGCCGCAGCCTTCGCGATGATCCCATCGGTCTCACATGCCGCGTCGCCAGGCGAAGGCATTGCTGCGGGTGACTTCCTCGCGCGCCTGCGCGCGATCGAGATCGCACCCGCGGATCGCGGCAGCGGCACGCTGTCGGCGATCCAGGCCGGTGTGAACAATGCCGTGGTCCCCGAGCTCGACTTCACCTACATGATCCGCGACTACCTCGGCGTCGAGCTGATCCTCGGTACGTCGCGGCATCAGGTCAATTCGAACCTCGGGCATCTCGGCGGCGTGAACGTGCTGCCGCCCACGCTGCTGCTGCAATACCACTTCAACCACGCGGGCAAGGTCCGGCCGTATATCGGCGCGGGCCTGAACTACACGTATTTTTACAACGACGGCCTTCATGTCGGCAATGACGGCGTCGCGGTCCACAAGAGCAGCTTCGGGCCGGCACTGCAATTCGGTGTCGACGTCCAGGTCACGAAGCGGTTCTTCGTGAACGTCGACCTGAAGAAGATCTGGATGCATACCGACGCCACGCTCAACGGTCAGCCGATCGGGCGCCTGCATCTCGACCCGATCATTGTCGGCCTCGGCGTGGGTATGAAATTCTGACGAACCGGTAACAAGAGTTGGGGTTGGACGGCACGGCTGTACTGCGTGCCGCTTTTTTTTGTCCAGCGGTCGGGCATGGCCGGATGCGCGCCGTATTCCGGCTTCAGGCCACGCGTCAGAGCTTGTCGTACTGGAACCGCATTGCCGTGCCTTCGCGCTTGATGCGCTCCCACACCGCCGCCTTTTCCTCCTCGCTCATGAACACCCAGTTCGCGACTTCGAGCGCGGTGCGCCCGCAGCCCTTGCAGACGTCGTCGAAGAGGGTCGAGCAGACGCCGATGCAGGGGCTGTCCGGTTTGTCGTGAAGATTGGAGCTCATGGATGGGCGGCGATCAGTGGGTGCGGCAAAACGTTATGGTAAAGCATCAGCGCGCGATGCTCACGCCGACGCGCGCGATCCAGTGCTGGCGCTGGTTGTAGTCGAGCAGGTCCTCGCCGTAGCCGTCGAAGAAGCCGAACCACAGATAGCCACCCCAGGCGTTGCCGAACAGTTTCGCGAGCGGGTACGACAGCTGCGTGTCGACGCTGCCGTACCAGTGGTGGGTGCCCTTGCGCAGCGTGGTGGCCAGCTGCCAGCCGTTCGGGCTGCCGTACTTGACGAGCAGGTCCATGTAGCCGCGATAGTCGGCGATGTCGCGGTTGTCGCTGATGCCGACGTAGTAGTAGAGCATCGGCGACACCTGCAGGTGGTAATCCGACAGGTCGCCGAACTCCCAGGTCGGCTGCACGAACGCGATGTTCAGGCTGCGCGAGTCGGTGCCGGCCTTGCCGTTCGATTCATGGCCGATCCCGGCCGCGAAACCCATCCGCGTGAACCAGCTGCTGCGCAGGCCGGTGTCGGCCACGTAGTAGAACAGCCGCGGCTTGTAGCTGGTGTCGCGAAACGGGCTCGAATCGGCGGACAGATCCCAGATCGAGGTCTGCGTGTAGCCGAAATACAGGTTGTCGAGCAGCGCGCGCGACGACGGATCGTCGGGCATGTGCAGCCGGTACTTGAAGCTCAGCTGCAGCTTGGCGGTGACGTCGCCGTTCACGCCCGCGCCGATGAACATGGGTTCGTAGTACGAGATTCTCGACAGCAGGCCCTGCGCGCCGGTGGTCAGCGCGTCGGCGGTCGGCGGCGGCGTGCCGGCCGTCGCGGCGACGGTGGTGGCGGCCGCGGCCACGCCGGCCGGCGTCGTCTGGTGCGCCTCCGCTGCTTCGGCCTGCGCGACGCGCGCCTGATTCGGGCCGCGATCGAGCGAGACCACGGCGGCCGAGGCGTCGAAGCCGACCGGCGTGATGGTCACCGTGCCGCGCGCGCTGTCGGGCCACGGCGCGGAAAATCGCACCTTGCGGAACTGGCCGGCGCGCAGCGTGAAGCGCGCCGGCACGCCGGGCTCGCGCGCGAGCCGGACCGGCACCGGCGGCTGCTCGGCGTTGGTGACGGTCACCTCGAGCGCGTCCGGCGTGGTGATCGAGAGCGGCGCGCGGTCGTCGTCCGCGTAGATCAGCGTCAGCGTGAGCGGCGCGCTGGCGGCGGCTTCGCGCGGCGGCTGCACGAGCGAGACGGTGGCGCGCGCCGGCATGGTGGCGCAGGCGAGCGAGGCGGCGGGGATCAGCGCGGCGAGCACGCGGCGGGTGGAACAGGGCAGGGCGAGGCGACGGCGGGAGCGATGGCGCATGAGTTCGAGGAATGGGCGAAGCACGGTGGAAAGTCGTGCCGCAACGCGGACACTGCGACGAGTCGGGCTATTGTAAAGGAGGCGCAGGGGGCGAAACGGATTGAACGGATCGGCCGCCCTGGCCATGTCCTGTCATGCAGGATCATCTGCGCTGATCGACGCCCACGACGGGCGTGGCAGCGCAGGCATCGGGCCTCGGCCGTTCGCTCCCGTGCGCCGGCTCCCGGAAAGCCGAAGCGGACCGGGGCGCATCGTCCGGCGGCGCCCGCGACCGAGGCGCGCGCATGCCGCCCGGCAATGCGCGGCTACCCGGTTATTTTTCCGGGTGGACAGGCGCGTATAACCCGATAAAATGCGCGCACTTCCCGATCCCCGTCCGGCCGGGACGGCACGCTCCGGCCGGGGATGGCGAGGTGTCCCGTTTGCGCGACATCGGCGCATTTTTTTTGTGGCACCACGGGATTAGTGATACTTTTCGAGGTTTTGAGGGACGGGTCGCGCGGGCGCGGGCCGTCGTGACGACAAAGTCGATACGGCCGCGCACGGCCGCACGGGAGAACGGGATGAAAGCAAAGGTGGCAGGCCGGTTCGTGGCGCTCTCGCTTTGTGTGGCCGCGTCGGCAGCTGCGGCGAAGGATACGCAGCTCAACGTGTACAACTGGTCCGACTACATTGCCAAGGACACGATCCCGAACTTCGAGAAACAGACGGGCGTGAAGGTCCGCTACGACAACTACGACAGCGACGACACGCTGCAGGCGAAGCTGCTGACCGGCAGCTCGGGCTACGACATCGTGGTGCCGACCAGCAACTACGCGGGCAAGCAGATTGCCGCCGGCATCTTCTCGCCGCTCGACAAGTCGAAGCTGCCGAACCTCAAGAATCTCGATCCGCAACTGATGGCGCTGGTGGCCGGCGCCGATCCGGGCAACAAGTACGTGGTGCCCTGGGCCTACGGCACGACGGGCCTTGGCTACAATGTGAACAAGGCGCAGCAGATCCTCGGCAAGGTGCCGCTCGACAACTGGGACATCCTGTTCAAGCCGGAAAACATCTCGAAGCTGAAGGCCTGCGGCGTGTCGGTGCTCGACGCGCCGGACCAGATGTTCGCGGCCACGCTGCACTACATCGGCAAGGATCCGATGAGCACCAACCCGGCCGATTATCAGGCCGCGATGCAGGTGCTCAAGAAGATCCGCCCGTACATCACGCAGTTCAACTCGTCGGGCTACATCAACGATCTGGTCGGCGGCGACATCTGCTTCGCGTTCGGCTGGTCGGGCGACGTCGTGATCGCCAAGCATCGTGCGCAGGAAGCGAAGAAGCCGTACAAGGTCGAGTACTACGTGCCGAAGGGCGGCGCGCCGGTCTGGTTCGACGTGATGGCGATCCCGAAGGACGCGAAGAACAAGGAAGCGGCCCTCGAGTGGATCAACTACATCGAGGATCCGAAGGTCCACGCGGCGATCACGAACGCGGTCTATTATCCGAGCGCGAACGCCGAGGCGCGCAAGTTCGTGAGCCCGGACGTGGCCAACGATCCGGCCGTCTATCCGCCGGCCGACGTCGTCAAGACGCTGTTCCTGCTCAAGCCGCTGCCGCCGGAAATCCAGCGCCTGCAGACCCGGCTCTGGACGGAACTGAAGTCCGGCCGCTGAGCGTCAGCCCGGAACACCGGCGCCGATCCACCAAGCCCCTGGTAGCCCCGGGGGCTTTGTTCGTGTTCGCGCGCCTTTGTCGATGCGCGCCGTCGTTCGTTCGCCTCGGTTCATCAACACGCAGGAGTGACGTAGCAGATCATGAATAGCCAGTCGCGCATGCCGGTAGCCGGCGCGCCGTCCACCGTCGCACCGTCCGGCGCCGCCGCGAATTTCGTGCAGATCGTCGACGTGGTCAAGCAGTTCGGCGATACCACCGCGGTGCGCCAGGTCAATCTGTCGGTCGGCAAGGGCGAGCTGTTCGCGCTGCTCGGCAGTTCCGGCTGCGGCAAGTCCACCTTGCTGCGCATGCTCGCCGGCCTCGAGACCGTCACCTCGGGCAGGATCCTGATCGACGGCGAGGATCTCGCGCAGCTGCCGCCGTATCGGCGGCCCGTGAACATGATGTTCCAGTCGTATGCGCTGTTCCCGCACATGACGGTCGAGGCGAACGTCGCCTACGGGCTGCGGCAGGAAGGGGTGCGCAAGGCCGAGCTGAAGGAACGCGTGCGCGATGTGCTCGAACTCGTGCAGATGAGCCGCTACGCGGGCCGCAAGCCGCACCAGCTGTCGGGCGGCCAGCAGCAGCGCGTGGCGCTGGCGCGTTCGCTCGTCAAGCGGCCGAAGCTGCTGCTGCTCGACGAGCCGATGTCGGCGCTCGACAAGCAGATCCGCCAGCGCACCCAGATCGAACTCGTCAACATCCTCGACAAGGTCGGCGTCACCTGCATCATGGTCACGCACGACCAGGAGGAGGCGATGACGATGGCCGGCCGCATCGCCGTGATGAGCGAGGGCGAGATCGTGCAGATCGGCGCGCCGCGCGAGGTCTACGAATATCCGAACAGCCGCTTCTCGGCCGAGTTCATCGGCTCGACCAACCTGTTCGAGGGCAAGGTGGTGGAGGACGAGCCCGACTACGTGTTCATCGAGTCGCCGGAGCTGCCGTGCCGCATGCACGTGAGCCACGGCATCACCGGCCCGCTCGGCATGGCGGTGACGGTGTCGGTGCGCCCCGAGCGGATCGCGCTGACGCGCAAGCCGGGCGAGGGCGCCTACAACTGGGCGCACGGCGTGGTCACCAACGTCGCCTACATGGGCGGCTACTCGCTGTATCACATCAAGCTCGATTCCGGCAAGACGGTGATCGCCAACGCGACGAGCCTCGCGCTCTCCGAGATCGACACGCCGCAGTGGAACGACGAGATCTACGTGCGCTGGAGCGCCTCGGCCGGCGTGGTGCTGACCTCATGAACGCCCTGTCGACGTGGTTCTGGTGGCCGGTGCGCAAGCTCGGCCTGAGCGGGCGCTCGGCCGTGATCGCCGGGCCGTTCTTCTGGCTCGTGCTGTTCTTCCTGGTGCCGTTCGTACTGGTGGTGAAGATCAGCTTCGCCGAGCTCGAACTCGGGATTCCGCCGTACACCGAGCTGACCTCGTTCGCCGACGGCGTACTGAACATCAAGCTGAACTTCACGCACTACGCGTTCCTGTTCACCGACAGCCTGTATTTCGCGACCTACGTGAACTCGGTGCTGGTGGCGGCGGTCACGACGCTGCTGTGCCTGCTGCTCGGCTACCCGATGGCGTACTACATCGCGCGCTCGAACCCGGCCTCGCGCAACCTGCTGATGATGGCGGTGATGCTGCCGTTCTGGACGTCGTTCCTGATCCGCGTCTACGCCTGGATCGGCATCCTGAAGAACAACGGCCTGCTGAACAACTTCCTGCTCTGGATCGGGCTGATCCACGCGCCGATCGAGCTGTACCGCACCAACACGGCGGTCTACATCGGCATGGTCTACACCTACCTGCCGTTCCTCGTGATGCCGCTCTACGCGCATCTCGTGAAGATGGACCTGCGCCTGCTGGAGGCGGCCTACGATCTCGGCGCGAAGCCCTGGAAGGCGTTCGTGACGATCACGCTGCCGCTCTCGAAGAACGGCATCATCGCGGGCTGCCTGCTGGTGTTCATCCCGGCGGTGGGCGAGTACGTGATTCCGGAGCTGCTCGGCGGCGCCAACACGCTGATGATCGGCCGCGTGATGTGGAATGAGTTCTTCAACAACGCCGACTGGCCGATGGCATCGGCCGTGACCTGCGCGATGGTGCTGCTGCTGCTGGTGCCGATGGCGATCTTCCAGCATTACCAGGCCAAGGAAGCGGAGGGGCGCCGCAAATGATGCCGAATCGTTACCTGCGGTTCCTCGCGCTGGCGATCGGTTTCGCGTTCCTCTACATCCCGATCCTGAGCCTGATCGTCTACTCGTTCAACGAGTCGCAGCTGGTCACGGTCTGGTCCGGTTTCTCGACGCGCTGGTACGCGGCGCTGCTCGGCGACGACGAGCTGATCGCCGCGGCCTGGCTGTCGCTGAAGATCGGCGTGCTGACGGCGTTCGCCTCGGTGGCGATCGGCACCTGGGCGGGCTACGTGCTGGCGCGGATGGGGCGCTTCCGCGGTTTCGCGCTTTATTCGGGGATGGTCAACGCGCCGCTCGTGATTCCCGAGGTGATCCAGGGCATCTCGCTGCTGCTGCTGTTCATCGAGCTGGCGAAGTGGATCGGCTGGCCCGCGCAGCGCGGCATGCTGACGATCTGGCTCGGCCACGTGATGCTGTGTCTGTCCTATGTCGCGATCATCGTGCAATCGCGCGTGCGCGAGCTCGATCCGTCGCTGGAGGAGGCCGCGCTCGATCTCGGCGCCACGCCGCTGAAGGTGTTCTTCACGGTCACGCTGCCGCTGATTTCGCAGGCGCTGGTGTCGGGCTGGCTGCTGTCGTTTACGCTGTCGATCGACGACCTGGTGCTGTCCGCGTTCCTGTCCGGCCCCGGCTCGACGACGCTGCCGCTGGTGGTGTTCTCGCGCGTGCGGCTCGGCCTGAATCCGGAGATGAACGCGCTCGCGACGCTGTTCATCGTCGCCGTGACGATCGGCGTGATCGGCGCGAACATGATGATGATGCGCCGCGAGCGGCGCCGGCTCGCGGCGGCCGCCTGACCGGCGGGGCCGCGCGCCCCGTTCGGATTTTTCAGCACGACGCCCGGCATCGTTGGCCACGATGCCGGGCGTCGTCGCTTGGGGCGCCCGTGTTTTGGGCGTGGGCACTCGCGCTTCGAGTGCCCACCCTCACGCTCACGCCTCGCTGATCACCGGCCGTGCATACCACTCGCGGCCCTTCAGCATCGCGTGCCAGTACAGCGGCGGCAGCACCTTCTCCTTCAGGAACCACGCGAGGCGCGACGGCCGCGTGCCGTCGTTGACCCAGTTCGGGAAGGTCGGCGCGACCTTGCCGCCGTAGAGGAACTCGGCCAGCACGATGCGGCCGCGTTCCACCGTCAGCGGGCACGAGCCGTAGCCGTCGTAGCGCGCCACGCCGCGTGCGCGGCCGAGCGCGGCCAGGACGTTGTGCGCGACCACCGGCGCCTGCTTGCGCGCGGCGGCGGCGGTCTTGGCGTTGGTGGTGTTGGTCGCGTCGCCGAGCGCGTGGATGTTGGCGAACCCGCGATGGCGCAGCGTCGCCGGATCGACGTCGATCCAGCCGGCCGCGTCGGCGAGCGCGCTGTCGCGCACGAAGCCCGGCGCGCGCTGCGGCGGCACCACGTGCAGCAGGTCGAACTCGCGCGTGATCTCCTCGCTGCCGCCGCCGTCGGCCTCCGCGCGGGCGCGCCGGAACGTGGCGCGCCGGCCCGGGCCGTCCACGGCGATCAACTGGTCGCCGAAGCGCAGGTCGATCCCGTAGGCCTGGACCGACTCCATCAGCGCGGGCACGTAGGCCGGCACGCCGAACAGCGCGGCGCCGGCCAGATGAAACTCGATCTCGATGCCGGCGAGCCGGCCGGTGCGGCGCCAGTGATCGGCGGACAGATACATCGCCTTCTGCGGCGCGCCCGCGCATTTGATCGGCATCGGCGGCTGCGTGAACAGCGCGCGCCCGTGCGTGAGCGACTGCACGAGCTGCCACGTGTAGGGCGCGAGATCGTAGCGGTAGTTCGAGGTCACGCCGTGGCGGCCGAGCGTGTCGACCAGCCCGTCGATGCCGGCCCAGTGCAGCTCCAGCCCGGGGCAGACGATCAGTTCGCGATAGCCGAGCGTGGCGCCGCCGTCGAGCGTGACGGTGTTGTGCTCCGGCGAGAACGCGGTGACCGCCGCGCGCAGGTGCGTGACGCCGGGCGGCAGCACCGATTGCATCGGCCGTGCGGTGGACGGCGCGTCGAAGATGCCGCCGCCGACCATGGTCCAGCCGGGCTGGTAGTAGTGCGTGTCGGCCGGATCGACGAGCGCGATGTCGAGCGAGCGGTCGCGCCGCAGCAGGCTCGCCGCCGTGGCGATGCCGGCGGCGCCGGCGCCGACGATCACGATCTCGTGGCGCGCGGAGGACGTTCGGACGGAACCGGCGGCGGCCGGTGACGGGACGGACATGGCTGGGGCTCCTGACGGGAATGGTCGGTGATGGGTGTTGTCCTGGCCGGGAAACGAAGCACCGTTGGCACGGCGCCTGTCTTGCCCGGCGGTGCGTTACAGCGCGTCGATCGGCAGCTTCAGGTAGCGGACCCCGTTCGCCGCGGGCTCCGGCAGCCGGCCCGCGCGCATGTTGACCTGCACCGACGGCAGGATCAGCACCGGCATCTCGAGCGTCGCGTCGCGCGCGGTGCGCATCGCCACGAACGCGTCCTCGTCGATGCCCTCGTGGACGTGGACGTTGTCGCGCCGCTGCGCGCCCACGGTGGTGACGAGGCAGACCGGGCGGCCGTCGGGCGCGTAGTCGTGGCACAAATAGAGCGGCGTGTCGGGCGGCAGGCTCAGCACCTTGCGGATCGAACGGTAGAGCGTGCGCGCGTCGCCGCCGGGGAAGTCGCAGCGCGCGGTGCCGTAGTCGGGCATGAACAGCGTGTCGCCGACGAACGCGGCCGTCTCGGCCGGCGCCGACGTGCCGTCCGCGCGCTCGACCAGGTAGGTCATGCAGGCCGGCGTATGGCCCGGCGTGTGGATCGCGCGGATCGCGAGCGTGCCGAGCGCGAGCGTGTCGCCGTCGTCGACGAGCCGGTCGAACGGGCGGCCGTCCGGCACGAAATCCGGGCCGGCGTCGAACAGCGCGCCGAATACCTTCTGCACGCCCGTGACCTCGCGGCCGATCGCGATCTCGCCGCCGAAGCGCGCCTGCAGCAGCGGCGCGGCCGAGAGGTGATCGGCGTGGACGTGCGTTTCCAGCAGCCAGCGCACGCGCGCGCCGCACGCCTCGACGTGCGCGGCGACGCGCTCGGCGCTGCGGTGGCTGGTGCGGCCGGACTTCGGATCGAAGTCGAGCACCGGGTCGACGATCGCGCACTCGCGCGTGGCGGTGTCGACGACGACGTGGGTGGCCGTGTTGGTGACCGGATCGAAGAGCGAATCGACGGTAAAGGCGGGATGGGACATCGTGCGGCACTCCGGAATCAGAAATCGGGAAAACACCTGATCGAGACAAGATACGTGCCAGCGTCACGCCTGGCGCGCGCTTATCGCTTAATTGTTTGATCCGACTACTGTTTTTCGCGAATGACGGTAGGGCCGCCGCCTCGGGACGCGCGAGCCGGATGCGCGATTGCTGCCACGCATGGCAGTGGCATGGCAGAATTGGCAGTGCGTCGCGCAGAGGCAAAATGTCCCGGTGCGCGATGCATCCCGCCGCTTTTCGTCCCGCGAACCGAGCCCGTCCGATGCCGATTTCCCCTCCCGCCGACATGGCGGATACGCCGCCGCCCATTGACTCCACCGACACGTCCCCTGCCGTGGGCGCCCCCGATGCGGCCGTGCGCCGCCCGCGCGCGGCGCGGCGCGCGATCCCGATCGTGGCCGCCGCTTCGGACCTCGCGCAGCCGCCTGCCGAGGCGGCCGCCGCGCCGGGGATCGGCGCGCTCGTCTCGTATCTGGAACACGATCCGCAGCCGATGATCGTGGTCGATCGCGATTACCGGATCCTCGCCGCGAACGGCGCCTATCAGCGGCAGTTCGGCGGCGCGGGCCGCGAGCACGTGGGCCGCCACTGCTACCGCGTCTCGCATCACTACGACGTGCCGTGCGACCAGGCCGGCGAGCATTGCCCGATGCGCGCCGCGCTCGAATCGGGCGCGGCCTCGCGCGTGCTGCACATCCATCACACGCCGCGCGGGCCGGAGCACGTCGATGTCGAGATGCGCCCCGTGTTCGATGCCGACGGCGCGGTGATCGCCTACGTCGAGCGGCTGACCACGGTGCGCAGCGCCTCGGCGCGGCCGAGCGCGGGCGGGCTGGTCGGCGGCTCGGACGCGTTCAACGAGGCGCTGTCGGCGCTGCAGCGCGTCGCGCCGTCGATGCTGCCGGTGCTGCTGCTCGGCGAATCGGGCACCGGCAAGGAGCTGTTCGCGCGTGCGCTGCACGAGGCCAGCGCACGCGCGGGCGGGCCGTTCGTGGTGGTCGATTGCTCGGGGATCGCCGAGTCGCTGTTCGAAAGCGAGCTGTTCGGCTACGAGAAGGGCGCATTCACGGGCGCCAACGCGCGCAAGCCGGGGCTCGTGGAGACCGCGCAGGGCGGCACGCTGTTCGTCGACGAGATCGGCGACGTGCCCGCCTCGATGCAGGTCAAGCTGCTGCGGCTGATCGAGTCGGGCACGTTCCGGCGCGTCGGCGGCGTGGAGGCGCTGCGCGCCGACTTCCGGCTCGTCGCGGCGACCCATCAGCCGCTGCGCGAGATGATCGGCGACGGCCGCTTCCGCCAGGATCTCTATTACCGGATCAGCGCGTTTCCGATCGAGCTGCCGCCGGTGCGCGAGCGGCCCGGCGACATCGGCCTGCTGGCCGAGTCGATCCTGCGCCGCATCGCCGACGCGCGGCCCGGCGCGCGCGTCCACGTGCTGCACGAGACGGCGCGCGCCTGCCTCGACGCCTATGCGTGGCCGGGCAACATCCGCGAGCTGCGCAACGTGCTCGAGCGCGCCTGCCTGTTCGCCGACGACGGCGTGATCCGCGTCGAGCACCTGCCCGATGCGCTACGCGAACCGCCTTCGGATGAGGCCGTGCGCGGCGCGCCCGACGACGACACGCTGCGGCAGGTGGCGCGCACGTTTCGCGGCACGCGCAAGGCGCTGGCCGCGCGGCTCGGCATGAGCGAGCGCACGCTGTATCGGCGGATGCGGGCGCTGGGGTTGGGCGGCGGCGGCGAGTGAGGCGCACGCCGGCGCCGGACGACCAGCGGCCGGCGCGATCGATGCAAACGGCGCAATCGACCTGCGCGCCGGCTGTCCGCCTCACTGCCCGACCACCCGCTTCGCTTCCTCGGGCGGCGTGCCCATCGCCTGGAACAGCCGCGCCGTGTCGCTGAGCCGCGTGCCGGTCGCGCGGATCACGTCGAGCTGCGCGTTGCGATATTGCTGCTCGCTCGAACGGCCGGCCGACGGCGGCAACGCGCCGAGCCGCACGCGCGCGGCCGTGTCGTCCGAGGCGCCGCGCGCGGCGTCGGCCGCGCGGCTCGACGCGTCGAGCGCCTGCGCGTCGTTGTCGAGCGCGGCCAGCGAATCGGCCACGTTCTGGAACGCGGTCAGCACGGTCGCCTTGTATTGCTCGACGGCGGCCTGGTAGCTGGCCTGCGCGGCCCGCCGCTGCGCCAGCAGCGCGCCGCCATGGAACAGCGGCTGGGTCAGCGAGGCGCCCACGCTCCAGATGCCACCCGCGCCCGACAGCGCCGCCGGCCAGCTGAAGCCGCCCTGGCCGAGCGAAGCGGACAGCGAGATCTGCGGGAACAGCTGCGCGGTGGCCGCGCCGACGGCGGCGGCCGAGGCCTTCAGCGCCGCGTCGGCCGCGCGGATGTCGGGCCGCGTCTGCAGCAGCGTGGACGGCACCGCCACCGGCACGTCCTCGGGCAGGTGCAGCTCGGCGAGCGCGAGATCGTCGGGCGCCTGGTCCGGCGTGCGGCCGAGCAGCACCGCCAGCGCGTGCCGCGCGGAGAGCCACTGCTGGCGCAGCGCGGGCAGCGTCGCCGCGAGCGAGGCGGCGCTCTGGCGCGCGTTCAGCAGATCGGCATGCGATGCCGAGCCGAGCCGGTTGCGGCGCTCGGTGTCGTCGGCCTGCTCGTCGGCGAGCGCGACGAGCCGCTCGGTGGTGCGCATCTGCTCGGCGAGCGTCGCCGAGGTGATCACGGCGGTGACGATGTTGGCGGCGAGCGCGCGCCGCGTCGAGTCGAGCTGGAACGCGGTCACGTCCACGCGCTGGCGCAGCTCGCGGTTCGCGAAGCGCGCGGCGCCGAACAGGTCGAGCGTGTAGTTGGCCTGCAGCTGGCCGACGAAGGTCCGATACACCACGGTCTGCGGGCCGAAGCCCGGCACGCCGAGACCACGCTCGCGCGCGGTCTGGCCGCCGGCGTCGATGGTCGGCAGCAGCGAGCTGCCGATCTGCGCGCGCAGCTGCTCGCGCGCGGCCTGCAGCGAATGATCGGCGGCGGCCAGCGTCGGGCTCGCGCGCAGCCCTTCGTCGACCAGTGCGTCGAGCCGGTCGGAGCGATAGCGCGTCCACCACGCGGGTACCGGTTGCGCGCCGACCTCGAAGTGCTGCGCGATGCCCTGCGCGGCGACGGTGCGCTCGGGCAGCGGCGCGGCGCCGTATTGCGCCGGCGACGGCATCTCGGGCGCGGCGCCCGACGGCCCGAACAGCGAGCAGCCGGCCAGCGCGGCCAGCGCCGAGAGCGAGGCGGCCGCAGCCAGCGGCCGCAGCGAGGGCAGGGACCGCAGTGCCCGCGGCAGCCTCGGCGAGCGTGGCGCGGCGCGTGACGGACGGTGCGACGTGAAACGGGACGGCAAGCGTGGCATCGTCAGGCTCCGTGGGACGTGGCGGGCGGCGGCGTGCGATCGGCATCGGCGCGCTCGGTGGGCTTGACGCGGAACCAGGTGGCGTAGAGCGCCGGCAGGTAGAACAGCGTCAGCACGGTCGCGCTCGTGATGCCGCCCATCAGCGCGGTCGCCATCGGCCCGAAGAAGTTGGAACGCAGTAGCGGGATCAGCGCGAGCACGGCGGCCGCGGCGGTCAGCGTGATCGGCCGGAAGCGCCGCACGGTGGCGCCGACGATCGCGTCGAAGCGCGCGTGGCCGGCGCCGATGTCCTGCTCGATCTGGTCGACCAGGATCACCGAGTTGCGCATGATGATGCCGAACATGGCGATCACGCCGAGCATCGCGACGAAGCCGAACGGCTGGCCGAACAGCAGCAGCGTGGCGGCCACGCCGATCAGCCCGAGCGGCGCGGTCAGCACCACCATCAGCACGCGCGAGAAGCTCTGCAGCTGGATCATCAGCAGCGTGAGCACGGCGATCAGCAGCAGCGGCATCTGCGCGTTGATCGAGGCCTGCGCCTTGCCGCTTTCCTCGACCGGCCCGCCGATCTCGATCCGGTAGCCCACCGGCAGTTGCGCGCGCAACGTGTCGAGCTGCCTGTCGATCGCCCGCGTGACGTCGATGCCCTGGGCGCCGGCGCGCACGTCGGCCTGCACCGTGATGGTGGGCTGGCGGTCGCGCTCCCAGATCACGCCGTATTCAAGCGTGTCGTGGAAGCGCCCGAGCGAGCCGAGCGGCACCGGGCCGTTCGGCGTCGGCATCGCCAGCGTGGCGAGCTTCGACGGATCGACGCGCTCGGCCTTCGGCGCGCGCAGGTCCACGGCGATCAGCTTGTCGCGTTCGCGGTACTGTGTGACGGTGGTGCCGGTCAGCGTCATGGCGAGGAAGCTCGACACGTCCTGCGAGGTCACGTTCAGGTCGCGCGCCTTGTTTTGGTCGAGTTCGAAGCGCACCGAGCGCTCGGCCGGCTCGTCCCAGTCGAACTGCACGTTCAGGCTGCGCGGATCCTTGCGGACCGCGGCGGCTACCCGGTCGGCGATCGAGCGCACCGTGGCGATGCTGTCGCCGCTCACGCGGAACTGCACCGGATAGCCGACCGGCGGCCCGTTCTCGAGCCGCGACAGGCGCCAGCGGATCGCCGGGAACTGGTCGCGCAGCGTCGGGGCGAGCCAGTTCGCGAGCTTCTCGCGATCCTTCACCGATTTCGCGGTCACCACCAGCTGCGCGAAGTTCGGCTGCGGCAGCTGCTGGTCGAGCGGCAGGTAGAAGCGCGGCGCGCCGGTGCCGACGAAGCTGACCGTGTGGTCGATCTCGGGACGCTTCGCGAGCACCTGTTCGAGACGTTTGGTCTGTTCGAGCGTGGCCGGGTACGACGCCCCCTCGGGCAGCCGCACGTCCACCAGCAGTTCGGGGCGGTCCGAGCTCGGGAAGAACTGCTGCGGGATCAGCGAGAAGCCGCCGAGCGCGACCACGAACAGCACCACCGTGATCGCCAGCACCACGAAGCGGCGCTCGATGCACCAGCCGATCCAGCCGCGCAGCCGCGTGTAGAAGCGCGTGTCGTAGATGTCGTGCTCGTCGTGATGGTCGGGATCCTGCGGCGCGGCCGGGCTCGTGCCCTGCGTCGCCTCGCGCTTGCGTTCGGGCAGCAGGTGATAGCCGAGCAGCGGGATCAGCACCACCGCGGCGAACCACGAGGCGATCAGCGCGATCGCCGAGACCTCGAAGATCGAGCGCGTGTATTCGCCGGTGGACGACTGCGCGAGCGCGATCGGCAGGAAGCCGGACACGGTCACGAGCGTGCCGGTCAGCATCGGGAACGCGGTGCTGGTATAGGCGAACGCGGCGGCGCGCGTGCGGTTGTAGCCCTGCGCGAGCTTCACGGCCATCATCTCGACGGCGATGATCGCGTCGTCCACCAGCAGCCCGAGCGCGAGCACCAGCGTGCCGAGCGAGACCTTGTGCAGGCCGATGCCGAACAGGTTCATGAACAGGGCGGTGATGGCGAGCACGATCGGGATCGAGATCACCACCACCATCCCGGTGCGCAGCCCGAGCGAGACCAGGCTGACGATCAGCACGATCGCCACGGCTTCGGCCACGGCTTCCAGGAAGTCGTCCACCGAATGCGAGACGGCGAGCGGCATGCTCGACACCTCGGTCAGCGTGAGGCCGGCCGGCAGTTGCGTGCGCAACTGGCGGGTGGTGGTCTCGAGCGCCTTGCCGAGCCGGATCACGTCGCCGCCGGGCTGCATCGTCACGCCGATGCCGAGTACCGGCCGGCCGTTGGCGCGCATCTGCGAGACCGGCGGATCGTCGTAGCCGCGTTTGATGGTGGCGAGCTCGCCGAGCCGGAAGGTGCGGCCGTTGACGCGTATCACCATGTCGGCGAGCGCCTCGACCGTCGCGAACTGACCGCTCGGGCGGACGTAGACGCGGTCGTTGGTGGTGGTCAGCGTGCCGGTGGAGGCCACCGCGTTCTGCGCGTTGATCGCCTCGCCGAGCTGGTTCGGCGAGATGCCGAGCCGCGTGAGCCGTGCGTTGTCCACCTCGATGAAGATCCGCTGGTCGGGGTCGCCGAAGTAGTCCACCTTGCCGACGCCGGGCACGCGCAGCAGCACCGTGCGCAGCTGGTCGGCGTAGTCGTGCAGCTGCGCGGCCGAGAAGCCGTCGCCGTCGAGCGTCCAGATGTTGGTGTAGACGTCGCCGAACTCGTCGTTGAAGAACGGCCCCTGCACGCCCTGCGGCAGCGTGGCGCCGATGTCACCGACCTTCTTGCGGATCTGGTACCAGGTCTCGGGCACGTCCTTGACGGGCGCGGAATCCTTCATCGTGAAGAAGATCATCGACTCGCCGGGCCGCGAGTAGCTGCGCAGGAAGTCGATCGCCGGGGTTTCCTGCAGCTTGCGGCCGATCCGGTCGGTCACCTGCTCCTGCACCTGCCGCGCGGTCGCGCCAGGCCAGAAGGTGCGGATCACCATCACGCGGAACGTGAACGGCGGGTCTTCCGACTGCGCGAGCCGCGTGTAGGCGAAGATGCCGGCCAGCGTGGCCAGCACGATCAGGTAGACCACCAGCGCCTGGTGGCGCAGCGCCCAGGCGGACAGGTTGAAGCGACTTTCTTCGCGGGCGCTCATGAGGCGGCGTCCTCAGCGTGCAGCGGCGCGACCGCGCGCACCTTCTCGCCGGCGCTGACGGTATGCACGCCCTGCTGCACGACGCGTTCGCCGGCGTGCAGGCCCTGCGAGACGGTGACGCTGTTCTCGCCGTAGCGCACCACCGTCACGCGGCGCAGCTCGAGCGTATCGTCCTGGCGGATCACCCAGACGGCCGGCGCCGCGCCGTCGTGGAACAGCGCGGTGGACGGCAGCGTGTAGCGCGCGCCGTCGGCGGCCACGCCCGCGAGCGCGACGTTGGCGGTCATGCCGAGCCGCACGGCCGGATCGGGATTGCCGAGCGTGAGCCGCACGCGATAGGTGCGGCTCTGCGGATCGGCGGCCGGCGCGATCTCGCGCACGCGCGCCTCGAAGCTGCGCTGCGGCAGCGCCGGCAGCGTGACGGTGGCCGCGTGGCCCGGCTGCAGCAGCGCAAGCGTGGCCTCGGGCACGTCGGTGACGATATCGACGTCGCCCGACCAGGCGAGCTGGTAGACGGCCTGGCCGGCCGACACGTTCTGGCCGGTGTCGGCCTGCTCGGCGGTGATGTAGCCGGCGTGATCGGCGACCAGCGTGGTGTATTGCAGCTGGTTTCTGGCCAGCGCGAGCTGCTGGGCGGCCTGGTCGCGCTGCGCGCGCGCCGACGCGTAGGCGTTCTCGGTCTGTTCGAGCTGGGCGGGCGCGATCAGGTTCTCGCGGGCCTGCGCGCGATCGCGGTCGACCTGCTGCTGCGCGTAGGTGAACGCATGCGCCGCCGCATCGTATTGCGCCTGCGCGCTCGCGGCGTTCTTTTCGGGATCCGAAGGATCGAGGCGGGCCACGGCCTGGCCCTTTTTCACCGTATCGCCGAGCCGCACGCTGCGCTCGATGATCTTGCCGGCGATCCGGAACGACAGCGGGGTGGCGTAACGCGGCTCGACGTCGCCGGGCAGCGTGGTCGCGATGATCGCGCCGTCGGCGGCCACCGGCGTGGCGACGACGGGGCGCGGCGCGGGAGGCGCGCCGTCGCCTCCGGGATGACAGGCGGCAACGAGGAGCGCGGCGCCGAGGACGACGACCACGCGGGAACCGGAACCAATCACGACAACCTCACGAGAAAGGGCTGAGGAAATCCGGCGGGCGCGGCGCGCCTGCCCGGGCGCCGCCGGTGCCGCCCATCCGAAGGGCGGCGGCGCTGGCAGCAACATTACACTTATTACGATGAAGCTTACACTTCCCGCTCTATCTCGAAAACGATGATGGATTCTAATACATATCTGTATTTGAATGCAAAGATGAATCTGAAGTTGAAAAATGCTAGACTTCGCGCCTATGAAACCGAAGCGCCTGACCCGCGAGCAGAGCAAAGACCAGACGCGTGAGCGCCTGCTCAATTCCGCGCACGCGATATTTACGAAGAAGGGGTATGTGGCCGCGAGCGTCGAGGACATCGCGGCGGCGGCCGGCTATACACGCGGCGCGTTCTATTCGAATTTCGGCGGCAAGGCCGAACTGCTGTTCGAGCTGTTGCGCCGCGACCACGAGACGGTGCGCGCGGAGCTGAACCGGATCTTCGAGGCGGGCGGCACGCGCGAGCGCATGGAGGCGAACGCCCTGGCGTTCTACAGCGGCTTCCTGCGCAAGAGCCCGGCGTTCCTGCTTTGGTCCGAGGCGCGGCTGCAGGCGGCGCGCGACGCGAAGTTCCGCGTCCGCTACATCGCGTTCATGCGCGAGAAGCTCGAGGACATGGCGCATACCATCGAGATGTTCGCCGAGCAGTCGGGCACGCCGCTGCTGCTGCCGGCGGAGGTGCTCGCGATCGGCCTGATGGGGCTGTGCGACGGCGTGCAGGCGCTCCACGTCGCCGATCCGCAGCACGTGTCGCTCGACCAGACCGAGGCGACGCTGGCCGGCTTCTTCGCGCGCGTCGTGCTGGGCCGCGCGCCCGACTGAGGCGCGCCGGGCTGCGGCCGGCGTTGCCCGCGCGGCGTCGCTGCCGTCCCTTTCCCGCCGTTTTTTCCTGCTGCTGCTTGCCGTTACCGCTTGCCGCGCGCCGCCTCAGCGGCTCGCGTCCATGCGCCGGTACGCGTCGAGCAGCGAGGTCTTGTAGACGACCCCCGCCAGCACCGGCTCCGCGAGGCTTTCCACCACCGGCAGCCGCTCGCCCTGGAAACTCATGAAGTGCTCGAAGGCGGCGCCGAGCGCCATGTCGGGCGTGAGCAGCGGGAACGGCGTATGGACGTAGCCGGCGGCCGTCCGGTGCCCGGTGTCGTGGCCTTCCAGCAGGTCCGAGGTGATGTCCTTCAGCGCCACCGCCCCGCGGAAGCGGCCGTCCTCGTCGGTCACGTAGAGGTACTTGACCGGATATTCGAGGAACACGCGCGTCATCTCGGCGACGCTCGCGTCGAGCCGCACCACCGTCTGCGCGGGCTGGATCAGCGCGCGCATCTGGGTGGCCCGCAGCCGCAGCCGCTCCTCCTCGTCGCGATGGCGGCGCAGCGTGATCTCGTACATCGAGGTCTGGCCGAGCGCGCGCGCGCCGAAGTAGGCGACCACGCACGACACCATCAGCGGCAGCACCACCTGGTAGCTCAGCGTCATCTCGAAGATCATCAGGATCGCCATCAGCGGCGCCTGCGTCGCGCCGGCCAGGAACGCGCCCATCCCGACGATCGCGTAGGCATACGCGGCCGACACGTGGCCCGGCAGCAGCGCCTGCATGGCGAGGCCGAACAGCGCGCCCACCGTGGCGCCGACGAACAGCGTCGGCGTGAAGATCCCGCCCACCGCGCCCGAGCCCGAGGTGGCGGCGGTGGCGAGCAGCTTGAAGACGAGCACGATGACGAGCGCCTGCCAGGTCCACGGCGCGTGCAGGATCGAGTTGACCACGCTGTAGCCGTTGCCCCAGACGTCGGGCACCCACACCGAGATCACGCCGACCGCGAGGCCGCCGAGCGCGAGCCGCACCGGCAGCGGCGCGGGCAGCTGGCGAAAGCGCGCCTTCGAGGCGGCCAGCAGGCGCAGGAACTGCGGCGCGCCGGCGCCGCACAGCAGGCCGAGCGCGACGAACGCGAGCACCTCGACGCCCGCCACGGCCGGGAACACCGGCATCTCGTAGGGCGGACGGTAGCCGGCGAACTCGCGCATCGTGATGTTGGCCACCACCGAGGCCACCAGCATCGGCCCGAAGCTTTCCATCGCGATCGCGCCGAGCACGATCTCGCCGACGAAGAACGCGCCGGCGATCGGCGCGTTGTAGGCCGAGGTGATGCCGGCCGCGGCGCCGCAGGCCACCAGCAGGCGCAGGCGCGGCGGATCGAAGCGCGCGACGCGTCCCACCAGCGAGGCGGCCAGCGCGGCGAGCTGGACCATCGGGCCTTCGCGGCCGATCGAGCCGCCGCTGCCGATCGTCAACAGCGACGACGCGCTGCGCCAGAGGCTTTCGCCCACCGGCACCACGCCGTCGCCGAGCGCCACCGCTTCCATGTAGTCGGCGCCCGGTTTCTTGGCCTGGCCGCGCTGCGCGGCCAGCAGCACGCAGCCGGCCAGGAAGCCGCCCGCGGCCGGCAGCCAGACCCGCGTCTGCCACGGCAGGCGCTTGGCCATCTCGACGAAGCTGCCGGACGAGCCGGACACCAGCCGCTGGATCGTGTCGATGCCTTCGCGGAACAGGATCGTCGCGAACGCGCCGCTGATGCCGGCGATCACCGACCAGATCAGCATGGTGTGGGCGTCCGACAGGCGGAACAGTGTTTGTGCGCGGGTGCGCAGCTTCAGGAGAAAGGACAGCACGAGGTCGACGGGCGGGCGGAGAAAGTCGACGGCAAGCATAGCACCGCGCCGCGCGCGCCTGGGCAGGGCGCGCGCGGCGCGGGGGCCGCTGCCGCGGGCGCGGTCGGCCGAATCAGCCAAGCCAGCGCTCGACCAGCCAGGTGATGCCGAAGCCGCCCGCGATCAACCACAGGTACAGCACGAAGCCGGCCGTCAGCGCGCGCGGGCCGGCCGCGCGGATCTGCGAGAGGCGCGTCTCGATGCCGAGCGCCGTCATGGCCATGGTCAGCGCGAACGTGTCGAGCGTGTTCAGCGCGTGGACCGTCGGGTCGGACAGCACGCCGAGCGAATTCACGATCACGAAGCCGAGGAAGCCGAGCGCGAACCACGGCACCGCGAGCCTGCGCCGGCCGTGCCCGGCGGCGGCGCCGTGCTCGCCATGCGCGCCGCGCAGCGGCCGCGCGAGCCAGGCGCCGAGCGCGAGCAGCACCGGCACCAGCAGCATCACGCGCGTCATCTTGACGATCGTCGCGGTATGCACCACCTGCGCGCTCACGTCGCTCGCCGCGCCCACCACCTGCGCGACCTCGTGGATCGTGCCACCGAAGAACAGGCCGAGGCCCTGCGCGTCGAGCGGAATCCAGCCGGCGTGCCAGGCGAGCGGGTAGGCGAACATCGAGAGCGTGCCGAACAGCACCACGCTGCCGACCGCCATCGCGCTCTGGTGCGGCTTCGACTGCAGCGTCGATTCGAACGCGAGCACCGCCGCGGCGCCGCAGATCGCGCTGCCGGCCGCCGTCAGCAGCGCCGTGTCGCGATCGAGCTTGAGCAGCCTGGTGCCGACCCAGGTGCCGATCACGAGCGTGCTGACCACCACCAGCACCGAGACCGCCAGCCCCGGCAGCCCGACCTGCGCGATCTCCTGCAGGCTCACGCGCAGCCCGAAGAACGCCACCGCGATGCGCAGCAGCTTGCGCGCCGAGAAGTTGACGCCGGCCGCCCAGCTGGTCGGCATGCCGTCGCGCAGCGCGTTGCCGTAGACGGTGCCGGCGATGATCCCGACGATCAGCGGCGAGAGGCCGAGCCGCGCGACCGCGGGCAGCGCGGACAGGCTCGTGACCGCCGCGGCGAACAGCGCGACGAACAGCACGCCGTTCAACTGGCCGCGCAGCGATGGCGCGGCGGCGTGCGACAGGGAGGGGGTGGCGGTGCTCATGGCGGCGATTCCGGCGTTGGGTGCGATGGCTTAATCCTAATTTGGATATATCGATATGAGAAATTGTGATTAGTGACATCAATTATCGGAAAATCTGATACTTTTCAGGAATGAACCCGGATCAACTGATAACGTTCGCGACCGTGGCCGAGCTGCTCAACATCAGCCGCGCGGCCGAGGCGCTGCATCTGTCGCAGCCGGCCGTGTCGGGCCAGCTGCGGCAGCTGCAGGACGAGTTCGGCGAGCCGCTCTACCTGCGCGACGGGCGCGGCGTGCGCCTGACGCCGGTGGGCGAGCAGCTGGTGCCGCTGGCCACGCGCCTGCGCGACACCTTCGCGCAGGCGCGCGCCTATCGCGACGCGGTGCGCGGCGTCGAGCGCGGCACGCTGCGGGTGGGCGCCAGCACCACGCCGGCCAGCTATCTGCTGCCGTACCTGATCGCCGAATTCCGGCCGCTCGCGCCCGGCGTCGCGATCCAGGCCATGACCGGCAACACGGCCGACGTGGTGGCCGCGCTCGGCTCGCTCGATCTCGCGCTGATCGAAGGGCCGCCCGGCGACGCGCTGCCGCCCGGCACGGCGGTCCATCCGTGGCGCGAGGACGAGATCGTCGCGATCGTGCCGGCCTCGCATCCGCTCGCCGCCTCGGCCGGCCGCGCGGTCACGCTCGAGGCGCTGGCCGAATCGCCGCTGGTGCTGCGCGAGGCCGGTTCGGGCGTGCGGCAGCTGGTGGAACGCGCGTTCGCGCGGGCCGGCGTGCCGGTGCGCGTGGCGCTCGAGATCGCCGGCGTCGAGGCCGTGAAGGAGGCCGTGCGGGCCGGGATGGGCGTGGGCTTCGTGTCGGCGATGTCGCTGCGTGGTGACGCGGCGCTGGTGATGCGCTCGATCGCGCCGCAACCGCTGGTGCGGCGGTTCTCGGTGCTGGTGCCGCATGCGGCCACGCCGTCGCGCGTGGCCGCGAAGTTTCTCGAGATGAGCCTCGCGCAGGGCGACGTGCCGGACGAGCGGCGAGCCGACGAATAGAACGAGCCGGGCGCAGGGGCGAACGGACGCAGCCAGCCCGGCGCTGGACGGGACGCGATGCGGCGAACCGGCCTTCGCATCGCCCGGCGTTGGCCCCGGCGCCGCGACGCGAACATTGCCTAGGGATTTCCTCTATGGCCGCGGCAAAACCCGAGGCGCACCATTCGGTCCATCGAACTGGAACCGGTTCCAGTCATTCCGGGTCGAATCGGTTCGGCCAGCATCATTGATCAAGGAAAGGGCAGACATGGCAGACATCGTGATCGTCGCGAGTGCCTACGGGGCCGACGCGATTCGCCGCGAGGGGCACGCCGCGTTCGTCGCGGCCGCGGCGCAGGCGGGCGCGTCGGGGTTCGAGGTGCGCCGCGAGCTGTTCGCGGCGGAGCATGACGCGTCGAGCGCCGCGCTGGCCGCGCTGGGCGGCGCGATCGCCGCCGCCGGACTGTGGGCCGTCTATTCGACCCCGGCCAATCTCTACCGCGACGACGGCGCGCTCGATCGCGACGCACTCGTCACGTCGCTGGCCGAGGCCGACGCGCTCGGCGCGCGCTTCGTGAAGTTCCAGCTCGGCGGCTTTGCCGGCGCGACGCATGCGCGCGACCTCGCCGAAGCGGCGCGCGGCGCGCGGGCGCGCGTGCTGGTCGAGAACAGCCAGCTCGTGCTCGGCGGCACGCTCGCGCAATTCACCGGTCTGTTCGGCGCGTTGCGCGAGGAAGGCGCCGCGGACCTGATCGGCATGACGTTCGACGTCGGCAACTGGATCTGGCCCGGCGAGGTGCCGCTCGACGCGGCCGGCGCGCTGGCCGACCATGTCGAGTACATCCACTGCAAGGCGGTGACGGGCGAGGGCGCGCGCCGCTTCGCGGTGGCGCCGCAGCCGGCCGATCCGCTCTGCGTGCCGGTGCTCGCGGCGCTGCCGCGCCACGTGCCGCGCGGCATCGAGTTTCCGTTCGATCTGGCGGACCTCGCCGCCGACGCGCGTCGGCGCGTCGCCTGGCTCGAAGCCGCCTGATCCCGTTTTCCGAAGGAGTGTTCCGCATGTCGCAATCCCCCGTCGAAATCGTCACCTATGGCGAGGCGATGACGCTGTTCGTCGCGAACGCGCCCGGCCCGCTCGCGCAGGCCGAGCAGTTCACGAAGCGCATCGCCGGCGCGGACCTGAACGTCGCGATCGGCCTCGCGCGGCTCGGCTTCCGGGTCGGCTACGTGAGCCGCGTGGGCGCCGATTCGTTCGGCCGCCACGTGCTCGACACCCTCGCGCACGAAGGCATCGACGCATCGTGCGTGACGGTCGACGAACGCCACCGCACCGGCTTCCAGCTCAAGGCGCGCGCCGAGGACGGCGCCGATCCCGACGTCGAATACTTCCGCAAGGGCTCGGCCGCGAGCCATCTCTCGCTCGACGACTACGTCGCCGGCTACGTACTCGGCGCGCGCCACCTGCACCTGACGGGCGTCGCGCCGGCGATCTCGTCGACCTCGTGCGAACTCGCGTTCCATCTGGCGCGCGAGATGCGCGCGGCCGGCAAGACCATTTCGTTCGACCCGAACCTGCGCCCGACCCTGTGGCCGTCCGCCGAGGTCATGGCGCGCACGCTCAACGAAGTCGCCTCACAGGCCGACTGGGTGCTGCCCGGGCTGGCCGAGGGCCGCCAACTGACCGGCCTCGACACGCCGGCCGAGATCGCGCGCTTCTATCTGGCCAATGGCGCGCGCGCCGGCGTCGTGATCAAGCTCGGCGAGGCCGGCGCGTATTACCTGACGGCACGCGGCGAGGAGGGTACGGTGGCCGGCGAGCGCGTCGCGCGCGTGGTCGACACGGTCGGCGCCGGCGACGGCTTCGCGGTCGGCGTGGTCAGCGCGCTGCTCGAAGGCCGGCCGATCGGCGCGGCGGTGGCGCGCGGCAACCGGATCGGCGCGCTCGCGATCCAGGTGATCGGCGACTCCGAGGGCCTGCCGACGCGCGAGCAGCTCGACCGCCTCGAAGGCGTAGCGGCGGCGCAGCATCAATCGCGGGCCGCCGCCGAGGCGCCGCTCGCGCGATAATCGGCGCGCGCGGCGCCGTGCGAGCGGCGCGGCGCGCGACCGGCCGCAACCCGCGGGCCGCGGCCCGCGGCACACCAACAACCCGATACGGCGGCTCACGCCGAAGGAGACAGCCCCATGCCCCAAACGCTCGCGATTCGCCGCTGGTGGAAGATCATGCCGATCGTCTTCATCACCTACAGCCTCGCGTATCTCGACCGCGCGAATTTCGGCTTCGCCTCGGCCGCCGGCATCAACCACGATCTCGGCATCGGCAAGGGGCTCGCCTCGCTGATCGGCGCGCTGTTCTTCCTCGGCTACTTCTTCTTCCAGATTCCCGGCGCGATCTACGCCGAGCGGCGCAGCGTCAAGCGCCTGGTGTTCTGGAGCCTCGTGCTGTGGGGCGCCTGCGCGGCGCTGACCGGCGTGGTCAGCAACATCCCGTCGCTGATGGCGATCCGCTTCGCGCTCGGCGTGGTCGAGGCCGCCGTGATGCCGGCCATGCTGATCTTCATCAGCAACTGGTTCACGAAGCACGAGCGCTCGCGTGCCAACACGTTCCTGATCCTCGGCAACCCGGTCACGGTGCTCTGGATGTCGGTGGTGTCGGGCTATCTCGTGCATGAATACGGCTGGCGCCACATGTTCGTCGCCGAAGGCTTGCCGGCGCTGGTCTGGGCCGTGTGCTGGTGGTGCCTGGTGCAGGACCGGCCGGCGCAGGCCAAGTGGCTGTCGGCCGACGAGAAGCGCGACATCGAGCGCGTGCTCGCCAGCGAGCAGGCCGCGCTGAAGCCGGTGCGCAACTATCGCGAGGCGTTCCGCCAGCCGGCCGTGATGGTGCTCAGCGCGCAGTATTTCTGCTGGAGCATCGGCGTGTACGGCTTCGTGCTGTGGCTGCCGTCGATCGTCAGCAACGGCTCGTCGCTCGGCATGGTGGCCACCGGCTGGCTCTCGGCGCTGCCGTATCTGGCGGCCACCATCGCGATGCTCGTCGTGTCATGGGCGTCGGATAAACTCGATACCCGCAAGGCGTTCGTCTGGCCGTTCCTGCTGCTCGGCGCGCTCGCGTTCGCGGGCTCCTGCGCGCTCGGCTCTTCGCATTTCTGGCTCTCGTATGCGCTGCTGGTACTCGCGGGCGCCGCGATGTACGCGCCCTACGGGCCGTTCTTCGCGATCGTGCCCGAGCTGCTGCCGAAGAACGTGGCGGGCGGCGCGATGGCGCTGATCAACAGCATGGGCGCGCTCGGCTCGTTCGTCGGCTCCTATTTCGTCGGTTATCTGAACGGCGCCACCGGCACGCCGGCTGCTTCGTATGCGTTCATGAGCGTGGCGCTGCTGGCGTCGGTCGTGCTGACGCTGATCGTCAAGCCGCAGCCGGACGGGGCGGTGCCGCTCGCGCACTCCACCACAGGGAAATGAATCGCATGACTTACCGTATCGTCGCCTACAAGGCGCTGCCCGACGACGTCCTCGCCTATCTGCGCGACCACGCCGAGGTGATCCAGGCCGACGGCGCCGCCGCGCTCGCCGAGGCGCTCGCCGGGGCCGACGGCGCGATCGGCGCGAGCGTGCCGGTCACCGCCGCGATGCTCGACGGCGCACCGAAGCTGCGCGCGTGGTCGACCATCTCGGTCGGCTACGACCAGTTCGACGTCGCCGACCTGACGCGGCGCGGCATCGTGCTCGCCCACACGCCCGACGTGCTGACCGAATCGACCGCCGACACCGTGTTCGCGCTGATCCTCGCGAGCGCGCGCCGCGTGGTGGAGCTGGCCGAGTTCGTCAAGGCGGGCGAGTGGAAGAAGAGCATCGGCGAGCCGCACTACGGCACCGACGTGCAGGGCAAGACGCTCGGCATCGTCGGGCTCGGCCGGATCGGCGCGGCGGTGGCGCGGCGCGCGGCGCTGGGCTTCCGGATGCGCGTGCTGTACACCAACCGCAGTCCCAACGAGCAGGCCGAGGCACAGTTCGGCGCGCGCCGCGTGCCGCTCGACGAGCTGCTCGCCACCGCCGATTTCGTCTGCCTGCAGGTGCCGCTGACCGCGGCGACGCGGCACCTGATCGGCGCGCCCGAGTTCGCGAAGATGAAGCGCAACGGGATCCTGATCAACGCCGCGCGCGGGCCGGTGGTGGACGAGGCCGCGCTGATCGACGCGCTGCGCGCCGGCACGATCCGCGGCGCCGGCCTCGACGTGTTCGAGCACGAGCCGGTGGCGGCCGATTCGCCGCTGCTCGCGATGAAGAACGTGGTGGCGCTGCCGCATATCGGCTCGGCGACCGCCGAGACGCGCCACGCGATGGCGCGCAACGCGGCCGAGAACCTGATCGGCGCGCTCGACGGCACGCTGCGCGAGAACATCGTCAATCGCGACGTGCTGAACGCGCGCGGCTGAGGCCGGGCTCGTCGATACGCGCCTGGCCGGAGATGCCGGCGGCCGGATAGACGATATCGGATGGCCGGTATTCGGCGCCGCGTGAATGGCCAAGGGCCGCACCGGCGTGAAGGTGCCGCGCGAGGTTCGCCGGCGTGGCCGTTGCGGCCCGGGAGCCGCGCCGCGCGGGCGGTCCGGCCGAACCGCGCCGTTTGCCCGGCGCGAACGGTTACCGCGCACCGCCGCGAGCCTTGCCCGTCGGCCCCGTTCGCCGGCCCGCGACAGGGGCGCGCGAATCGAGTGAACCCTCGTTTCAGGCCGCGGCCGGCTGCGTTATGATCGCGCGCTGGCCGTGCGATCGTGCCGGTTCGCGGGCACGGCATCACGCTGTCGCGCGGGCCGGGCGAATCTGCCGCGCTGCCGCGCTCACTGGAGAATTGATCAGTTGACCTGCTTGTTCAGATCCCGCCGACGTCGCGCCTGCCTGGCGCGAGCCGCCCACGCGGAGGCCGCGCGATGAGCGAGTTCCGTCCACCGTCCGCCGCGCGCCCGGCGACGATCAGCGACGTCGCGCGCGAAGCCGGCACCGGCAAGACCAGCGTCTCGCGCTACCTGAACGGCGAGACCAACGTGCTGTCGGCCGACCTGCGCGGCCGCATCGAGGCGGCGATCCAGCGCCTCAACTACCGGCCCAACCAGATGGCGCGCGGGCTCAAGCGCGGCCGCAACCGGCTGCTCGGGCTGCTGGCCGCCGACCTGACCAATCCCTATACCGTCGAGGTGCTGCAGGGCGTCGAGGCGGCCTGCCACGCGCTCGGCTACATGCCGCTGATCTGCCATGCGGCCAACGAAGCCGACATGGAGCGCCGCTATCTGCAGCTGCTCACCACCTATCGCGTGGAAGGCATGATCGTCAACGCGCTCGGCGCGCGCGAGGACGCGCTGCTGCCGCTGCGCGGCTGCGGGATTCCGACCGTGCTGGTGGATCGCCGCGTGGACGGCTTCGATGCCGATCTGGTCGGCCTCGACAACGCCGCCGCGGTGCGCGCCGGGCTCGCGCATCTGCTCGACCGCGGTTACACGAGCGTGACGTTCGTGGTGCAGCCGTTCGAGCAGGTCAGCTCGCGCCGGCTGCGCGAGGCGGCGTTTCGCGCCGCGCTGGCCGAGGCGGGCCACGAGGTCGCGTCGAGCGTGATCGCCGATCTCGGCGAGCCGGACGCGCTGCGCGCCGCGCTGGCCGAGGTCGATGCGCGCGTCGAGGCGGCCGGCCGGGCCGGGCGGCGCGCGGCGCTGTTCGCCGCCAACGCGCCCGTCGCGCTCGCGCTCGCGCGCCATCTGCACGCGCGGCACGGTGCCGGCTGGCAGGCGAAGGCGGCGCTGCTGTCGATCGACGATCCCGAATGGGCCGAGCTGCTCGGCATCACCACCATTCGCCAGCCGACCTATGAAATCGGCTACCGTGCCGTGGAATTCGTCCACGACCGGATCGATGGCGCCACCGGCGCCGCGTGCGAGGCGCTGCTGCCGGGCGAGCTGGTGGTGCGCACGTCCACCTCAAGCTGAGTATCATGCGGGGTCGCGCACCGTTCGGTGCGCCCGCACTCGCTCAAGGATCGTCATGACTGTTGCTCCCGCCACGCTGGTGGCGCTGGTCGTCGGCACGCTGCTCGTCGCGCTGCTGCCGATCGTCACGTACCGTCTGCTGAAAGCCCCGATGAAGCTCGACCGGCGCGACGCGATCGTCGGCATCGCCGCGTTCATGCTGTTCGCGACGCTGATCGAGCGCGGCTTCTACGCGATCGCGCTCGGCATGCCGGCCATCACGCAGTTTCTCGTCAAGCCGGCCGCGTTCGTCGCCTTCGGCACGATCGCGGCCGCCGTGTTCGAGGAGGCCGGCCGCTATCTCGGGATGCGCTTCGTGGAGCGGCGCTACGGCGCGTCGCCCGGCGACGGACGCGGGCTTGGTTACGGCATCGGCTTCGGCGGCGCGCAGGCGTGGTTCGTCGGCGTGATCGTGCTGGGCCAGTGGACCTGGCTCGTCTGGCTCGCGCAGCGCGGCCAGCTCAACGAACAGCTTGCCACCATGCCGACCGATCTCGCGCTGCGCATCCAGATGATGCTGGTGACGATGTCGGTGTCGTCGATCGGCGTGCGCGTGTTCGAATGCATTGCCGCGTTCACGTTCCAGCTGGCGATGTCGGTGATCGTCTGGCGCGGCGTGCAGGCGCGCAAGCGCTGGATCCTGCCGCTCGCGATCGTGCTGCATCCGGTCGGCGACCTGCCACTGATCGCGTTCAATGCCGGCGCGATTCCGATTTCGACCATGGTCACGCTGTACGGCGTGCTGACGATGATCCTGATCGCCGGGCTCGCCCGGTGGTGCCGGTCGGCGTCGAACGCAGCCTGAGCCGCCACGGAGACCACTGATGGATGACTACCACTACGATTGCGCGAGCGCCGAGTTCAACGAGCTCGCGCACGTGATCTGCGACCTGTTCCCCGAACAGACCAGCTTTGCCGAACGCCGCGACGACGCGGGGCGCCTGCTGCACGTGCAGTGGCTCGGCATGCGCTTCGGCTCCGCGCCGCGGCGCATGGCGCTCGACGTCCGGATCGAGGCGGCCGCGCTCGCGCGCTATCTGGGCATGCGGCCGATGCAGCGCGCGCGCAGCCATGCGGTGCTGCGCGCCTATGTCGAGGCGTTCATCGGCTCGCTCGAGGAGCGGCACGCGGAGGGGCAGGCCGTGGAGCGCGAGGCTGCGCTCACGCTGGGCGAGGAGTTCGCTTAGGCACGGCTTGCCGCGCTGCTTGCGGGTGGCGGCTGCCCGGTGTTGCCAGCGGTTGCCTCGTGGCTCAGTCCGTGACGCGATAGACCTGCGCGAAACGCTGCGCCTGGACGACGCCGTAGTCGCCGGGCGCGTATTGCATGACCCAGTCGCCGGCCGTGCCGCGCAGCACGTCGCCATTCTCGGAGCGCGCGATCGTGAACGGCGCGTCCATCCGCCGGGCCAGCACCACGCTCGGACGATTGCGGTACGCGCCGGGCCGGCCGGGTTCCAGGTCGGGCCGGGCGGGCAGATATTTCGCATCGAAGCGCTCGCGCGACACCACCCAGCGGTCACCCGTCGAGCCCGTCACGAGCGCGTCGCCGGCCGCGTAGCGGTTCGGGCCTTCGAGGCTCATCAGTTCGCCCGCCTCGGGCGCGAATTCGACTTCCACCGTTTCATTCTTGACGACGCGTTGCGCGGCCGGGTCGGTGCGCAGGTCGATCTGCCTCAATTCGATCATGATTCGCGTGCTGGTCGGTGAAAAGCACGCACTGTAGCGTGAAATCTGGTGGCTGTGGGATGGTGCGAGGCGGCCGGGTTGCGCGATGAACCCTTTTTTCGGCAGAATCGCCGGAGCCTTGTGGATCAAGGGGTTGCGGCGAGATGGGAAATTTGGGCGGGAAGGGCGTCGGGTGGAGGAAGTCTTTTAAAATCAGTGGGCTGTGGGATTTGGTGGCTAGTTCGCTGCCGCGTAGGCAGCTTAGAAAGACGTCCGCGAGGGCCGTGTGATGCTCGACTAGTTCGCTGCCGCGTAAGCAGCTTAGAAAGTTCGGCAATCTCACGCGCGGATTGACATCGGGTTCGCTGCCGCACAGTCAGCTTGAAAAGCCGGATGCAGTCCAAAAAGGTCAGCGACGACACCCGCTTCCACCCCGACCACGCTACCTCTTTCCACAAAAAGCCGACGCAAAAAAAACCGGCCCACCGCGATATCGCGGTGGGCCGGGCCATCAGCGTCCCCGGGGCGAAGCCCCGGCTCAGCCGTCCTTACTGCGCAGCCGGGGCGCTGGCCGCGTCGGCTGCCGGCGCGGCCGGCTTCTTCATGGCGTGATGCGGTGCGCGCTTCGCGGCATTCGGGCCGTGATGCTCCCAGCGCTCGCCGAACGTCTTGTCGGCCAGTGCCTTCTGCTCCGGCGACAGCGCGTCGTAGAGCGGGCTGAACGTGTCGACCAGCTTCTTCGCGCCATCCGCGTTCGCCTGGGCGATTTCGGCGTATTGCTTGACGTCGTCGACGGCGGTGGCCGTCTTCTTGTTTTCCATGCGCTCGCCATAGAGGCGGCCCATCGTTTCGCCGTTGTCGCGCATCGTGTCGGCGAACGGCTTCCACTGGGCTTCCTGCGCCGACGTGATCTTCAGCTGCTTGTGCAGGTAGGCGATCCGTTCCTCGACACGTGCCTCGTGGCGGGCAGCGTGCGTGGCGGCCGACGCCGATGCGGCAGCGGGAGCCGACGCGGGCGTCTGGGCTTGGGCGGCGATCGAGCCAGTGAGCGCGAACAGCGCAGCGAGGGTCAGCGAGATCTTTTTCATTTGAACTCCTGTGTGGTGTCATACGGCAGCCGGCGGCGCCCGTCCATCGATCGGAAGCAAGCCGCGAGCCGGAGCCGCGCGCTATTAGTAGCATGCTCCCGGCAAAATGTGCAGTGCAGCGACATCTGCTTACAACCGAAACGAAACCGAAATCGCCGCAGCCGGACCGTCCGCACGGTCGCCAGGCCTCGCGCGAACGCCGCCCCGCGCCTGCCGCCAGGCGGGTCGCGTTTATCCCGGAAGGCGCTATTATCGCGACACCTTGTCACGGAAATTGTCATGCGCCCACCCCGACTCGACCAGCTCGATACGCTCGACCGCAATCTCGTCGCGCTGCTGCAGGCCAATGCCCGCGCCAGCGTGGCCGAGCTTGCGCGCCAGCTCGACGTGGCGCGCACGACGGTGATTGCGCGGATCGAGCGGCTCGAACGCACCCAGGTGATCGCCGGCTACAGCGCGAGGCTGGGTCAGGACGTGCTCGACGCGAGCCTGGTGGCCTATGTCGGCATCATCCTCGCGCCGAAGTTCGGTCACGACGTGCTCAAGCGACTCGACCGGATGCCCGAGGTGCAGTTGCTCTGCGCGGTGAGCGGCGAATACGATTACGTCGCGTGGCTGCGCGCCGATTCGCCGGGCCGCCTGAACGACCTGCTCGACGAGATCGGCTCGCTCGACGGCGTGGAGCGCACCACCACCTCGATCATCCTCGCGCGCAAGATCGATCGCGGCACGATCGCGGTGTGACGCCTGCCGTGGCCGCCATGCGCGGTCCGCCGCGCAGCGCATCGACGGCAGAAACAAGGCGGCGCAGCGGATCGGCAGGGCGCACGCGCGCCGTCGACGCCACAAGCCGCGAAGACACGCCCGGCGCGCGGGCGTGGAGCGGCTCCGGCAAGCGGCACGAACTGCACGAACTGCACGAGCGGCAGCAGGCGGCATCAGCGATCCCAAACGGAGAGAGGCCATGAAGACCAGTCCGGCATTTTCCCGCCCCGAACGGTGGTTGCGCATCGCGTCATGGGCGATCGCGATCGTGTTCGCGCTGTTCCTGAACATGCTCGGCAGCCTCGTGATCCGCGACCTGATGTTCGCGCCGCGCGGCGGCCCGCCCGATATCTCGCAGTTCTCCGACACGGCCCGCGACGCGGCCCTGCGCGACGAGCGGCGCGCGCTCGACGGCGAGCGCGAGAGCCTGAGCGCCCGGCAGGAGACGGCGAACGCGGGCGCCACGCGCGCGCGGCGTGATTACGACAACGCCCGAGAGGGCTTGCGCAACTGGGTCGCCACGCGCAGCGCGACGGGCGACAGCAGCCGCAATCCGGAACTGCTCGCGCGCACGCAGGCGCTCGACGCGCTGCAGGCGGCGCTGGCCGGCTGGCAGAAGCAGCAGGACACGCTCGGCGACCAGTTAAACGCGCTGGCGGCGCGCTCGGCGGCGCTCGACGTGCGCACCGAGCAGGCGCACCGCGAGGCCGACGCGCGCTACGAGGCCGCGCTGCGCCGTTATTCGCTGACGGTGTTCGGCTATCGCCTCGCGTTCACGCTGCCGGTGCTGCTGGTCGCGGTCTGGCTGTTCGTGCGCCATCGCCGCACGCGCTACTGGCCGTTCGTTTACGGCTTCGGCCTGTTCGCGCTGTCGGCGTTCTTCGTCGAGCTGGTGCCGTATCTGCCCGACTTCGGCGGCTACGTGCGCGTGGTGGTCGGGATCGCGCTGACGGCGTTCGCGGGCGTGGCCATGCTGCGGGCGTTCCAGCGCTATGTCGAGCGCAAGCGCGACGAGCTGCAGCGCAGCCAGGATGAACGCGCGCAGGCGATCGGCTACGAGAAGGCGATCGCCTCGTTCCAGAAGAAGACCTGCCCGTCGTGCGACAAGCCCTGGAGCCTCGGCGGCGAGCACGCCACGTTCTGCATCCATTGCGGCCTGCGCCTGTTCCAGACCTGCGTCTGCACCGCGCGCAATTTCGCGTTCTTCCCGTTCTGCAGCGGCTGCGGCGCGGCGGTGCAGCGTGACGCGCCGCCGGCGAAAGAGCTGTAGCCAGGCCCGGGGGCGAAGGCGAGAGCAAGGCGAGGGTGACGATGGCCCTCGCGATCGGCGCGCGTCGATTCGTACCGGAGCATGCCGGCGGGGCCGATGGTGGCGATCGCCTTGCTTCTTGACGCCGCCCTGGCGCGCCAACCAGGGCGATAGTCATTCGCGCGGGCCGCTCCGGTATCCGGCCGCCGCGCGAGAATGCGCCGCCGCCCGTCCGCGTCGCCCCCCGGACGCGCCGGGGCGGGCCGTGTCGACGCTGCCCGAGGCTGCTTCGCCACGGTCGCGCGGAAGGCGGACGTGCCCCCCTTCGCCCGCAAGCGGCGGATTGTTTCCGTCCGGACAACATGGCGTCCGCACCCGCGATGCTACTGCCGCGCGTCGTCCCTGATTACTACCCGAGCCGCACGCGTCTGCCGGCCCGCATTCGCGTGTTCGTCGATGACATGGCCGAGCAGGTTCGCGCGCTCGACCTGCACTGCGCGAGCGGGGCGGCGGTGCTGCCGGCGCTCTGATGCGCCCACGCCGCGCCTTCAAAATGTAGGATCGTCGAAACGACGAAATCGAATGTCGAAACGACGATGTCGGGCGTCGAAGCGCATCATTTTCCGTCTATCAAGTGTTTTTGCCGATCCGTACACTCTTCGACAGGCAAGCCGCCATGCCACTCACAACAATCACGTCAGGAGCGTCATCATGAAGATCGCCATCGTCGGCGCCGGTCTCATCGGCCATACCATTGCCCATTTGCTGCGTGAAGCCGGCGACTACGAGGTGGTCGCGTTCGATCGTGACGCCGAGGCGCTCGCCAGGCTGGCCGAGGCCGGCATCGCCACGCGCCGCGTCGATTCCGCCGATTCGAACGCGCTGCGCGACGCGCTCAAGGGCTTCGACGCGCTCGTCAACGCGCTGCCCTACTACCTGGCCGTGAACGTCGCGCGCGCCGCGCGGGCCGCCGGCGTCCACTACTTCGACCTGACCGAGGACGTGCGCGCGACGCAGGCGATCCGCAGCCTCGCAGACGGCGCCGAGCATGCGTTCATGCCGCAATGCGGGCTCGCGCCCGGCTTCATCGGCATCGCCGCGCATTCGCTGGTGGCGGGCTTCAGCGAGGTCCGCGACGTGAAGATGCGGGTGGGCGCGCTGCCCGAATTTCCGACCAACGCGCTGAAGTACAACCTGACCTGGAGCGTGGACGGGCTCGTCAACGAATACTGCCAGCCTTGCGAGGCGATTCGCGACGGCCAGCGCCAGTGGGTGCAGCCGCTCGAAGGGCTCGAGCATTTCTCGCTCGACGGCACCGAATACGAGGCGTTCAACACCTCGGGCGGGCTCGGCACGCTCTGCGAGACGCTGGCCGACAAGGTCGGCACGCTCGACTACAAGACGGTCCGCTATCCCGGCCATCGCGACCTGATGCAGTTCCTGCTCGGTGACATGCGGCTCGAATCCGACCGCGACGCGCTGAAGGCGATGCTGCGCCGCGCGGTGCCGACCACCACGCAGGACGTCGTGCTGGTGTTCGTGACCGTGACGGGCGTGAAGCGCGGCCAGCTCGTGCAGGACGTGTTCACGCGCAAGATCTTCGCCAACGAGATCGGCGGCATGCCGATGAACGCGATCCAGATCACCACCGCGGGTTCGATGTGCGCCGTGCTCGACCTGTTCCGCGAAGGGGCGCTGCCGCAGCGCGGCTTCGTGCGGCAGGAGCAGGTGTCGCTGGAGGCGTTCCTCGGCAACCGCTTCGGCAAGCTCTACGACGGCGCGACGCTGGTGCCGGCCCACGCGCTGGCCTGAGCGCGGCACGCGACCCGGCACGCGCGACCGCACCGCGAACCAGTGCCCCGCAAGCGCGATCGCTTGCGGGGTTTTTTGTTGTCGACGGCGCGATGCGCGGCCATGCATCCGGGGGCGGACTTCCCACGTAATTGCAAGGGTTGCGCCGCCATTCCGGCGGCGCGCGCACCGGAGCCGGACATGAAACTGCTGATGACGAGCATGGCAATCCTGGCGGGCGTGGCATGCTGCCCGCTCGCGCAGGCTGGGCAGGGCGGCAATGCGCACGGCGCTGCCACCGCGGGCATGACCTACCACGGCGATCCCGTCTCCGGCCCCACGAGCCCGTTGACGCCGCCGTCGCGGATGGCGCCGGACGAGCGGCGCGGCCCGTCGGCGGCGTCGATGGCGCAGCCCGCCAGGCCGGAGATGAACCGCCAGTAACGGCCGCCGAACCAGGGCCGCCGAGCGTCGACCCCCGCGGCGCCGGATCCCCGATGGCGATCGGGCGGCCGAGGTCGGCCTCGTCAGTTCGGCGGCATCCGCAATGGCATGGCGCGACGGCGCCTGCATGCCGGCTGCCGGCGCAGGACGGGGTTCGGTCCGGGCGCGAAGCCCCCGGCGTGATCGCTTCGCCCGCGCGCCTCACCCCCGCAGCTTCTCCGGCAGCAGCGGCGTCTCGCGGATGCGCTTGCCGGTGGCATCGAAGATCGCGTTGGCGATGGCGGCGGCGGTCGGGCCCTGTGCGGCCTCGCCGACGCCGAGGAAGGGCATGGCGGGCCGGTCGATCAGATGCACCTCCACCGAACGCGGCAGCGAGCCGAAGCGCAGGATCGGGTACGTGCTCCAGTCGAAGCTCGTCACGCGCCGCGTGTCGAACGTGGTGCGCTCGAACAGCGTCCAGCTCGCCGACTGCACGATGCCGCCTTCGATCTGGTTTTTCACGCCGTCGGGGTTGACCACCTGCCCGCAGTCCACCGACGCGACCACGCGCCCGAGCGCGACTTCGCCGGTGTCCGCGTCGACGGTCAGTTCAACGGCGATCGCCAGATAGGCCATCAGGTTCTTGTACTGGGCGAACGCGAAGCCGGTGCCGTGTCCGCGTCCGCCGGCGGGCCGGCGCGGCCAGTCGAAGCGCGCGGCGGTGAGCCGGATCACGTCGATCGCGCGCGCGTCGCCGAGATGCGCGAGGCGGAACGCGACGGGGTCGGCGTGTGCCGCGTGCGCGAGTTCGTCGATGAAGCTCTCGGTCGAGAACACGTTCATGTAGGCGCCGAGCCCGCGCATCGCCGAGACGCGGATCGGCGCGGTCTGGATGAAGTGGTCGGTCACGACGAGGTTCGGGATCGTATAGAGCGGGACGCTGTTGCGGTCCGCGCCGCCCTCCGGCATCGGGATCTCCTTTTGCGGCTTCGGCGTGAACGGTTGCGCGAGCAACCAAGTCGGCATCAGGCGCCCGGCGTTCTCCACGCGGTTGTTGTGGCCGTTGCTCCACAGTTCGTAATGCCAGCCGACGATGCGCCCGGCGGCGTCGAGCCCGGCCGAGACGCGCGTCGTCATGGCGGGGCCGAACGGCTCCCAGCCGTGTTCCTGCTCGCGCATCCACTGCACGCGCACCGGCCGGCCGGGTACGGCGCGTGCGATCAGCGCGGCATCCGCGGCGGCGTCGTCGGCGCCGTTGTGGCCGTAGCAGCCGGCGCCTTCCACGTGGATGCAATGGATCCGCTCGGGCGGCATCGACAGCATCTCGGCCAGGCCCGCGCGCAGCGGGAACACGCCCTGCGTGTGGGTCCAGACCGTCAGCGTGTCGCCGTCGAGATGGGCGACGGCGCAGGACGGCCCGATCGAGCCGTGCGAGAGATAGGGCTTGCGGTAGCGGGCCGAGCGCGTGGTCACGGCGGCGCCGGCCGGCGCGGCGCGCCCGGCCACGGCGATGTCCTCGGCGGGAAACGTCATCAGCAGGTCGTGGACGGTGGCCTGGTCCGGCAGCGCGGGGCCGGGCCGCCATTGCGCCGACGCCGACAGGGCGCGCATGGCTTGAATGGCTTCCCATTCGTCGCGGGCCACCACCGCCAGATAGCTGCCGTCGCGCACCACCGCGATCACGCCCGGCATCGCCCGCACCGCATCGAGATCGGCCGAGATCAGGCTCGCGCCATACGCGGGCGGGCGCACCACGCGCGCATGCACCATGCCGGGCAGGCGCAGGTCCTGCACGTAGCTGGGGCCGCCCGAGACCTTGCCCGGGATGTCCACGCGCGGCACCGGCTGCCCGACGACGCGCCAGGCAGAGGGCGCGCCGAGATCGGTGCGCGCGGCGGCGTTGCGATGCAGGTTCACGTCACGTACCACTTCGGCGTAACTCAGGGCGCGGCCGTCGTTCGCGACCACCTTGCCGTCGCCGGCGCGCAGCTCGGCGGGCGCCACGCCGAGCTTGTGCGCGGCCGCCTCGACCAGCAGCTCGCGGGCCTGCGCGGCGGCGTTGAAGATCGCGGTGCCGCTGTCGGCGATCGAATGGCTGCCGGCCGTGTAGCCCTCGTTCGGCGTGAGCCGCGTATCGGCGGTGACGAGCGTGACGGCATCGACGCCCACCCGCAGCTGCTCGGCCGCGAGCTGGATCATCGCCGTGCGGATGCCGGTGCCCAACTCCACCTTGCCGGTGCAGACGGTGATGCCGTGTTCGTCGATCCGGATCCAGGCGTCGAGCAGCGGCGCGAGCTTCAGGCTGCCGGGCAGCGTCGGCGCGCTGGCGGTGAAGCTGCCGGCCTCGGTGGTGGTCTTCTGCGCCACGGCGCGCAGCGCGGGCGCCAGCGTGAAGCCGACCACCAGCGCGCCCTCGGTCAGGAACCGGCGGCGCGCGGCGCTCGCCGGCGTCGCGAGCGGCTTCACGCGCCGCTCCTCGGCGGACGGGCGGCGGCGCCGGCCACGTCGCGCACGGCCGCGAGGATGCGCATGTGGGTGCCGCAGCGGCACAGGTTCGGCTGCATGTGCTCGCGGATTTCCGCGTCGCTCGGATGCGGATTCGCCTCGAGCAGCGCCTCGGCGCGCATGATCATGCCGGCGATGCAATAGCCGCACTGCGCGGCCTGCCGGTCGATGAAGGCCTGCTGCAGCCGGCCGGGGCGCGCGGCCGTGCCGAGCCCCTCGACGGTCCGGATCGCGCGGCCCGCCACGGCCGAGACCGGCAGCAGGCACGAGAACACGGCGTCGCGTTCGAGCATCACGGTGCAGGCGCCGCACTGGCCCAGCCCGCAGCCGAACTTGGCGCCGTTCAGGTCGAGATGATTGCGCAGCACGTACAGCAGCGGCATGGCGGGATCGACGTCCACCGTGCGCGGCTGGCCGTTGACGCTGAGGGTGAGGTTCACGGAGCGGTCTCCTTGCGCAGCCGCGCGACATACGCGGCGTCGAGGTCGGGCCAGGATTGGCCGGAGCCATGGCGATCATGCACGTAGCGCGCGAGCTGCGCGATCTGTTCGTCGGTCAGCAGGTTCGCGAAGCCCGGCATGTAATAGGCGCCGTGGCTGCCGTCCCAGCCGTTGCCGTCGAGGATCATCCGCACGGCGTTGCGCGGCGAGCCGGCATGCAGGCTCGTCGCGTTCGACAGCGGCGGCCGCGCGCCCGCGATCTGCATCGGCGAGCCGGCGGCATGACAGGACGCGCAGGCGCCTTCGAACAGCGGGTTCGGCGCGAGCGAACGCGGGCCGGGCGCGGGCGAGGGTGGCGCGGCCGGGCCGGGATCGAGCGACATCAGGTAGGCGGCGATCGCTTCCACCTCGGCGCGCGGCACCTGCCGCAGGCTGTCCGTGACCGGCCGCATCGGCCCGGCCGCCGCCCCATGCGCGGACGAGAAGCCGTCGTGCAGATAATCGGCCAGCTCGCTCGCGGTCCAGCGCGGTGCGCCGCTGCCGCCGCTGTTCAATGCGTTCAGCGCGGGCGCGTCCCAGCCGTCGATCAGGCCGCCGCGAAACGCGTGCGACGACTGCTCGGCGCCGAGCTGGTTCATCGGCGTATGGCAGGCGCCGCAGTGGCCGAGCGCGTCGACCAGATAGCGTCCGCGGTTCCAGTCGGCCGGGCGGGCCGGGTCCGGCGGCTGCGGGCCTTCATGGAGGAACAGCAGGTTCCAGAACGCGACGAGCGGCCGGTGATCGAACGGAAACGCCAGATGGTTGCGCGGCGGCGGCGCGACGGCCGGCCGGCGCGACATCAGGAACGCGTAGAGCGCCGCGATGTCGGCGTCGGACAGCTTCGTGAAGTGCGGATAGGGAAACGCCGGGTAGAGGTGGTGTCCGTCGCGGGAAATGCCGCGGCGCATCGCCCGCGCGAACGCTTCCACAGACCAGCGGCCGATGCCGGTGTCGGGGTCCGGCGTGATGTTGGTCGATTCGATCGCGCCGAACGGCGTGGCGAGCGGCCGGCCGCCCGCGTAGGGGCTGCCGTTGCGCGCGGTATGGCAGACCATGCAGTCGCCGGCCGCGGCCAGCACGGCGCCGCGCCGGGCCGGCTCCGACTGCGGCGACACCACGGGTACGCTCGCCAGCGCGTCGATCGGCCGGGGCCGCGCGAACCACCAGGCGACACCGGCCAGTACCACCAGGCAGGCAGCGAGCCACATCACCGTGCGCCATCTCGATCGCATCGTGTCTCCGTTGGTGGCGGCCATCGCAGGCCGGTGGCATGCCGGCCGCGCGGGCGCATCCCGTGCCGGGTGTGACCTCGATCGCGGCGCGCCGGTCCGGCACCGGCCCGCTTCGGCGCGAAGCGGGTGCCGCAATCGTGCCTATGCCGGCAGCGGCGGCACCATCGCGCCTCGCGCGGGCGGCACGATGCGGTGCATCAGCGCCTCGATGTCGGCACCGCCCGGCGCGCTGTTGTCGAACCTCAGCAGTCCTTCGCAAGCGGCACCGTCGGGCACGAAGCGGCGCTGCCGATATTCATCCCAATGCGCGAGCTTGTAGGCATCGTTCGGATTGCCGCGCGCGATGATGCGCTCGCGCGCGGTGTCCTCCGAGGTTTCCACCCACACCACGCGCAGCTCGATGTCGTGGCCGATGCCAAGCCATTGCCGGTTCAGCAGCCGCCCGTCGCGGATCTCGCGCGACAGCGGCGCCACCACCAGCACGCTGATGCCGAGTTCGAGGTTCTCGCGCGCGGTGTCGAGCAGGCCCTGGTACTCGGGGTCGCGCAGATGCTGCAGGTAGAGCGGGCTGTCGCGATCGTTCGGGTCCTGCGTGAGCGCGCCCATCGCGGCCGAACTGTAGCGGCCGTACAGCGTGTCCTTGTCGAGCAGGCAGAACGCCTCGCCCGTGGTCCGCATCAGCGGGCCGATCAACTGCTTGGCGAGCGTGGTCTTGCCGGTGCCGGCGTGACCACAGAAAAACACCAGGTATTTCACGAGCGCGGGCCTCCGGAAGTGGCGGCGGCAAACCGAACGGGAACGGCACGAACGCCATGACGACGGTGAATGCGAGACATGCGGGTGACGCGCGCCGCTTCCGGCCGAAAGCGCGCCGCATCCGCCGTGTCGGCGAAACGAAAGTCGCGGCCGGCCGCGCCGCCATGCATCCGCGATCATGACCGCGAACGGCGGGCCGTGCAAGCGCGCGCGGCGCGATGCGGGCGCCTGCGCGCGGGGAGGCAGAGCCGCTAAACTAGCGGATCGACTTCAAGACCGAAACGGACGTTTCCCACGACACAATGTTGATCAACTGCGTTGCGTATCAGAACGGCCAGAAGCTGGCCGACATCGAAATCGACGACATCAGCGACTTCGTCGCGCGCCCCGAGTGCTTCGTCTGGGTCGCGCTCAAGGAGCCGACCCCGGAGGAGCTCGAGCGCATGGGCGAGGAGTTCGGCCTGCACGAGCTGGCGCTGGAGGATGCGCGCAACGGTCACCAGCGCCCCAAGATCGAGGAGTACGGCGATTCGCTGTTCGCGGTGATGCACACGGTGGAGTTCGATGCCGACGACGAGTTCGAGGTCGGCGAGCTCAACGTGTTCGTCGGCTCGAACTACATCCTGTCGATCCGCAATCACACCTCGCACGGCTTCCAGGACGTGCGCCTGCGCTGCGAGCGCGAGCCGCACCTGTTGAAGGAGGGCTCGGCGTTCGTGTTCTACGCGCTGATGGATCAGGTCGTCGACCGCTACTTCCCGACCATCGAGCGGCTCGGCGCGGAACTGGAGGCGCTCGAGGACCGCATCTTCGACAAGTCGTCGCCGGCCGCCGCGCGCGCGGTCATCCAGGACCTCTATTCGCTCAAGCGCCGCCTCATGACCGTCTACCAGCACACGGCGCCGCTGCTCGAACCGCTCTCGAAGCTGGTGGGCGGGCGCACGCCGCAGGTCTGCAGCGGCATGGAGCATTATTTCCGCGACGTGTACGACCACCTGCTGCGCATCACCAAGACGCTGGAGGCGCGGCGCGAAATGGTGGTGACGGCGGTGCAGGTGGACCTCGGCATGATCTCGCTCGCCGAGAGCGAGGTGACCAAGCGGCTCGGCTCGTTCGCCGCGCTGTTCGCGATCCCGACCATGGTCGCCGGCATCTACGGGATGAACTTCAACAACATTCCGGAGCTGCACTGGCGCTTCGGTTTCTATGCCTGCCTCGGCGTGATGGCGGTGGCCGATCTCGCGCTGTGGTGGCGCTTCCGGCGCGCCGGCTGGCTGTGAGCGCCGGCGGCCGGCCCGCCTGGGCGGGGGGCGGGCACGGGTGGCGTCGGGCGCGCGATCAGAGCTTCGCGTAATGGCCGGCGGCGACGTTCCAGAGCCGCACCTGCCACTGCCGCACGAGCCCGTTGCGCACGTAGGGGTCCGCCGCCGCGAACGCCTCGGCGGCGGCCGGCGTGTCGCCCGTGAACAGCAGCACCGCGCAGTCGGCCGGGTCGGCAAGCGCGCCGCCGAGCAGCAGCTCGCCGCGCGCGGTCGCGGCCTCCGCGAGCGCGAGGTGTTCCTCGCGATACATGCCGCGGCGTTCGGGATAGTTGTCGACCAGATCGTAGGTCAGCAGATAGAACATCGGGCCTCCTGTGGCGGGATCGGGGCGGTGGTGCCGCGGGCCGGCCGGCGGCCGGGAACGTCCAGTATAGGCGCCGCGCCGGTGCCGGCGAACAAATGCTTACGATTCGATACGGCAGCGCTCCGCGTGCCGGGGCACACTGCGCCCGCAGCCCGGCCGGGCGCGTCGCGAGGGGCGGCGCGCGGCGGGCGGCTCGAAGGATCCAGTCGATGAAAGTTCGTACCCTGTTGCTCGCCGGCGCGCTCGCGCCGCTGATGGCCGCCTGCGGCTGGTTTCACGACGGCCCCGCGCCGGCCGATATCGACGCCGCGGTGCGCCAGGCGCTCGACGCCGAGAATCACGGCCCCGTGAACGCGTTCCTCGGGCGGCCGCTGCCGGTGGCCGCCGACATCGCCTCGATCCGCGAGGACGGGCCTTGCCGCAAGACGGCCGAGCACGCCTATACCTGCGAGGTGGTGATCGCGTGGCACTCGGGCAAGGCCGACGACGCGTCGTCGGCGCGCGCCTCGCTGGTGTTCTCGAAGAACGGGCAGGACGAGTGGCAGACCGATGGCGTCGATACGGCGATCGTGGCGGGCGCCGCGCAGGCGCTGGTCGACGGCGTCCGGCAGGCGTTGCCGGGCAGCGCGGCGTCGGGGGCCGATGCACGGTAGCGCGAGGGCGTCCGGCGCGGTGATTCGCGCCGGACGCCCGTGCATGCCGATGCGCCGGATATCCGGCGCGTTGCGTCAGTGATGCGAGTAGGCGGGCGGCGGCGCGGCGTGATGCGTGCGGCGGGCCCGATGCCGGCTGCGCGCATGCGTCGGCCGATGGGCCGGTGCACGATGCGCGCCGGGGGCCGGCTGGGGCCGCGGCCGCGCGGCGTTGCCGTCCGCGTGCTGGCCCGGCAGCGTCGACTGGCCTTCGCCGAAATGGAACGTCCGGGTTTGCGCCGACGCGGCGTGACTCGTGGCCAGCGCGGCCAGCGTGGCGAACGCGAGCAGCGTGCGCAACAGCGGATTCAGGGTGGGGAGGGTCATCGCGGGAGTGGAAGGAGCGGGTCGGGAAGGCAGGCGCGACGCGCGAGTTTCATGACGAACGAAGCGAGGCGCGCGAGAGGGGTGGTCGGTCGGGCCGGCGCCGAACGTTCAGGCCGGCCCGCCGCGATGCTTACCAGCGATGGTCGTCGTGGTCGTGATCATGGCCGTGGTCGTCGTGGCCGCGATCGCGGTCGCCGCCCGGCGGATGCGAGCGGTTCCACTCGTCGCGGCCCCAGTAGCGGCGGCCGTCCCAGTAGCGGTCGCCGTGCCAGCCGACGCTGACGTCCACCACGGCCACGCCCGGCTGCGCATAGCCCGGCTGCGCATAGACGGGCTGCGCGGCGTAACCGCCGCCACCGCCATAGCCGCCGCCGTAGGCCGGGCCGGCCGGATACGCGACGCAGCCGGTCAGCAGCGAGCCGGCGGCGAGCGCCGGCAGCAGCAAGGTGAGCTTGTTCATGGCATTCCCCCAAAGGTGTTGGCTTGATGACCGGAGCATAGAGGGAGCGATCGTCACATGCGGTAAAGGATTGCAACCGTGTATGACGACCGTGAAAGCCGCCTGGACGGCGCGTGTCAGGTGTGCCGCCGGCCTCACTGCCGCTGGACCGCGGCCGCGTCGCCCACGGGGAGGGCGCCCGGCGCGTTCTGGATCATCAGCATCTGCGGGCTCGACAGCGTGATCGAGGCGGCACGCAGCTGTTTCAGGATCTCGAACAGCAGGTCGCTCTTGGTCGATACCGTCACGCGCGGGCTGCTCACGTAGCCCGTCACGCTGAGCGTGATGCCGTCCGGCGTGAGCTGGCTGAAGGTCACCGACGGCGCCGGCTTTTCCAGGATCCCGGGGTGCGCCTGGTAGGCGTTCAGCAGCAGGTCGCGCACCTGTTCGGGATCGGTGTTGAGCGGGAAGGTGAGCATCAGCGTGGCCACGCCCTGGGTGCTGTTGCCCATCGTCACGTTGCGCAGGTTCTGCGAGATCAGCTGCGAGTTCGGCACGATCACGGTGGAGCGGTCGGCGAGCTGGATCTCGGTGGCACGCACGTTGATGCGGCGGATGTCGCCTTCCACGCCGCTGATGCTGACCATGTCGCCCACCTTCACCGGCCGCTCGGTCAGCAGGATCAGCCCCGACACGAAGTTCTTGACGATCTCCTGCAGGCCGAAGCCGATCCCCACCGACAGGGCGCTGACGATCCACGCCAGGCTGCTCCACTGCACGCCGAGCAGCGACAGCGTCATCAGCACCAGCAGCACGTAGCCGAGGTTGCTGAACAGCGTGACGAGCGAGGCGCGCATGCCCGGGTCCATGCCGAGCGTGGGCAGGAACTCGTCGTCGAGCCAGCGGCGGATCGAGCGCAGCAGCCAGAAGCCGATCACCAGCGCGAGCACCGCGTTGACGATGCGGTCGGGCACGATGTTGAGGCTGCGCAGCCGGGTGCCGCCGAGCATGGTCAGCAGGCTGTCGAGCAGGTCGCTCGGGGTGGTGCCGAAGCCGCCGGTTACCAGCGACAGCGCGGCGAGCAGCACCAGGATCGCGACGCCGAGGCCCGACAGCAGCGTCGAGGCCTGTTCGAGATGGTGATCGGCGAGCCCGAACAGGTGCTTGATGGTGTTGCCGCTCGCGTAGCTGGTGGAGAACAGGCTCGCGCAGGCGTCGCGCGTGATCTGGGTCAGCACGTAGAAGCTGCACAGCACGATCTCGAACCAGACCAGCTCGTAGGTGATGAAGCGCGCCACCGTGACGTAGCCGATCAGCAGCGCGGCGAGCGAGGCGATCACGGCCAGCGTCACGCCGGCGTGGATCAGGCCGGTCAGCGTGGAGCGCGATTCGGGCGGCTCGCCGGCGGCGGCCAGCGCGGCGCGCGCGCGGTTGGCGCGCAGCAGCGAGGCGCCGATCGTCAGCGCCACCACCAGCGCGACGATGCCGCGTCCGAACACGGTAACGGGCAGGCTCGTGTCGGCGATCCGGTTCAGCTGTTCGAGCGTGCCGGAGACGAGCAGCAGCGCGGCCAGGACGGTCGGGAAGCGCCGCATCGCGAGCGCCACCGGATCGGCGATGGCGGGCAGCCGCCAGCTCGGGTGGCGCGTGCAGAGCAGCGCGCGGCCGAGGCCGGCGATCAGCGCGCAGGTCAGCGCGAGCTCGGCGAACTTGGCGGCGAAATCGTCGAGCGCGGGCGTGAGCGCCTCGCCGCGCGTGAGCGCGAGCAGCAGCAGCTGCACGGCGATGCCGGTGGCCAGCAGCGTGGCGAGCGCGGTGGTCAGCGCCAGCGCGCTGCGGCGCAGCCGGGTGGGCGGCAGCCGGTTCAGGCAGAACCACGAGAAGCCGCGCTCGAGCAGGCGCCGGCCGGCGCTCCAGATCGCCACGGCGAGCACCAGCATCACCAGCGTGCCGACGCGCCGCTCGGGGTCCCAGGCGAACGCGAACTGCTCGGCGATCTGACCGGAGAACGCGTGCAGGCGCTGGCGGTCGTCGGGCAGCGGGGTGTGCAGCGGCGCCCAGAAGGTCGGTCCGAACAGGCTGCCCGAGCGCAGCGCGAGCTGGTCGCGCAACAGTCCGCGCCGCAGTTTCGCGAATTGCTGGTTCAGGTTCGTGAGGTCGGTCTTCTCGGCGGCGGCCTGCTTGAGCACCGCGTCGAACTGGTCGCGGCGCGCGGTGAGATCGGCGCGCTGCCGCGCCACGGCCGGCGTTTCGGGCGCCGCGCCGGCCGCGGGCGGCGGGCCGAGCACGTCGAGCTGCGCCTGCAACTGCGCGCGTTGCGGGGTGAGCGCGTCGAGCAGGTTGTCGACGTTGGTGACGAGCTGCTCGGCGGCGGCGTCGAGCGTGTCGAGCTGCTGGTTGCTGGTGGCGGCCGAGGTCTGCTGCTTGATGCGGTCCTGCTCGGCCTGCAGGCGCTTGAGCGAGGCCACGGCATCGTCATAGGAGATCGACGGCGCGGCGGCGCCGCTCGCGGTGGCGGCCGAGGCGGCGAACGGCGCGGCCTGCGCGGCGGGCGAGAGCGGCACGGCGACGAGGCCGAGCAGCATCCATGACAACGGCGCGAGCAGGCGCGCCAGTCGGGCGGTCAGGGGCATGGACGAAAAACCTTTTTCTTGTCGGCGGGGCCGGCGACGGCCGGTGATCCGGGGCGCCAGCTTGCCACGAAGCGCGGGATCGAGATGTTACCGGCTGCGTGCGCGAATGGGGAGCCGGATGTGTACGACGGGCCGGGGCGGCAGCGGCGTGGGCGGCAACCGCGTGGGCCGCCGGCCAGGGCGGTGGCGCGGCCGGGGCCGCCAGCGCGTCGCGCGAGGGGCGTGCGGCGTCACAGATGGTTACGCGCGTTACATCGCGGACGCGGGCGGCGCGCGGAAGGCGGGGCGAGATGATGGCCTTCGCGGCCTTCGCGGCGTGGCAAGGCGGTGGCGAGACGGCGGAAAGGCGCCCCGGACGCCGCCGGCTGCCGGGCCTTCCGCCGGCCGCTTCACCGACACCTGGGCCGACACCTGGGCCGACACCAGCGCCGACACCAGCGCCGACCCGTTGCCCGTGCGTCCACGCTCCGGCTAGCTTTTCGCCGTCGATCATGCGTAGAATCGCGCCTTTCGCGCGCATGGGCGGCCGGGGGGCCGCCGTCGTCGCGTCGCGGGTGAGTTTGCCGTGCGGGCGAAAACCGGAATATCCATGACAAATCGGCCTGCCGCGCAGCGACGCGCGGGGCAGGCCGCCCGACGTGTTTCGCCATGACCGAATCCACCTCCGTCGCCGCGGCGACGCGCGACGCCCGCCCGCCCGCGGCCGCGCCCCAGGCAGCGGCCGGCTATCGGCCCGACATCGACGTGCTGCGCGCGCTGGCCGTGCTCTCGGTGGTCGTGTTCCACGCGCTGCCGGCGGCGCTGCCCGGCGGCTTCGTCGGCGTGGACGTGTTCTTCGTGATCTCCGGCTACCTGATCACCTCGCACCTGCTGCGCGATCTCGGCGAGTCGCGTTTCTCGCTCGCCGCGTTCTACGGCCGGCGCATCCGCCGCCTGTTTCCGGCGCTGCTGGTGGTGCTGGTCGGCGTCTACCTGTTCGGCTGGTTCAACCTGCTGCCCGACGAGTTCAAGTCGCTCGGCAAGCACATCGCCGGCGGCGCCACCTCGGTGGCCAACCTCGTGCTGTGGTCCGAGGCCGGCTACTTCGACGCCTCCGCCGACCACAAGCCGCTACTCCATCTCTGGTCGCTCGGCGTCGAGGAACAGTTCTACCTGGCCTGGCCGCTGCTGCTGTGGGCGGCGAGCCGCGCGCGGCGCGGGCCGCGGTGGACGGTGCTGGTGCTCGGCGCGCTGTCGTTCGCGGCCAACCTCGCGATCGTCGGGCATGCGCCGACCGCGGCGTTCTACTGGCCGGTCACGCGCGCCTGGGAGCTGATGATCGGCAGCCTGCTGGCCTGCCGCGAGGCGCGCTCGCCGCAACCCACGCCGCGTCATCCCGAACTCGGCGTGCTGGCCGGCCTCGCGCTGCTGCTCGGCTCGATGGCGCTGATGAACGCACGGCTGACGTTTCCGGGCGGATGGGCGCTCGCGCCCACGCTCGGCGCGGCCCTGCTGATCCACCACGGCCGCACCTCGCGGCTGATGGCGCGGCTCGCCGCGCGGCCGGTGCTGCTGGTCGGCCTGATCAGCTACCCGCTCTACCTGGTCCACTGGCCGATCCTGTCGTTCCTGCGCCTGATGTCGATCGGCGTGCCGGCCTGGTATCTGCGCGTGGCCGGCGCGCTCGCCGCGGTGCCGCTCGCCTGGCTCGTCTACCGCTGCGTCGAGCGGCCGGCCCGCCGCTCGCGCCGGCCGCGCCTCGTCACCGCGCTGCTGCTGGTGCTGGTGCTCGCGATCGGCTATCTCGGCTACAACACCTACCGGCGCGACGGGCTGGCGTTCCGGATGTCGCGGCTCACCGAGCGCTTCGCCGGCGGCGCGCATTTCGACCTCGACCACGACTGGCGCCGCGGCACCTGCTATCTGGAAGGCGCCGACCAGGAGCGCTTCGCTTCGACCTGCGTGGAGCCCGGTAGCGCGCCGCTGGTGTTCCTGTGGGGCGACTCGCGGGCCGCCGCGATCTACCCGGGCTTCGTCGCGCAGCAGGGCCGCTTCGGCGTGCGGCTCGGCGAGTTCAGCGCCTCGGGCTGCCCGCCGCTGCTGGGCGGCAACGATCACTGCGGGCGCATCGCCGCCGGCGCGCTCGACGCGCTGCGCTCGGCCCGGCCGCATACGCTGGTGCTGACCGCGAACTGGGACGCCGAGCGCCTCGCCGCGCTGGACAGGACCGTGGCCGCCGCCCGCGCGGCCGGCGTCGAGCGAATCGTGTTGCTCGGTCAGGTCGCGACGTGGCAAAGTTCGTTGCCGACCCTTTACTGGGTCTACTGGCGTGCGCACCATGTCGAGCTGCCCGAGCGTTCGGATTTCGGCATCGACCCGGCGGCGCGCCGCTTCGACCTGCTCGGCGCGGCCACCGCGCGGCGGCTCGGCATCGACTACGTGTCCGCCTACGATGCGATGTGCAACGCGGCCGGCTGCGTGACGCGCTCGGGCGACGGCCGCGGCAGGATCGTGTCGTTCGACGGCTCGCACCTGACGCCGGACGGCGCGCGCGACGTGATGAGCCGCATCGCCCCGCAGTTGCTGCACTGAAGCGCGGGCACCATGGCGGCGCATCGATCGCCGGCATTGATTACCTTGACGGAGGGCATCGAGATGGCATTTCCGAACCGGCCGATCGCTTTCGTTCTGGCGGCTTCGAATCACGGCACGATGATCGTGAACCGCCACGATCACAACACGGCCGCGGAGGGCTACACCTACGGCGTCGGGCATCAGATCCTGCAGAACGGCTGCTTCGACGCGAGCGAGATCGGCTTCGTGCTGGCCATGCTCACGCGCCGCCGCGAGCTGCACGGCGACGGCATCGTGGCGATCGACGGCGGCGCCAACATCGGCGTGCATACGATCGAATGGGCGCGGCACATGCACGGCTGGGGCAGGGTGCTGAGCTTCGAGGCGCAGGAGATCGTGTTCTACGCGCTGGCGGGCAACATCGCGCTGAACAACTGCCTGAACGCGCGCGCCAAGCTGGCCGCGCTCGGCGAGCGCTGCGGCGAGCTGGTGGTCCCGCAGCCCGACTATCTCTCGCACGCGAGCTTCGGCAGCCTCGAGCTGCGCCGCCGCGACGGCAACGAATTCATCGGCCAGGTGATTTCGTACGACACGGCGGCCGGCACCACGGTGCCGATGGTCAGCATCGATTCGCTGGGGCTCGCGCGCGTGGACCTGATCAAGCTCGACATCGAGGGCATGGAACTGGAGGCGCTCACCGGGGCGCGCGACACGCTGCGCCGCTGCCGGCCGATGCTGACCATCGAGGTGCTCAAGACCGACCCGGTGCTGGTGGAGCGCTTTCTCGACGAGTTCGGCTATCGCTGCGTGCCGGCCGGGCTGAACATGATCGCCGTGCATCGCGACGATCCCGTCTCGCCGCATCTGCAGCAGGGCGACGGTGTGGTCTACATCAGCTGAACGGCCGCCGTCCGGAAGCGCGGCGGGCCTGCCACCCCGGCGCCGCGGCCGCGCCCGGCCGGCGCAGTCGCGCATCGTCGGCATTTGGAAAACAACAAGTAAGACAAATGTCAAAACCGTGCGCGTTTCGGAATCCTGCCGATGCCGCGCGCGCGCGTCGTGCCGAAGCCGCGCGCGCCCACCGCGGAAGGCTCGCCCGGACCCGTGAAAACCCGCTAGGGGCTTGCCTTTACGTAGTCGCCGCGAGGGGCGCCGGCGCGCTTTTCCAGTATCATGAGCGAATTCCGGCGTGGCGCGCGCTCGCCGGCCGGGGGCGGTTCGCCCGCCGTTCGTCAGAACCCGGTCGGCTTGCGAAAAACAATTTGTAATGTCGCTCCGGTAGACTCGCGCATCCCTGACGCCGGCACGGGCCGGACGTCATGCTTGCGAAGACCGCGTCCGGGGACGCGGCCGCATACGACGATGACAACGGCTGCAGCGTCAATTCTCGCGACAGGTTTCAGCCTGACATTTCAGATTCATGTCCTTCAGTGATTTACCGCGGCGCGCGACGGCCACGATCGCGCGCGTTCGCCAGTCCGTCCCGCTCGATCGGCTCGTCTCGCCGCTGCTCGCGCTCGGCATCGGCATCGCGCTGCTGTTCGTGTTCCAGCACCTGTCGGAGACCGTCGACTACAAGTCGGTGATCCGCAACCTGCGCCATCTGGCGCCGGGCGAATGGGCCGGCGCGCTCGGCGCCACCGCGCTCAGCTACGTCGGACTGGTGGCGCGCGACGCGATCGGCCTGCGCTACGTGGGCGCGAAGGTGCCGCGCGTGCCGCTGTGGATCGGCACCATCGCGGGCACCGCGCTCGGCAACGCCACCGGCTTCGGCGCGCTGACGGGCGGCGCGGTGCGGGTGCGCGTGTACGGCGCCTCGGGCGTGACCGCCGCGCAGATCGGCCGGATGACGGTGTTCATGGGCGGCACGCTGGTGCTCGGCATCGTCGGCATGACGGCGCTCGGCATGGTGGGCGGCTCCGGGCCGCTGGCCTCGATGCTGCCGGTGGCGAGCGGCTGGCTGCGCGCGGCCGGGGCGGCGCTGCTGGTGCTGCTGGCGGTGCTGATCGCCTGCTGCGGGCCGGCGCCGCGCCAGATCCGCTCGCGCTGGCGCTGGCTGTCGTTCGACATTCCGTCGCGGCGCGACCTGGCCGGCCAACTGGTGTTCGCGGTGGTCGACGTCGCCTCGGCCGGCCTCGCGCTGTGGTCGCTGCTGCCGCACGGCCACGTCGATCTCGTCACCTTCCTCACCGTCTACGCGGCCGCGCTGCTGCTCGGCATGATCGGCCACACGCCGGGCGGGATCGGCGTGTTCGAGGCGGCCATGACGTTCGCGCTCGGCGGCGCGGTGCCGCCCACCTCGATGCTGGCGGCGCTGATCGCCTATCGCGCGATCTATTTCGGCGTGCCGCTGGTGCTGTCGGCCGGGCTGCTGGCCGTGTTCGAGGGGCGCGCGGCCAGCCAGCGGTTCGTCTCGTCGCAGGCCGCCCAGGTCTCGCAGCTCGCGCCGCTGTTCCTGAGTCTCGTCACCTTCGCGGTGGGCAGCATGCTGGTGGTGTCGGGCGCGACGCCGGCGTTCTGGCAGCGCATCGCGGTGCTGCGCAACGTGATCCCGCTGTGGGTGCTGGAAGGCTCGCAGGTGCTCTGCAGCGTGCTCGGCGTGTCGCTGCTGTTCGTCGCGCGCGGGCTGCTGCGCCGGCTCGACGCCGCCTGGTGGATGGCGCTCGCGCTGACGCTCGCCAGCCTCGCGCTGTCGTTCTCGAAGGGGCTCGCGTTCGTCGAGGCCGGCGTGCTGGTGACGCTGCTGGTGCTGCTGCTGGTGTCGCGGCGCCGCTTCAACCGCCATTCCTCGCTGTTCGCCGAGCCGTTCACGGTCAGCTGGTTCATGTCGGTCGCGCTGGTGCTGATGCTGGCGGTGTGGGTGCTGCTGTTCGCGTTCCGCGACATCCCCTACACGCACGAGATCTGGTCGCAGTTCGCGTTCGACGAGCGCGCCTCGCGCGCGCTGCGCGCCACGCTCGCGGCCGGCGTGTTCGCGGCGATGGTCTCGCTCTGGCAGCTGCTGCGCCCGGCGGCCGGCCGCTTCGTGGTGCCCGAGCCGCAGGATCTGGCCGACGCCGCGCGCATCATCCGCGCGCAGGAGCGCAGCGACGTGGGCCTCGCGCTGATGGGCGACAAGAGCTTCCTGTTCTCGGCGTCGCGCGAGGCGTTCCTGATGTACGCCAAGCACGGCCGCACCTGGGCCGCGCTCTACGATCCGGTCGGCCCGCGCGACGAGTGGGCCGGGCTCGTCAACCAGTTCATCGCGCTCGCCCATTCGCACGGCGGGCGCGCCGCGTTCTACCAGGTGCGCGCCGAGGCGCTGCCGCTCTATCTCGACGCCGGCCTCACGCTCGTCAAGCTCGGCGAGGAGGCGCACATCGCGCTCGACCGCTTCGACCTGAAGGGCTCGAACCGCTCGCACCTGCGCTACGCGCTGCGGCGCGGCGACCGTGACGCGATGTCGGTGGAGGTGATCCCGCCGCACGGCGTGCCCGACATGCTGCCGGTGCTGCGCGAGATCTCCGACGACTGGCTCGACAGCCGCGACGCGCGCGAGAAGAGCTTCTCGATCGCCGCGTTCCACGACGGCTATCTCGCCACCCAGTCGGTGATGCTGGTGCGCCAGAACGACGAGCCGGTGGCGTTCGTCACGTTCATGACCACCGACCTGCACACCGACGCCACGGTGGGCGTGATGCGCCACGTGCCCGAGGCCTCGCCGTATGCGATGGAGTACCTGTTCACGCAGCTCGCGCTGTACCTGAAGGAGGCCGGCTTCCGGCGCCTGAGCCTCGGCATGGCGCCGTTCTCGGGGATGGGCACCGCGCCGATGTCGTCGGTCTGGCACCGGCTCGGCCGCGTGGTCTGGCGCTTCGGCGGGCGTTTCTACAATTTCCGCGGCTTGCGCGCGTTCAAGAGCAAGTTCGAGCCGCAATGGGAGCCGCGTTATCTCGCGGCGTCCGGATCGGTCGGCGTTTTCGTTACACTCGCCGATCTTTCCTTGCTGGCGGGAGGTCGGCGTTCATGATGGCTCAGGGTTGGAAGCGGCTCGCGGCGATGGCCGCGGCCGGCATCGCGTTCGCGCAGGCGCCGGGCGCGTTCGCGGCACAAGCGGCAGCACAGGCGCATGCGGCGCATGCGGAAACGGGCAGGGCGGCCAGCGGCGCGCTCGCGCCCGCCGCGGCGGCGAGCGCCGCCTCCGGCGCGACGCTCGCCGGCCGCAGTTCGGGCCGGCTGCCGGGCGGGCGCTACGGCGACGTGACCGTGGTGCGGCCGGACGGCGAGGTCCACGGCTTCGTGGTGCTGTATTCGGCGGCGGGCGGCTGGAGCGCGGCCGACCAGGCGACGGCCGAGGCGCTCGCGAAGGCGGGCGCGCTGACGGTGGGCGTCGATACGGCGCGCTACGCCGCGAACCTCGCGAAGACGAAGGAAAGCTGCCATCAGCTGGTGGGCGACGCCGAGGCGGTCAGCCACCAGCTCGAACGGCAGCTGAAGACCTCGCGCTATTTCGCGCCGATCGTGGCCGGCATCGGCCAGGGCGGCACGCTTGCGCGGCAGGTGCTCGCGCAGGCGCCCGAGAACACCATTTCGGGCGCGGTGACGGTGGCGCCGGCCGCCACGCTCGATCCGCGCTTCAAGATGTGCCCGCCGGATCCCACCGTGAGCCGCCGCAAGACCCCGGGCTTCGTCGACACGGCCGCCAGCGGCGACGTCGCGCGGCTCGTCACGCTGCTCGCGCCGCATCTGCGCGACGGCAGCGCCGACGAACTCGACGTGTCCGACCTGCCGCTCGTCGAGCTGCCGGCCGCCAAGGGCGGCGCGGCGGGCGGCAACGGCCTGCTCGCGATCGTGATTTCCGGCGACGGCGGCTGGCGCGATCTCGACAAGACCATCGCGGAAGCGCTGCAGAAGGACGGCGTGGCGGTGGTCGGCTGGGACAGCCTGCGCTACTTCTGGAGCGAGAAGACGCCGGCGCAGACCAGCCACGATCTGGCGCGCGTGATGCAGACCTACATGGCGCGCTGGCATGCCTCGCATGTCGCGCTGATCGGCTATTCGTTCGGCGCCGACGTGATGCCGTTCGCCTACAACCGGCTGCCGCAGCCGCTGAAGGACAAGGTCGCCGTGATTTCGCTGCTCGGCTTCGCGCCGGCCGCCGATTTCCAGATCCGCGTGACCGGCTGGCTCGGCATGCCGGCGAGCGACAAGGCGCTGCAGGTGCGGCCCGAGTTCGACAGGCTGCCGCTCGCGCAGGTCCAGTGCTTCTACGGCGCCACCGAGGAGGACACGCTGTGCCCGGCGCTGGTGAAAAGCGGCGCCGAAGTCATCAAGACCGGCGGCGACCACCACTTTGGCGGGGATTACGTCGCGCTGGAGCGGCGCATTCTCGACGCGCTGCGCAGGAACGCGGCGGGGCACTGAGGCGGGACGCGGGCGGGCTGAAGCGGCAACGGGCGGCGCGCCGCGTGGCGTGGCGGCCCGTTTTCTGCGAGGTCGGCCGGTCGTGCCAGGCCGGCGCGCGCGGCATGGCATCAGCGAATCAGAGATTCACGTTGAACGGCCCGATGTGGAATTTCTTGAACGGCCAGATTTTCCCGTCGCCCTCGAGGGTCAGTTCGACGCCGTCCGAAAAATCGATCGAGAAGGTCATGGTGATCTTGACCGGCCCGGCGCCGACGGTTTCGGTTCTCGTCGCCTTGCTGTTGGTCAGCGTGATCAGGGAACTGCTGATCTTGAAGCCGGCGATCTTGAAGGTCGCGAGAATCGTGTATTCATTCGTGTCCGGGTTTTCGATGTGGATGTCCATCGAACCGACCACCAGATTGAAATTGAAATCGATCGGGAAATCGACGAAACCGCGGGTCGTCGGCGGCGTGTCGGGCTCCGTCACTTCAAACGGCTCGCCGGATCGATATTCCTCGAGTAGCGCCTGCGTCAAGGCTTCGACCGTGTCCTCGCCATCGTCGAAGTCGGGGTACTGTTCCCGATATTGCTCGATGACCTTTCCCGCGAAAAATCGCGCCAACTCTTCCTGCTCGGTGACTTCGAGATCGTCCGACATGGTCTTCTCCTTATCGCGTTTGAGGTGGAGCCGCAATCGATTGAATCGTGCGGCCGAGTGACGATAAGGGATTTATTTGGCGATGCGATATGCCGTATGAATATTCAATGATATTCAACATTCCGTCCGTGCGATCGCGATGAACCGTAATCCGTCGCGATAAATCGCAAATCGACATTGAGGCCGCCAATACGTGATTGCAATGGTGTTTCGATGAATTGAACGGACGCGGCGGCCCGCTGCTTCACGCCGCCGCCAGCGCCGGCAGCCCCGCCGCATATTTCCCCGGCGTCACGCCAAGCACGCGCCGGAACATCTCGATGAACGCGCTGACGTTGTCGTAGCCGAGTTCGAGCGCGATGGTGGTGACGGGCGTGCCGTCGGCGAGCCGCTCCAGCGCGCGCAGCACGCGCGCCTGCTGGCGCCACTGCGCGAAGCTCAGGCCGGTCTCCGCGACGAAGCGCCGGCTCAGCGTGCGCGGCGCGATGCCGGCCCAGCGCGCCCAGGCCTCGGCGCCGCGGTTGTCGGACAGGTCGGCGGCCAGCGCGTCGGCGATGCGCGCCACCCGTGCCTCCACCGGCCGTGGCAGGCCCAGCGCCTGGGCCGGCGAGGCCGCGATCTCCGCGAGGATCAATTCGGCGATGCGTGTCTCGTCGTGCCCGAGCGGGCCGCCCGACCAGGTGGCCGCGCGTCGCGCCGCCTCGCGCAGCAGCGGGTTGGCGCGAATCGCGCGCGGCGCGGCCGGCAGCGCCGCGCAGGCCGCCTCCTCGATGAACACGCTCCAGCCCGAGAACGGCCCATACGAACGCAGCGAATGCAGATGGTGCGGCGGCACCCAGATCGCATGCGTGGCCGGTACCACCCACTGCTGCGTCTCGAGCCCGACCGACAGCAGCCCGCTCAAGGCCCCCACCAGCTGGCCGCGTGGATGCCGGTGCGCATCGGTGGCGCGCGCGGCCGCCTGCGTCAATTCCGCAGCCGCAACTAACGGTCCGCCCGATTCGAGCACGAGAGGGGGCGGAAGCAGTGAATCATGCATGGCCGAAATTCCGTATCGATTGGCTTTCATGCCGGAGGCCGGCCGATTGTATCTCGATAAAGTGACGGCATCGACCAACCCGGAGGATCATCATGCGAGCCGAACAACTGCTGCCCGACGGCACCAACGAAGTGGAACTGAACGGCGTGACGGTGCGCAAGGGCACGGTGGGCGCGTTCCTCGCCAATGCCCGCGTGCTGGGCACGCCCGATGCGCCGCGGGCGGCGCGCGAGGCGGCCCGGGCCGACATCGCGGCCGCGCTGCCGGCGCTGCGCGTGCTCGGTCTGTTCGAGGTGCTCGAGATTCGCGACCCGGCGCTGCGTGCGTGGGTCGAGGCACACTGAACCCGGTGGACCGGCCCGGTGCGCGTGGCGCGTAACGCGTGGACCCGGCCGGCGCCCAACACATGGAGGAGTCCGCAATGAACCCCAGCATGAAAGCCGCGATCGTGAGCGCGGCCGGGCAGCCGCCCGTCTATGGCGAGTTCGACGCGCCACGCGCGGCCGAGGGCTGCCGCACGATCCAGGTGCGCGCCTCGGCGCTGAGCCACGTCGCACGCTCGCGCGCCGCGGGCGTGCATTACACCTCGGAGAATTCGACGCACGGCCTGCCGTTCGTGGCCGGCATCGACGGCACGGGGGTACTCGACGACGGCCGGCGCGTCTATTTCTTCGGCCCGCTGGCGCCGCACGGCGCGCTGGCCGAATACACCGTGGCCGCCGACGCGCACTGCCTCGCGCTGCCCGACGCGCTCGACGACGTGACGGCCGCGGCGCTCGCGATTCCGGCGATGTCGTCGTGGGCCGCGCTGACCGAGCGCGCGCGCTTCGAGGCGGGCGAGACGGTGCTCGTGAACGGCGCGACCGGTTCGTCGGGACGGCTCGCGGTGCAGATCGCGAAGTATCTCGGCGCGGGCAAGGTGATCGCGACCGGGCGCGACGCGACCTCGCTGGCCGAACTGGCCGCGCTCGGCGCCGACGTGCTGGTGCCGCTGACGGGCGACGAGGCGCAGGCCGACGCGCTGCGCGGGCAGTTCGCGCGGGGCGTGGACATCGTGCTCGACTACCTGTGGGGGCCGAGCGCCCATGCGCTGCTGGTGGCGGCGGCGCGCGCGCTGCCCGATCTGGCCGTGCTGCGCCACGTGCAGATCGGCGCGATCGGCGGCTCGGAGATCTCGCTGCCGGCCGCCGTGCTGCGCTCGACCGCGATCACGCTGCTCGGCAGCGGGATGGGCAGCGTGCCGATGCCGAAGCTGATCGAGTCGCTGCGCATGGTGCTCGACATCGCGCCGAAGGCCGGGCTCAGGATCGATACGCGCGCGGTGCCGCTCGCGCAGGTCGGCGAGGCGTGGGCGAAAGCCGACAGCCGCACCCGCACGGTATTCACGATCGGTTGAGGCGGGGTGGCGCGGCGCGGTGTGCCGCGTGTGGTTCGCATGCCTGGTGCGCGGGTGCTGCTCGCGGAACGCACGCGTTTCGCTTCCTGAACGGCGTGCCATGCCATTTACCCGCCGCGCCTGACGTGAAAGCGCCGTCGGACATTGCCCAGGACGCGTTACGGGTCGGCCCGCAACCCGTATCGAGTCGATCAATCATGCGGATGTTTACCGCTAAGATGGCAAGACCATCGACTCGAATTCGTTTTCCGGATGAATGACCGATTCCAATCGCTGCAGCTGTTCGCGCGCGTCGCGCGCACCGGCAGCTTCTCCGCGGCCGGCCGCGAACTGGGCATGTCGCAGCCGACCGTGTCGCGGATCGTGGCCGCGCTCGAAAAGCAGGTGGGCGCCGCGCTGTTCACGCGCACCACGCGCGCCGTCATGCTGACCGAGGCGGGCACCGACTATCTGGCGCGCATCGAGGCGATCCTTGCCGCGCTCGACGAAGCCGATCACGCGGTGCGCGGCACGGGCGAACTGCGCGGCGTGCTGCGTCTCGCGCTGTCCACCTCGTTCGCGGTGCGCAGCGTGATTCCGCGCATCGAGCGCTTCACGAGCCGGCATCCGCAGCTGCGCGTGGAATTCATCCTCAACGACGAGATGCAGGACCTGGTCGGCGACGCCGTGGACGTGGCGCTGCGCGTGGGCCACCTCGGCGATTCGACCGCCGTGGCGAAGAAGCTCGGCGTGGTCCACCGCGTGCTGGCCGCCTCGCCCGACTATCTGGCGCGTGCCGGCACCCCGCGCGTGCCGGCCGATCTCGCCCGCTTCTCGATCATCGTCGGGCCGGCCGGGCGCGGCACGGAGGGCTGGGCGTTCCGCAAGGACGGCAGGACCACCTCGGTGCGCGTGGACGGCCGCTTCATCCTGAACGGCGGCGAGGGCGCCACGGCCGCGGCGGTGGCGGGGCTCGGCATCATCTCGGCCGGCTCGCTCGGCATGCTGCGCGAGCTGCAGAGCGGCCAGCTGGTGCGCGTGCTGCCGGACTGGGAAATGGGCAGCGCCGAGATCCACGCGATCCTGCCCGCCGGCCGCGCGGCCAAGCCGTCGGCGCGCGCGTTCGCCGACTTCATCGGTGCCGAACTCGGCGAGATGGAGGCGGCCCGCCGCGAACTGCGCTGCTAGGAAGGCGGCGCCGGTTCGGGTCAGTCCAGCCTTGTTCGCATCCATTCGGGAATCGGATGGATGAAAGTCGATTCTCGCGGCTACCGCGCCATAAGCGAACCAAAGATCATCTCCTCGGTGCTGCGAACGCGGCCGATGGCCGGGCCGAAAGCCGCCGCACCCTTGAACCGGACGACCGAATCAACAAGGAGCATGATCATGCTGGACCTCTATACCGATGCCACGCCGAACGGCCTCAAAATCTCGATCGCGCTCGAGGAACTGGGGCTCGACTATCGCGTCCACCGCGTCTTTCTCGGCGGCGAGCAGAAGACGCCCGAATTCACGCGGCTCAATCCGAACCGGAAGATCCCGGTGCTGGTGGACGACGGCCTGGTGGTGACCGAATCGGGCGCGATCCTGATCCACCTGGCCGAGAAGGCCGGCAAGCTGCTGCCCGCCGGGCCGGCCGCGCGCGCCGCCGTGATCGAGATGCTGATGTTCCAGATGGCCTCGATCGGGCCGATGCTGGGCCAGCTGCTGGTGTTTCGCGGCCCGTGGCGGAACCGGGCGCCGGAGGTGTCGAACCGCTATTTCCAGGAAGCCAGCCGGCTGTACGGCGTGTTGAATACGCGGCTCGCGGGGCGCGACTACCTGGCCGGCGACGCGTTCTCGATCGCCGACATCGCGCTGCTGCCGTGGATCCGCACCGGCTCGCTGGCACCGTTCACGGCCGACCTGCCGCTCGACGCGAATCCGCACCTGAAGGCCTGGTTCGAGCGCGTGATGGCGCGCCCGGCGGTGCAGAAGGGGCTGACGATTCCCGAGCCGTTTCCGCCCGAAAAGCAGTTCGAGGGCTTCATCAAGGCGACGGTCGGCCTTGGCGACCTGCACGCGGCCTGAGCGGCAAACCCGGGCGCGCCCGCCGCGGCTGCGCGCGCCCGGCCTCGCCGGTTGCGGCGCAGCCGGCCGCGAGGCCCGCGCAGGCAAGCGCCGGCGCGCGCGCACGCTATCGCCGCGATAGCGACAATTCCGAGAAGAAATCCGCACCGGCCGGAATAAGCCGGCATCGCTCGTGTTCACCTTGATGCAAGCCCCTCAACATTCGAATCGCTCGAATACCCGTCAAGGAGTCGAACATGAAGACCCAGATCGCCCGTCTCGTCGCGTTGTCCGCCGTCGTGCTCTCGTCGCTCGCGCATGCGCAGGGCCTCACGCGCGCCGAAGTCCGCCAGCAGTTGATCGAAGCCGAACAGAACGGCTCGCTGAACTACACCGACGCGTCGTACCCCGAGGTCAATCCGGCGTTCCGCCAGGGGCTCGCCGCCGGCGTCGGCGCACCGGCCGCGTCCGCCTACGGCAGTGCCGCGGCGGCGCGCAGCGAGGGCGGCCACCGTGCGATGCCGCCGGTGGCGGGCACGCCGTCGGCCTGTACCGGCCCGGCCAGCTTCTGCAACGTCTACGCCGGCTCCTGATGCCCCTCGGCGCCACGTCAAGAATATTCTTTCGGCGAGGGAATAACGGACGGCGCGCGGTGTTCGCCGTGTCGTAACCCTCTCCGTTTCGCCATGAACTCCGCACCCGAACCGATCCCGACCGAGCAGGACATGCAGGCCTACGCCGATGGCCGGCTCGCCGCCGAGCGGCAGGCGAGCGTGTTCGCGTACCTGGCGCGACGGCCCGCCGAGGCGCGCCGCGTCGCGTTCTACGCCCGCGTCAACGCGCAGTTGCGTGCCAGCTTTCCCGACGACGGCCAGGGCGCCGGCGGGGCTCTGGCGGCCATCCCGCCGACACCCGGCCGGCACGGCACCACGAAGCCCGCCCGCCGCCGCCCGTGGCGCACCGTGCTGGCGGCGCTCGCGGCCGCGATCGTGGCGGCCAGCCTGCCGACGCTCGCGCGCGTGCCGGACCGCCGGCTCGACGCGGCCGCCTACGACACGCTGGTCGCGCTGTCCGCCCACGCGCCGGCCTCGCCGGGTGAGGGTGCGGCCGCAAGCGTGTCGTCCCCGCTCGCGCCGCTCGTCTCGCCGCGCTTCACCCCCGCGCCGCCGGCGCCGCTCGACACGGCCCCGGACCTCAGCGCGGCCGGCTTCCGGGTTGCCGATGCCCGCCGGCTCGAGATCTGGCCGTTCGCCGGCGCGAACGCGTTCGTCTACCGCAACGCGGCGGGCGAGCCGGTGGTGCTGGTCGCGCCCGGGCCGCCCGACGGCGGCGGGCGCTGGCAGGCGCGCCGCGTCGGCGCCGCCCGGCTGCTGGCGTGGACATCGCGCGCCGGACGACATATCGTGATCGCCGGCGACGCGCGCACGCGCGGGCTGATGCGGGCCGCCGACCTGCTGGCCGGAGACTGAACGTGCCGCCGAACCTCCTGAGTGTCCGTCATCGGGCCAACCTGCTGCCATGACCATACGAGACGAACTGATCGACCATGTCCCGCGCCTGCGCCGCTACGCGCGGGCGCTGATCCACAACCGCGAGCTCGCCGACGATCTGGTGCAGGACACGCTCGAACGCGCGCTGCGCCATACGGAGCAGTTCCAGGCCGGCACCGACCTGCGCGCGTGGCTGTTCACGATCATGCACAACGTGTTCGCGAACCAGGCGCGGCGCCCCGGCGCGCGCGCCGAGCACGTCTCGGTGGACGACGATTCGCTGCCCGAGGCCGCGCTGGCCGTGGCCGGCGCGCCCACGCGCTCGCTCGAAGTGCGCGATCTCGACTACGCGTTGCAGCGTCTGCCGCTCGACCAGCGGCAGGTGGTGCTGCTGGTCGGCCTCGAGGAACTCAGTTATGCCGAGGTGGCGCTCGCGCTCGGCATTCCCGTCGGTACCGTGATGTCGCGGCTTTCGCGCGGCCGCGAGCGTCTGCGCACGCTGATGTCCGGAACCCAACCCAGCGCCAATCTGAAGGTGGTGCGATGAACGACCCGACCACGCCGATCACCGAATCGGAACTGCACGCCTATGTGGACGGCACGCTCGACGAAGCGCGCCGCGCGCGGATCGACCGCCTGCTCGAAACCGACGAGGCGCTCGCCGCGCGCATCGGCGACTTTTTCTCGATCAACGCGATGCTGCACGAGCGCTACGACCGCGTGCTCGACGAGCCGCTGCCGGCCCGGCTGCTGCCGCCCGAGGATTTCGCGCCGGCCGGCGAGGGCACCGCGTCGTCCGATTCCTCCGCTTCCTCCGCCGCGCGGGCGCTGCCGCCGGGCGTGACCACGGTGGCCGGCGCGGCACGCCCGGCGGCGAACTGGAAGCGCTTCGCGGGGCTGGCCGCGGCGCTCGTGATCGGCATCGGGATCGGCGCGGGCGGCATGCTGAGCCCGGTCGGGCGCGGCGTGATGAACGGCGACGACGGCGGCCCGTCGATCCTGCGCGCGTCGTATGGCGGCGAGGCGCTGGCGCGGCAGTCGGCGATCGCCTACGTCACCTACGCGCCGATGGTCACGCGCCCGGTCGAGGTCGGCGCCGATCGCGAGCAGGAACTCGTGCAATGGCTGTCGAGCCGGCTCGGCACCGACGTGCGGCCGCCCGTGCTCACGCGCGCGGGCTACGAGCTGATGGGCGGGCGCCTGCTGCCCGGCGACGACGGCCCGATCGCGCAGTTCATGTATCACAACGCGCTCGGCGAGCGGATCACGCTGAACATCTCGCACCGCAAGCTCAGCTCGGACGTGACGGCGTTCAAGCTCTACCAGAGCGGCCCGGTGAACGTGTTCTACTGGGTCGACGGCCGCTTCGGCTACGCGGTGTCGGGCGGCATGGACCGCCACGCGCTGCTCGACCTCTCGCACGAGGTGTACGAGCAGCTGACCGCGAGCGGCGGGCCGCGCCCGGCCAACGCCAACTGAGCGAACCGGCGTCGCGCGCGGTTTCGTCGGCGCGGTGTGACGATGGCCGGGCCGGTAGCTTGGCCGGTAGCTTGGCCGATAGTCAGGGCGGTAGTCAGGCCGGTAGTCGGGCCGATTGCGAGGCGCGGCAGTGGTTCGACAGCACGCGGCGCAGCGGGTCGGTGCCAGGGCTGGCGGCGAGACGCGTTTGCGGCGCGGCAGCGCGTGCCGTGGCGGCCACGGCGCCGGGCCGCAGTCCGGGCTGTCACCGGGCGGCGGCCGGATCCAATCGCGTCGCCGCATGAGGCGGGCCGCTATCGTCGAGCGACGCGCCGCGGGCCCGAACCACGGCCCGCGGCGTCGCTATCGCGCCACGCGCCGCGAGCTTCGTCTCATTGCTCGGCCGGAAACGACACCGACGCGACCGGCGAAAATTCACCGGGGTCGCGATTCAGCAACCGGTCGGGCGCGAAATCGGCGAGCAGCGCCGCCCGCTGCCCCGTCACGAGTTCGTCGGCCACCAGCCGCCCGAGCAGCGGGCCGAGCGTCATGCCGCTGTGGGTCGCCACCACGTAGGCGCGCTGCCGCGGCGTGACGAAGCCGACCGCCGGCAGCCCGTCGGCGGGGCGCGAGCGCTGGCCCACCACCAGCCGCTCGATGCGCGCGTGGGCGGTGTGATCGAACCAGGCGTGCAGCCGGCGCAGCAGCTCCCGCCCGATCTCGCCGTCGGGCGCGGGCGGGGCGGCCGGATCGGCCTGGTCGTCGAGGTCGGTGGCCTGCAGCAGCAGGCGGCCGCCGCCGTCGGGCCGCACGTTCAGGTCCGGGCCGATCAGGTTGCTGCGCAGCTGGACTAGCTGCGCGTCGGTGCTGGCCAGGAACCCGCAGGCGACCCGGTCGCGGCGCTCGGCGTCGACCATCGCGAGGCCGATGCCGAGCGTGGCGACGAGCCGCGAGGTCCAGCGTCCGGTGGCCAGCACGCAGTAATCGCCTTGCCAGCTGTCGTTCGCACCGAATCGCAGCGTCACGCCGTCGGCGCGTTCGCTCAGGTCGCGGATCTCGGCCTGCTCGTGCAGGACGGCGCCGGCCGCGCGCGCCTGCGCCCACAGATAGGCCATCAGCACCGATGCGTCGAGCAGCCCTTCGCTCGGGAAGTGCCAGATCTGGCCGGTGCCGGGCGCGAGCCGCAGTTCGGGAAGGCGCGCCTGCACGAACGCGTGCGAGACTTCGGCGGTGGGATAATCGAGCGCTTTCAGGCTGCTCACGCGCTGCTCCAGCCGTCGCTGCGCGGCCGCGTCGCTCGCCCATTCGAAGGTGCCGGACGGATCGAACCAGCGCGCCTCGCTGTGGGCCTCCTGCTGCAGCGCCGCGTGCTCGGCGATGCCGGCGCAGTTGAGGCGGTGATAGCTCGGTGGAGTCTTGCCGTTCGAGTTGACCCACGCGTAGCTGGTCCGGCTGGTTCCGGCGCCCAGCCGCGCCTGTTCGAACAGCGTTACTTGGGCGCCGCGCCGCGCCAGCGCCCGCGCGATCGACAGGCCGATGACGCCGCCGCCGACGACCGCGATGCGAGGAGAGGATGTCTGCATGTCAGGGTCCGGGACGAAGGAGGAAAACGCCGGCCCGCGCCGCGGCCGCCGGTTGCGGGCGGAACACGGCGCGCGGGGCCGGTGCGGTCTGGCGACATTATGGACCGCCGAAATTCGCGCGGGGCGCGGGGCGGGCCGCATATCCAGGGAGGCAGTCATGAGCATTACCGTCGTGCGCCGGCCGATCGCGGCGCGACCCGGGCTGGCCGGCGCGCAGCGAGGCAGCGGCTGCCGGAGCTGGCGATGACGCTGCGGATCCGCCGTTTCGCCGTCGGCGACGAGGCCGCGCTGCTCGCGGTGTTCCGCGCGTCGGTGCACGGGCTCGCGGCGCGCGACTATACGCCGGTGCAGATCGAGGCGTGGGCGCCCACCGACGCCGATGCCGGCTATCACGCGCAATGGGCACGACGCATGCAGGCGCTGCGGCCATGGGTGGCCGAGATCGACGGGCGGATCGTCGGCTATGCGGACCTGCAGCCGTCCGGCCAGATCGACCATTGTTTCGTCGCGGCCGAGTTCGCGCGGCGCGGCGTGGGCCGCGCGTTGCTGGCGCAGCTCCATTGCGTGGCGCGCGGCGCGGGCATTCGCACGCTGTGGGCCGACGTGAGCCTGAGCGCGCAGTCGTGGTTTCGGCAGGCGGGCTTCGCGATCGAGCGCGAACAGGTGGTGAGCGTGCGCGGCGTGGCGCTGCGCAACGCGCGCATGAGCAAGCGGCTGGCAGCCGGCGATGAAGCCGGGGTCGCAGGCAGCGGCCCGGCCGCGACCTCGTGCGATTGAGGCAGGCGCGCGCGTGATGGAGGGCTACCGTGCGACCCGCGCCGCGCTTGCATGAGCAAGCAGCCGCGATGAAGCCGGGGCCGCAGGCAGCAGCCCGGCCGCGACCTCGCGCGATTGAGGCAGGCACACGCATGGCGGAGGGCGGCCGTGCTGCCCGCGTCACGCGCCCGCCACGGCTACGTTACCGATTCACGTCCACCACGAGCCGCCCGCGCACCTGCCCGGCCAGCAATTGCGCGGCGGCCGGAATCGCGTCGGCCAGCGCGATCTCGCGCGTGATGGTGTCGAGCTGCGCCAGGTCGAGCGTGTCGGCCAGCGCGCGCCAGGCCGCCTCGCGTTCGGCGTAGGGGCGCGTGACGCTGTTGATGCCGAGCAGGCTCACGCCGCGCAGGATGAACGGCGCGACCGTGGCCGGGAACGCCATGTCCTGCGCGAGCCCGCAGGCGGCCACCGCGCCGTCGGCGCGCGTCGCCGCGCAGACGTTGGCGAGCGTCGCGCCGCCCACGGAGTCGATCGCCGCGCCCCAGCGCTCCTTCTGCAGCGGCTTGCCGGGCTCGGCCAGCGTGGCGCGATCGATCACCTCGGCCGCGCCGAGCGCGTGCAGGTAGTCGGCCTCGCGCGTCTTGCCGGTGGACGCCACCACGCGGTAGCCGCGCCGCGCCAGCAGCGCGATCGCGAAGCTGCCCACGCCGCCGCTCGCGCCCGTCACGAGCACGTCGCCGTGCGCGGGGCCGATGCCGTGGCGCTCCAGCGCGAGGAGGCAGAGCATCGCCGTGTAGCCGGCCGTGCCCACCGCCATCGCCTGCCGCGCGGTGAGCCCGGCCGGCAGCGGAATCAGCCAGTCGCCGTTGACGCGCGCCTTCTGCGAGAGCCCGCCCCAGTATTGCTCGCCCACGCCCCAGCCGTTCAGCACCACCGCGTCGCCGGGCCGGTAGGCCGGATGCGCGCTGTCGGCCACGGTGCCGGCGAAGTCGATGCCGGGCACCATCGGGAAGCGCCGCACCACCGGGCTCTTGCCCGTGATGGCGAGCCCGTCCTTGTAGTTGAGCGTGCTGTAGGCGACCTCGACCAGCACGTCGCCGTCGGGCAGGCGGGCCTCGTCGAGCGTCTCGACGCGCGCGCGGCTCGCGCCGTCGGCGTCCTGGTCGATCAGAAGACAGTGGAACATGGTGCGTCTCTCGTTGGGAAATCAGTCCGCTGGCGGACGGGCGGGCGCCCGGGCCGGCCGCGAGCGCGGCAGGCCGGCGAGGAACCCGTTGAAGAACGTGTCGAGCGGCGTGGCGTTGCGCACCAGCCGCGCGCGCAGCACCGCGCCTTCCCAGCCGATCCAGAAGAACGCGGCGAGCGCGTCGAGATCGGCGTCGGCCGCGAGCACGCGCTCGTGCTGCGCGTCGCGCAGGCAGCGCGCGATGCGGGCCTGCCAGCCCGCGAAGATCCGCTCGAGCGCTTCGCGAAAGCCGTCCGGCAGCGCGCCCACCTCGAGCCCGAGATTGCCGATCAGGCAGCCGCGCGTGAAATCGTGGCGCGCCATGCCGGCCTTCGCGTCGTCGACGAACGCGGCGAGCCGCGCGAGCGCCGGGCGGCTCGCGTCGAGCAGCCAGTGGTCGAGCTTCGCGGCGAAGTAGGCGTCGTAGGCGTCCATCAGCTCGCGGCCGAACGCCTCCTTGCTCGCGAAGTAGTGATAGAAGGAGCCCTTCGGAACGTCGACGCGCTTGAGCACGGTGTCGAGCCCGGTGGCCGCGAAGCCCTGCTCGGTCAGCAGTTCCATGCCGGCGCGCAGCAGCACGGCGCGCGTGTCGGCATGGGCCTGCGGGTTTTTCGGGGGGCGGCCGCGGCGCGGCTTGTCGGGTGGCGTGAGCATGCGGCGGATTTTAGACCGATCGTCTATAAAATTCAACGACGGGACGGAGATGTGACGAGGGCGGCCGCGCGCGGCGGGTGCCGGGCGGACGAAAAAAGGCATGCATGGGGGAGCGGCGCCGTCGCGAGGGAAATCGCAGGGGCCGTGATTCGACGTGAAGCGGGGCGCGGTCGGACGGGGCGCGGCGCAACGCGGGCGGCCCGCCGGCACCGTCATGTCGCGTTGGGGGGGCGCGTGCCGGCCAGCCGGCACCGCTCGATTCGCCTGCCCACCGCGCCCGCCGCGCCGGCGCGCGGCGGCGTCGCTCACGCCTCCTCGACGGCCGCGTTGCGCAGCGCCGTGACGAGCTTGCGCCCGGCGTCTTCGATGTGCCGCACGAGGATCGCGCAGGCGCGTTCCAGATCGCGCCCGCGCAGCGAGTCGATGATCTCCATGTGCTCGGCGCGGCTGTTGGAGCTGTGACTCATCACGTCGTACTGGAACCGCAGATACCGGTCCGCCTGCAAATGCAGCGCGTCGAGCGTGATCAGCAGGCGATGGCGCTGGCCCTTCTCATACAACGTGCGGTGAAACAACCAATTGACGTGGCTTTGTTTCGCGGGGTCGTTGCCGATGTGTTCGACCTTGTCGATCAGGTCCTCCGCTTCGCCGAGCACGCTCTTGGTCAGGAACGGGAACGCCATCTCCAGCGCGAGAGGCTCGAGGCGCGAACGCATCATCCACAGATCCTCGGCCTCGTCGGCCCGCAGCGGCGCTACTGTGAGGCCGCGCTTGCCCTCCTGGCGGGCGAGTCCGTCGGCCTCCAGGCGCACCAGCGCTTCCCGGATCGGGATGCGGCTCACGCCGTATCGGGCCGAGAGATTTTCCTGGATCAGCGGCGTTCCAGGCGGCAATTCCCCGCGCAGGATGTCCTCGCGAATGGCGTCCGCTACGAGCGTGTTTGGGGGTCGCAATACCCACCTCCGGTTCAATTTTTTTGTTCTTGCCAATTGTATCTTGGCAACGATATGCTACGAATGTATCCAAATATGAAATATGGATACATAGGAAGATTTGAGGCATTGCATCGTCCTCGCCGAAAGCGGCGAATCCGGGGCGCCGGGCGTTGCCGGACGGGCTGTGATCGAAGGGCGGGTAGTGGTTCAAACAAGGCCCGGCCAGCCGGGCACTACGGGAAGCCCCTAAAAAAACACTCGCAGGAGAGCACCAGTTGAAACGAGCTAATTCATCCAGCGTTCTGAAGCTTTCGCTCACGGCCACGGCCACGTTGTTGGTGCTTGCCGCCACGACGGCAGCGAGTGCCGATCAGGTCGTCGTGAAGATCGGCAGTGTCGAGCCGCTGACGGGCGGTATCGCCCATCTTGGTAAGGACAACGAAAATGGCGCGCGCCTCGCGGTCGAGGAAATCAACGCGAAGGGGCTGACGATCGGCGGCCAGAAGATCACGTTGCAACTCGATGCGCAGGATGACGCAGCCGACCCGCGCACCGCCACGCAGGTGGCGCAGAAGCTGGTTGACGACAAGGTCGTGGCGGTGATCGGCCACCTGAATTCGGGCACCTCGATCCCGGCCTCGAAGATCTACAGCGATGCCGGCATCACGCAGATCTCGCCGTCCTCGACCAACCCGGTCTACACGCTGCAGGGCTTCAAGACCACCTTCCGCGTGGTGGCCACCGACGCGCAGCAGGGCCCGGCGCTGGCCAACTACGCGAAGAAGCTCGGCACCATCCATCGCGTGGCGATCGTCGACGACTCCACCGCCTACGGCCAGGGTCTCGCGAACGAGTTCGAGAAGCGCGCGAAGGAACTGGGCCTCACGGTGCTGTCGCACGACGCCACCAGCGACAAGGCCGTCGACTTCCGCTCGGTGCTGACCAAGATCAAGGGCGAGAACCCGGACGCGATCATGTACGGCGGCTCGGACTCCACCGGCGGCCCGTTCACGAAGCAGGCCAAGCAGCTCGGCCTGCGCGCGAAGGTGTTCACGGGTGACGGCGTCTGCACCGAGTCGCTCGCCAACCTGGCCGGCGACGCGACCGAGAACGTGGTGTGCTCGCAGGCCGGCGCGGCGATCGAAACGATGCCGGGCGGCGCCGAGTTCCAGGCGAAGTACAAGAAGCGCTTCGGGCAGGTGGTCGAGTATGACGCGCCGTTCGCCTACGACGCGGTGAACATCATCGTCGACGCGATGAAGCGCTCGAAGTCCACCGATCCGGCCAAGATTCTGGCCGCGATGCCGTCCACCGACTACAAGGGCGTGATCGGTGAAACCACCTTCGATTCGCACGGCGACCTCGCGCATGGCGTGATCTCGCTGTACGTCTACAAGGCGGGCAAGAAGACCTTCCTCGATCAGGTGAAGATGTAAGCCGGCCTGGGCCGGGATCGCGGAATCGAGAAATTTTGCACGGCGGTCCGGCCGAGGCCGGACCGCGCGCGGATCTTTTTCAAGGAGAGCCGTTGTGTCCGTAATGACCTATTTCGAATTCCGCGACCAGCTCAAGCGGGCGCGGCTGACCGCGCGGGAATTCGCGAATCTGGTGAAGATGAATGAAAATTCGATCACCAATTATTCACAGAAGGGCGTGGTGCCGTCGCATCTCGCGGTGATCGTGTTATTGATGGGCGAGATGGCGGAGCATCAGGTCGAGTTTCGCGACATCATCGAACAGATGGAAATCGAGCAGAAGAAGCCGCGCGGCGCGTCGGTCAAGTTCGGCATCGGCGCGACCAAGGCTGCCCTGCAAGGTTGAGTCGTCATTCCGCTTTCGGTTCGCGGCACGCGTGTCGCGGACCTTCCCGCAGTTCGCGGTCCCTCCCCGGCAGTCAAATCAAAATAAAACAATAATAAAAACAAAAATAATCTCACCTTGTCATTGAATTATTCTGGATATAAAACATTATCTCCAATCCGAGGGCCGGAGAAATAACCGTGAATAATCAAATCGAGGTAGCTGCATCCCAATTCGCCCTGAGCCAGGATGAGTTGGCGAGTTTCCATCGCAATGGCTATATCGGGCCGTTCGATCTTTATCCGGGCGATGAAATGGAGGCGAATCTCCAGGCATTGCGTCCCAAGTTGCTCAATACCAAGAAAGCCATTTACAGCCAGGAAAAATCGATTTCCGGCGTGACCAATCTGGCCAATTACGATCGTCATCTCGATGTCGATTTCCTGGCCTCGCACATCACGCGCCCGGAGATCGCCGACCGGGTGGCGAGCATCCTCGGTCCGGACGTGCTGTGCTGGCGCACCGAGTTCTTCCCGAAGTATCCGGGCGACGAAGGCACCGACTGGCACCAGGCCGACAACTTCTCGAACGTGGCCGGCTCCAAGCACCCGCAGATCGTGTGGCCGGAGGATGCGGAGTTCGGCGGCACCATCACGGTGTGGACGGCGTTCACCGAGGCGAACGTCGAGAACGGCTGCCTGCAGTTCATTCCCGGCACGCACCGCACCATGAACTACGACGAGTCGAAGGTCATGGAATACCGCGAGGACGCCATCAACAACCTGGAGAAGCAGGGCGTGCGCCGCGGCTTCTTCGGCTACGACTACCGCCAGCTCCAGAAGGATCCGGACTGGAGCCCGGACGAGAGCCAGGCCAGGTCGATGGTGATGCGCCAGGGCCAGTTCATCATCTTCTGGTCGACGCTGATGCACGCCTCGCACCCGCACAGCGGGCTGACCGACAAGATGCGCCTGGGCTTCGCCGCGCGCTACCTGCCGAACTCGGTGCGTGTGTACCCGTATTCCAACACGCTGGAGGAGTTCGGCGGCAGCGCCAATCTCGACAAGTTCGGCTGCGTGCAGGTGGCGGGCCAGGACGCGTTCGGCCACAACCGTTTCGTCGGCGAAAACGTCAACGGTTTCCGTTTCCAGTCGCGTTGATCCAGGAGCAGGCAAACATCATGAGCAATCGCAACGACATCAAGGACGTCCAGGCATGGCTGGTCGACGCCTGCGGCGCGCTGGGCCTGCGCATCGAGAGCGCGGATAGCGACTTCTTCGAGGCGGGCGGCACCTCGATCACCGCGGTCAAGCTGCTCTCGCGCGTGGAAGGGCACTTCGGCGAGGATGCGCTGACCCCGGAGGCGCTGTTCGAGCAAAGCCGCCTGTCGGACATCGCGAGCCACATCGTGAAGCACGGCGAGACGCGCGCCTCGTGAGCGACGCGCGAGCCCGGCAACGGGCCGCCGATACGGCACGCTGGTGCCTGATTCCGCGGCCCGTCCCCAAGCCTCGTCTGCGGCTGATCTGCTTTGCCTATGCCGGCGGCAGCGCCGACCTGTTCCGCGACTGGGTCGATCTGCTCGATCCCGACGTGGAGCTGGTGGCGGTGCGGTTGCCGGGCCGCGGCATGCGGCTGCGCGATCCGCTCTACGACGCCTGGCCGGCGCTCGTCGAGGACTGCGCGTTCGCGCTGGCGCCGTACCTCGCCGAGCCGCACGCGCTGTTCGGGCACAGCTTCGGCGGCCGGCTCGCCTACGAGATCGCGCAGCAGGTCCGCCCGGCGATCGAGCCGGGCACCTGCCGGCGCCTTTTCATCGGCGGCTGCCGCAGCCCCGACCACCCGCAGGCGCGGCCCTACCTGCACGACCTGCCGGAGCCCGCCTATCGCGTCGCGGTGCGCGCGATGGGCGGCACGCCGGCCGAAGTGTTCGACGACGAGCGCCTGATGCAGCTGGTGCTGCCCACGCTGCGCGCCGACATGCGGCTCGCGGAGCTGTGGGGCAACTGGCACGCCACGCCGCTCGAGGTGCCGCTGCACATCTACTACGGCCATGCCGACCCGACCGACGGCGCGGCCAGCGTGGCCGGCTGGCGCGGCTTCACCACGTCGCGATGCGAGCTGGTCGGTATCGACGGCGCGCATTTCTTTCTCGATAGCCATCGCGAACCGTTGCTCGAGCACATGGTCGCGCGTATGAGGAGCCAGTCCGATGAAACCGCTTCGCTGCGATGAAGCCGCCCTGTCGCTTCACGAGCGGATCAACCAGACGTCCGTGGCGTATCCGGACGACCTGAGCGTCGCCGCGCTGTTCGAGGCCGCCGCGGCGCGCTGGCCCGACGAGCCGGCCGTCGTCACGGCGGCCCGGAGCTGCAGCTATCGCGAGCTCGACCACGGCGCCAACGTGCTGGCGTGGCGCCTGATCGAGCAGGGCGTGCGGCCCGGCGACGTGGTCGCGCTGAGCCTGCCGCGCGGCGCGGACCTGATCGTCGCGCTGGTGGCGATCCTGAAGGCCGGCGCGACCTACCTGCCGCTCGACGCGGCCTGGCCCGCCCAGCGGATCGCCCACCTGCTCGGGCAGACCGGCTGCCGCCACGTGCTGTGCGCCGCCGCCGGCCTGACCCATCCGGCGCTCGAATCCTGCCGCGCGCTGCCGGTCTCGCTCGACGCGCTGCGCGAGGCCGGCCGGCGCGAGGCGCCCGCCGGACTGGCCACGGCCGGCTCGATCGCCTACATCAACTTCACCTCGGGTTCCACCGGCCAGCCCAAGGGCGTGCCGATCGAGCATCGCAGCATCGCGCGGCTGGTGTTCGGCGCCAGCTACGCGCGGCTCGATCGCGACAGCCGCGTGCTGCACATGGCGCCCGTCACGTTCGACGCGGCCACCTTCGAGATCTGGGGGCCGCTCCTCAACGGCGGCGCCTGCGTGGTCTACGAGGACGGCTTCGTGCGCGCCTCGCGGCTGCGCGAGCTGATCGAGCGCCAGCGCGTCAACCTGCTGTTCCTGACCACGGCGCTGTTCAACGCGCTGGTGGACGAGGCGCCGGCCACGCTCGCGAGCGTGGCGACCGTGCTGACGGGCGGCGAGGCGCATTCGCTGCGCCACATGCGCGAGGCGCTGCGCCGCTACGGCACGGAGCGCATCGTCAGCGTCTACGGCCCGACCGAATGCACCACCTTCACCACCTGGTATCCGGTGCGCGAGATCCGCGCCGACGAGACCATGCTGCCGATCGGGCTGCCGATCCAGAACACGCGGCTGTACCTGATCGAGGACGGCGCGCTGTGCGGCGCCGGCGAGGCGGGCGAGATCTGCGTGGCGGGGCCGGGCCTGACGCCGGGCTATCTCGGCATGCCGGAGATGACGCGCGAGCGCTTCGTCGAGTACGAGATCGGCGGGCGCCGCGAGCGCCTCTACCGCACCGGCGACATCGGCTACCTGCGCGAGGACGGCGTGCTCGTGTTCAAGGGGCGCCGCGACGACCAGGTGAAGATCAACGGCTTCCGGATCGAGTTCGGCGAGATCGCGTTCCACCTGCAGAGCCGGCCCGAGGTGCGGCGCAGCTACGTGACGGTGCACGACAACGGCATCGAGAAGCGGCTGGTGGCGTTCGTGGTGCCGGTCGACGACGGCTGCCGCCCCGAGCAGATCCGCGCCGCGCTGGCCGAGGTGCTGCCCGCCTACATGGTGCCGGCGCAAATCCATCTGTGTGACGATCTGCCGATGTCGGCCAACGGCAAGATCGATCATCGACATCTCAAACAGTCACTGGAGTGATCGAGCATGAGCCTGAGCAAACGCGCCCAATATTTCCAGGAAGTCCTGGCCGAACGTGGCCTGGAGATGGAAGTCCTCGAACTGCCCGCCTCCACGCGCACCGCCGACGATGCCGCCCGCACGCTCGGCTGCGAGAAGGCGCAGATCGTCAAGTCGCTGGTGTTTCGCTCGCTGGCCGACGACCGCCCGGTGGTGGTGCTCGCGAGCGGGCCGAACCGCGTCAACGAGGAGGCGATCTCGCAGCTGATCGGCGCGAAGATCGTCAAGGCCGACGCCGATTTCGTCAAGGAGGCGACCGGCTTCGCGATCGGCGGCGTGCCGCCGCTCGGGCACCGGCAGGAGGTCGCGCTGCTGGTGGACGAGGACCTGCTCGAGTTCGACGAACTCTGGGCGGCGGCCGGCACGCCGAGCGCGGTGTTCAAGATCGCGGGCCGCTTCACCGACATCCTGCCCGCGCACCGCGTGGTCTCGGTGAAATGACCGGACGCGCCCATGTCTAGTCCCTATCCGGCCGAGTCGTACCGGACCTTCGCCGGCGAGGTGCGCGAACGGCTGCGCGCCTGCCTGCTGCCCGAGGCCGAGGGCGCCGAGGCGCGCGGCCATCTTCCGCGCGCGACCTGGCGCACGCTGGCCGGCGAGGGCCTGCTCGACCTGCCGCTCGAAGGCGAGGGCTTCGTGCGCAGCGCGGTGTTCCTCGAGGAACTGGGGCGGCTCGGCTATGCCGGCGTGCGCGCCGCGATCGGCGTCCACGCGTTCATGGCGGCGTCCTACCTCGCCTGGTTCGGCAGCGAGGCGCAGCGCGAGCGCTACCTGGCGAGGATGCGCGACGGCACGGCGGTGGCCGCGCTCGCCATCACCGAGGACCAGGCCGGCAGCGACCTGAGCAACCTGCAGTGCCTGGCCGAGTCGGACGGCGACGCGTGGCGGGTGAACGGCACCAAGCGCTTCATCTCGAACGGCTCGCAGGCCTCGCTGATCGTGGCGCTGGTGCGCAGCAACGCGCAGCGGCACGCGCTGGGCGGCTGCAGCCTGCTGCTGATCGACGCCGACGCGCCCGGCGTCACGCGCACGCCGCTGAACCTGCTCGGCTGGCGCAGCGCCGACGTTTGCGACATCGGCTTCGAGCAGGTCGCGGTGCCGCGCGAGAACGTGCTCGGCAAGCCCGACAAGGCGTTCACCTACCTGATGCGCTGCCTCGACTTCGAGCGCATGGTGGCGGGCATGCTCGCGCTGGGCGGCGCGGCGCACGGCATCCGGCTGGTCGACCGCTTCGTGCGCCAGCGCGTGGTGCGCGGCGCGCCGCTGAGCGCGAACCAGTCGGTGCGTCACGAGCTGGCCGAGCTGATCGCCGAACTGCGGCTGCTGCGCTGCTTCGGCTACCAGCTGGTCCTGCAATACGCGGGCGGCAGGCTCGGCAGCGGCGACGCGTCGATCCTGAAGCTGCGCAGCACCGAACTGGCCAAGCGCGCCGCGCATCGGTGCGCGCAGTTTCATGGCGCGCGCGGCTACCTGTCGGAGTCGGAGGTCGCGCGGCTCTATCGCGACGCGACGGCGGGCACGATCGCCGCCGGCGCCAGCGAACTGGTGCGCGAGATCGTTTTCGACAGTGTCGACGCGGAGGCGCTGCTCGATTAGCATGCCGGGCCGCGCGGCGGCGGTTCCTTTTTTTGCACGGAGCACGGGATGTGGCTGATACAGGTAGCGCTCGTTGTGCTGGTCTGCAACGGCTGCGGCGTGATCGCCGAGCGCATGGGGCAGTGCAGGGTGATCGGCGAGATCGCGGGCGGCATCCTGCTCGGCCCGCTCGCGCTCGGCTTCGTCACGCCGTCGCTCTATCACGAGCTGTTCGCGCCCGGCACCACCTCGGCGATCAGCCAGTTCGGCGAGATCGGGCTCGCGCTGCTGATGTTCGAGATCGGCCTCGACGTGCGCCTGCCGTCGCAGCGCGCGCTGCTCGGCCCGGTGCTGATCGCCGTGCCCGGCATGCTGCTGCCGTTCGGCGGCGGGCTCGCGGTGGGCTGGTTCGCGCACGACGCCATCGCGCCGCAGCAGCCGTTCTGGCCGTTCGTGCTGTTCTGCGGCGTGGCGCTGTCGGTGTCGGCGGTGCCGGTGATGGCGCGCATCGTCACCGACCTGAACCTGACGCGGCATCCGGCGGCGGCCTCGGCGCTGTCGGCGGCGATGGTCGGCGACCTGCTCGGCTGGTGCGCGCTGTCGCTGATCATCGGCTTCTCGCGTCACGACGCCGGCTGGCGCGCGCTCGGCATCAACCTCGCGCTGCTGGCCGCCTACGTGGGGCTGCTGGTGGTGGCCGCCAGGGGCGTGCTGCTGCGCGCGGTGGAGCGCTCGCTCGCGCAGGGCTGGTCGCGCTACACGGTGGTGGCGCTGGCCTGCGCGGTGCTGGTGTCGGGATGGATCACCTCGCGGCTGGGCTTTCACAGCGCGTTCGGCGCGCTCCTGATCGGCATGCTGCTGCGGCGCGTGCCCGGCGTGCGCGAGCAGTTCGACCGCCTGCTGGGCGGCTTCCTGCACACCATCCTGATGCCGATCTTCTTCGCCTGCGCCGGGCTGAGCCTGCAGTTCTTCGACTTCACCGCGCATTCGCAGTGGCTCTGGCTGATGGCGTTCATCGTGGCCGGGTTCGCGGGCAAGTACCTGGGCGTGTTGCTGGCGGCGCGCGCGACCGGACACGCGCGCGCCGACTCGACCCTGATCGCCACGCTGATGAACGCGCGCGGCCTGATGGAGCTGATCTTCCTGTCGATCGGGCTGCAGTTGCGGATCCTGCCGCAGAACGTCTACACGATGCTGGTGATCTTCGCGCTGTTCACCACCGGCGTGACGGCGCCGTTGCTGCGCCGGCGGATGCGCCCGGTCGCGGCCGGCGCGACCGGGTCGGCCTGAGCGCGGGGCGGCGTCGTTCGCGTGACGGGTTTGGAGGGATGAGGGGCGCGTGCCGGGCGGCGCCGGGCACGCGAGATGGGGGGGAGACGCGGCGCCGGGCGAAGGGCGGCGGTCCGGCCGGGCGATGCGCCGGGCCGCCGCATCGCGCCGGTCGGTCGAGCGGTCGGTCGAGCGGTCAGTCGAACGTCGTGTCCGCGGCGAGCAGCACCAGGCAGTCGCCGGGCTCGACGCCCGCGAACGAACGGATGCAGACCACGGTGCCGTCGGCGTCGAAGCGCAGCTCGCGCGGCGCGGCCCAGGGCGCGTGCGGATCGAACACGCGCCCGGCCGGCTGCTGCCGGCTCACGCGCTCGCCGAGCCGGACCGCCGGTTCGAAGATGCCGGCCACGGGCGAGAACACGTAGTGCTGCTCGCCTTCCACCTGCAGGTAGCGCGTGGGCTGCTGTACCGCGGGCGGCGGCGACAGCGGCGGCGGCGCGTCCGGTCGCACGATGCCGAGCGTGGCGAGCAGGCGCGCGAGCCCCGCCTCGACGATCGCGAGGCCGTCGGGGTTGCAGGTGCCGAAGCCGCCGAATTCGCCGCACAGGAACAGCTTGCCTTGCCGCTCCACGGCCGCGCCGTAGGTGCGATCCTCGCCGAGCATGTCCATCACCATCGCGTAGGGCGCGGCGAACGCGCGGACCAGGCGCAGGTAGGCGTCGCGCAGCGCCGGCTCGCGCGGCGGATAGATCAGCAGCGTGGGCAGGTGGTTCAGCGACTGGCCGCCCGAATGGATGTCGAACACGACGTCGGCGCGCGGGAACAGTTCGGTGTCGGCGTAGTGCGCGATCAGCTCGGTGATGGTGCCGTCGCGCTTGCCGGGGAACACGCGGTTCATGTTGGCCTGATCGATCGGCGAGGTGCGCCGGCCGGCGAGGAACGCCGGGAAGTTCAGGCCGGGCACCACGATCACGCGGCCCTGGATGGCGGTGTGCGGCAGCTGCTGCAGCCGCTGCAGCAGCTTCATCAGCGCGATCGGGCCTTCGTATTCGTCGCCGTGGTTGCCGCCCGTGAGCAGCAGCGTGGGGCCGTCGCCGTGCTTCATGACCGCGATCGGCACGGGGATGTGGCCGTAGGCCGAACGATCGACCGAATGCGGCACGCGCAGCGTGCCGGTCTGGAAGCCGTCGTCGTCGAAGCGGAGGGAGGTGGTGATGCGTGATTTCCGTGCGTCCACGCTGGATGGCCCGATCGGTTGAATGAAGGGCGGCGCGCGGGCGCGCCGGGCTGCCTGCATGATCGATCAGGCCGGGGCGCGCGTTCCAATGCCGTTTGCTGCGCGCGGCGATGCTTGCGCGGCATCACCGCGTCGTGCGTCGGAAATCGGGATCGGGCGCGGCTAGGCGGGCACGCCCGCGTGCAGCGATGTCAGCATCTCGATGAAGCGCGCGAGCGTCGGATTGCGGTTGTCCGCCCGGTAGGCGAACACCAGCGGAATTTCCATCTCCAGGTCGGGCAGTTCGAGAAACTGCACGCGTGCCGGCTGGCGGCTGCGGTTCGCGGCGTTGACGATGGCCGCGCCGATCCCCGCCGCCACCAGCGACAGGATCGACGCTTCCGTGCCGACCTCCTGCACCACGTTCAGCGTGAGCCCGGCGCGTGCGCAAGCCTGCACCAGATAGTCGTGATAGGCCGGATAGATGTTGCGGGGAAACGAGATCAGCGGCGTGCCGTTCAGCTCGCCGGCGCGCACGGCCTTGCCGTCCGGCCACTGCCAGCGGCTCGGCACGGCCAGGATCACGCTGCGGCTCAGCAGCGCGATGCTGACGATCCCGGCCGGCAGTGCCTCGAACATGTAGAGGAAGCCGCCGTCCACGCGGTCGGCCATGATCGACTCGATCTGTTCGGGCGAGCCTTGCGGCAGCAGTTCGAGATGGACGTCCGAGGCCTGTGCCTGGTAGCGCGCGAACATGTCGGGCACCAGCCCGTCCCAGCTGCTGTTCTCGACGAAGCCGATGCGCAGGTTGCCGGCCAGGCCCCCGGCGACGCGTCGCGCCGAGAGCGTCGCGGCGCGCAGCGCCGACAGCACCGTGCGCACTTCACGCAGGAACAGCTCCCCGGCCGGCGTCAGCACCGCGCCCGCCGGCGTGCGCTGGAACAGCGCCACGCCGATCTCGGCCTCGAGGTATTGAATCTGGCGCGTGATGGCCGGCTGCGTGATGTGGATGCGCTCGGCCGCGACACGGAAGCTCTGGTTTTCGGCCACGGCGATGAAGTAACGCAGATGACGCAATTCCATGTCGAGTCCGTGCGGGGGCAAAGTGGCGACGTCCCATTATCGGGCCGCGTCGTTGCGTTCGAGCGAGGAAAATGCATCGTGCGGCCGGGCGCACGCGCTAACGCCGGCCAACAGATTCAGCCAGCTGACCCGACTGCGAGGCCGGTTCGTCACGCGCGCCGAGCAGCAGGCTGCCGACGATGCCGAGCGCCGCGCCGAACAGCAGATAGAACGCGAGCGAGAGCGGCGAGCCGGTGATGTGGAGCAGCAGCGTCAGGAAGAACTGCGCGAAGCCGCCGAAGATCATCACCGTGATGTTGTAGCTGATCGCCATGCCGGTCGAGCGGATCCGCGCCGGAAACTGCTCCGCGAGCGCCGCCGCGTATGGCCCCAGGAACAGGCCCAGCACGCAGCACAGCACGGTCTGCGTGATCATCAGGCGCATCGCGCCGGGGGCGGCGAGCAGCCAGCCGAACAGCGGCAGCAGCAGGAGGAAGTAGCCGACCAGCGAAGCGATGATCAGCGGGCGCCGGCCGATGCGGTCGGACGCGGCGCCGGCGAACGGCGTGACGAGCGTCATCGCCAGCACGGCCACGCACTGCGAGCCGAACGCGGCGTCGAGCGCGATCCCGAGGCTGCGACTGGCGAAGGTCGGCATGTAGATCACCAGCACGTAGAAGGCGATCGTGACGGACGCGGTGAGCAGCGCGCTCGACAGCAGCGCCCGGCCGTGGCGGCCCAGCGCCCGAGCCATCGGCAGCGGCGCGTCTTGGGGCCGCCGGGGGGCGCCGGCCGAGGCATCCGGTTCCTGCAGGTGGCGGCGAATCCAGAACCCCACCGGCGCGATCAGCAGGCCGATCGCGAACGGAATGCGCCATCCCCAGGCGTGCAGTTGCAGGGGCGAGAGCAGGTGCGTGATGAGCGCGCCGATCGCCGTGCCGGCCAGCAGCGCGAGACCCTGGCCGACCATCTGCCACGAGCCGTACAGGCCGCGCCGCCCGGCCGGCGCCAGTTCGATCAGCAGCGCCGTCGAGCTGGCGAACTCGCCGCCGGTGGCGAGGCCCTGCAGCATGCGCGCGACCACCACGATCAGCGAGCTGCCCACGCCGATCGCCGTGTAGGGCGGCGCGAACGCGAGCAGCGCGGTGGCCAGCGCCATCAGCGCGATGATCAGTTGCAGCGCGGACTTGCGGCCACGGCGGTCGGCGTGGATGCCGATCAGGATGCCGCCGACGGGACGCATCACGAAGCCCACGCCGAAGCTGGCCGTGGTCAGCAGCAGCGCCGCGTAGGCGTCGCCGGCCGGGAAGAACACCGGCGAGATGATGGCGGCCATGAAGCCGAACACGATGAAGTCGTACCACTCCAGCGCGTTGCCGATGACCGCGGCCGCCACCTGCCGGAGATGCGTTTCGCTGCCTGTCGATGCCATGTCTGGAGTCCTGGAAGGGGCGGGACCGGACGAGGTCCGGTGACGTCGCGAGCGCGCCGGCGCGCCGCCGCCCGGCGCAGGCGGTGGCGCCGGGCCGGCCGGTCGGCTCCGCTTACTGTCCCCCGCGGAAAACAGGATTTCAAATGCCGATTGGTGTCGTTCGCGATGCCTGGCCGGCATCGCGGGCGGCGGGTCGGCAGGCGCGGGCGCGGCGGCCGGCGAGTGACGGGCCGAAGCCGGCGTGGCAGCGTGGCGGGAAGATCGCGCGGTGGGGGGCCGGCGGGTTGCGTGTCGTATCGCCCGAGCGGACCGGCACGAGCGATCCACTCGAGCGGTTGGCCCGAACGGTCAGCCTCGGCGACCCGTCCGGGCGATCAGCCCGCGCAGTCAGCTCGAGCGATCAGCCCGAGCAGTCAGCCCGAGCAGTCAGCCCTGGCCGTCAGCGCTGCTCGGAAGCGCCGTCCGCCGCCGGGGTGAGATCGAGCACGCGCGTTTCGCTCGCGACGAACCGGCCGCCGGCCGCGTCGTGGTCGTAGCGCGTCACGAGCACGCGGCGCGCGCCCGTCGAGGCGCCTTCATACGCGATCAGGTTGACCGAGTTCGGCCGGCCGTCGCGCACGCGCCGCGACACGGCCGTGCCGCCCTGGATCGCGTAGATCCTGCGCGTCGAACCCGCCATCTCCACCGCGTTGATTTCCGGCCGGTGCGTATGCCCGCCGAGGATCAGGTCGACGCCGGCATCGGCCCAGCGGCGCAGCGCGGCCTCGCTGCCGTGCAGGCGGTCGCGGGGCTTGCGCGGCCCGGCGCCGGCGATCGGCTGATGCACGACCGCCACGCGCAGTTGGGCCGGCTGCGCGAGTTCGAAGCGCCGCGCGACGCGTTCGATCTGCGCGGCGGAAATCTCGCCCGCCGTGTGGCGCGCGGGCCGCGTCGTGTTCACGCCCTGGACCAGCAGCGCCGGTGCGTCGAACACCGGCTCCAGGTCGGCGCCGAACGCGTGCCGGTAGCGCGCGTAGGGCCGGCACAGCCGCGCGACCGGATCGAACAGCGGGATGTCGTGATTGCCGGGAATCGCGAGCAGCGCCTGCGGGCCGAGCCGTTCGACGAACGCGCGCGCCGCCTCGAACTGGCGGCGCCGCGCGCGTTGCGTCAGGTCGCCCGACAGCACCACGAGATCCGGACGCAGCGTGGCCGCGAGCGTCACCAGCGCATCGACGGCGGCCGGCCATTCGGCGCCGAAATGCGGATCGGAGACCTGCAGCAGCGTGCTCATGCGCGGTTGCGCTCGGCCACGTCGGGCTCGGGCTTGAGCAGGCGCAGCGGCCGGTCGGCCACGCGAAACTCGAGCGGCAGGTCGAGCCAGGCGATCTCGCCGTCGGTGGCGACCTTGATGCGGCGGTGCCGCCGCGAGGCGCGCGCGACGGTGAAGCGCGTGAAGCCGAAGCCGATCACGTCGTCCGCGTCGCGCACCCGGCTGAACGCGCCGCGCAGCGACAGCAGGATCTGCGCGAGCCGCCCGTGCGCGAGCGGCGCCAGCGCCACCAGCATGCCCTGCGCGAGCAGCGGCGCCTCGGCCGCGCCCACCTGCTCGAGCTGGAGCCGGTTGTTGGCGACGAACAGCGTGGTGGTGCGCAGCTCGCGCGCGGTGCCCTCGTGATCGACGCGCAGCCGCAGCAGCCGGTGCGGACGCAGCAGCGTGGCGATCGCCGAGCCGAGCGCCACCAGCCGGCTGCGGCCGAACTGGCGCTTGTAGGCCTCGCGCTGTTCGAGCAGCTTCGGATAGAGCCCGAGGCTCGCGTTGACGAGGAACAGCGCGTCGTTGACGAAGCCGACCTGCACCGGATGCACGCGCGCGGTGAGCAGCAGCGCGATGGCCTGTTCCGGATCGGCGGGGATGCCGTGGTCGCGGCTGAAGTAGTTGAAGGTGCCGCGCGGCAGCACGCCGAACACGCAGCCCGCGTCGAGCGCGGCGCGCGCCACCGTGCGCAGCGTGCCGTCGCCGCCCACGCCCACCAGCACGCCGCCGCGCGCGAGGTCGGCCGCGCGCGCCACGCTCGCCTCGAGCCGCGACGGTTCGGTGACGCTCACGAGTTCGTAGCGGCGCCCGGCGCGGCCGAACGCGTCGTCGAGCCGGGCGACGAGCGCGTCGAGTTCGCGCTGCCGCCCCGAGCCGGCGTTGACGACGAACACGAACGGCGCGTCGGCGGTGGGGGCAGGTTCGCAGGCAAGGTCGGGCATGGATCGCGGTGCGGCTGGGTGGGACATCGTGGCGGCCCTCGCGGCAGGTGGATGCTTACGATTGTATTTCAGTTGCCGGGCGCCGGGCGCCGGGCGCCGGGCGCCGGGCGACTGCGTTGCCGATGCGCGTTCGCATCGCCAAGCCGGTCTCGCCCCGATACACTGGCCGGCGAACCGGTCGCGCGGCGGCCGGAGCGTCGCGACCGGCCGCGGGCCGCGCGGTGTCATCGACAGGAGATGCAAGACATGAACGGCATGAAGGCGACCGGGGCGGACGCGATCGCGGTGACCACCTGGCGCGGCGACGCGCTGGAGAACTCGCATCGCGCGCATATCGCGGTGGTCGATGCGGGGGGCCGGCTGCTGGCCGGTTTCGGCGATCCGTTCCGGGTCACGCTGGCGCGTTCGGCCGCCAAGCCGGCGCAGGCGCTCGCGGTGATGGAGACGGGCGCGCTCGAGCGCTTCGGCTTCGACGCGGCCGATCTCGCGCTGATGTGCGCGTCGCACAGCAGCGAGCCGCGCCACGTCGAGCGCGCGCGTGCGATGCTGGCCCGGCTCGGCGCCGCCGAGAGCGACCTGCGCTGCGGCCCGCATCAGCCGATCTCCGACGCTGTCGCGCGCGACTGGATCCGGCGCGGCATCGAGCCGAGCGCCGTGTGCAGCAACTGCTCGGGCAAGCACGCGGGGATGCTGGCCGGCGCCCGCGCGCTTGGCGCGACGCTCGACGGCTACCACCTGGCCGAGCATCCGATGCAACTGCGCGTGAAGCGCACCATGGCCGAGCTGTGCGGCCTGCCCGAGGACGGCGTCGGCTGGGGCATCGACGGCTGCAACCTGCCCACGCCGGCGTTCCCGCTCGATCGCCTCGCGCTCGTCTATGCCGGGCTGGCGCAGGCGGCGGACGCCGTCGCTGGCGGCGTCGACGAACCGCGCCCGGCGGCGCTCGCACGGATCCACCACGCCATGACGCGCCACCCGGAGATGGTGGCCGGCGAGGGGCGCTTCTGCACCCGGCTGATGCAGGCGTTCGACGGCGCCGTGGTGGGCAAGCTCGGCGCCGACGGCTGCTACGGGATCGGCGTGCGGGCCTCGGACGACACGCGGCGGCTTGGCGCCGACGGCGCGCTCGGCATCGCGGCGAAGATCGAGGACGGCAACGTCGCCGTGCTCTACATGCTGGTGAGCGAGGTGCTGGCGCGGCTGGGCATCGGCAGCGAGGCGCAGCGCGGCGCGCTGGCCGCGTTCCATCGGCCGCCGATGCGCAATACGAAGGGCGTCGAGACGGGGCGCGTGGCGTTTCCGTTCGAACTTCTGGCGCACTGAGCGCGCAGCACCGGGCGCGGTGAGTGCGCGGTTGGCGGCGAGGTCGCCTCGCGCCTCGCGCCTTTCGCCTTTCGCCTTTCGCCGCCACGCCGCCACGTCAAGCGTGTTCTCGCCAGGCCCGCGCGACACACTTCACGGCGAGACGTGCAAACCGCTCACTCCGGCCCGGCGTCGCTGACCTTCGGCGCCCGATGCAGCCGGATATGCGAGATCCGCCGCACCTGCCACGCGGCGGCCACCGCCACGCAGCCGGCCAGCGCGATGCCGATGTGGATCGACTGCACCATCACGCGGCGCGCGGCCTCCAGCAGCGCCGGGCCGTCGAGGCCGGCGGCGCGCAGCTGGCCGAGCAGCGTCTCGCCGAGCGCCGGATCGACCAGCACGCGCGGATCGGCCAGATGCGGCACCCACTGCGCGGCCACGCCGCTGCCGAGCACGCTCATCGCCTCGCTCACGCCGGCCGCGTAGTGGTGGTGGACGATCGTCGCGAGGATGCTGGTGCCGAGCATGCCGCCCACCATCCGCGTCGATTGCAGCAGCGCCGTGGCGATGCCGAAGCGCTCGCGCCCGGCGATCTCCTGCGCGAACACGTTCAGGTTGTTGAGGATGAAGCCCAGGCCGATGCCCACCGCGGCCATCGCCAGCTCCAGCACCGGATGCGGCGTGAGCGGCCCGGTCAGCGCGAGCGTGACGGAGGCGGCGGCGAGCAGGCCGAAGCCGACCGAGAGGATCAGCGTGGGCCGCTTCAGGTGCATCACGATGCGGATGTTGATCAGGCTGCCCAGGGCGATGCAGGCGGCGATCGGCGTGGCGAGCAGGCCGGCCGTCTCGGGATCGAGGCCGAAGCCGCCCTGCAGCAGCAGCGGCGCGAAGAAGATCAGCGAGAACATCACGAAGCCGGCCAGCGTCGAGAGCGTGAACAGCGTGACGAGCTGCGGATCGCGGAACAGGTCGAGCGGCACGATCGGGTGCGTGGCGCGGCGCTCGCAGACGAGGAACGCGCCGAACGACGCCACCACCACGGTGGCCAGCGCCGCGGTGCCGGCGCCGAAGCCGCGCGCCGGCAGCGCCTCGATCAGGAACTGCAGGCAGCCGAGCGTGATCGCCACCAGCACCGCGCCGACGTAGTCGATGCGGACCTTGCCGTCGCGCGGACGCAGGAAGTGCGGCAGGTGTTTCCAGATGAAGTAGAGCGCGAGCACGCCCACCGGCACGTTGATCAGGAACGTCGAGCGCCAGCCGAAGTGCTGGCTGAGCCAGCCGCCCAGCGACGGCCCGGCCGCCGTGCCGATCCCGTAGGTGGCGGCCATCACCACCTGCCAGCGCACGCGTTCGCGCGGATCGGGGAACAGGTCGGGGATCGACGCGAACGCGGTGCCCACCATCATCCCGCCGCCCACCCCCTGCAGCGCGCGCGCCACGGCCAGCATGCGCATGTCGGTGGCGAGCGCGCACAGCACCGAGGCGACCGTAAACACGATCACCGCCGCCACCACGAAGCGCTTGCGCCCGAAGTAGTCGCCGAGCCGGCCGAAGATCGGCACCGTCACGACCGAGGCGAGCAGGTAGGCGCTGGCGATCCAGGCGTAGTACTCGAAGCCGTGCAGGTCGGCGACGATCGACGGCAGCGCCGTGCTGACCACGGTCTGGTCGAGCGCGACCAGCATGTTGACGAGGCCGATGCCGAGCATCGCGAGCAGCGCGTTGCGAAACGGCAGGGAGGGCGAGGAGTCGTTCACGGGAGAGGCGCGCGCGGGGCGCGGTGCGGCGAAAGCCTGTCACGATAGCGACGCCGCGCGCGCAGCGCAACCGTTTCGCGCCGCCTTGCGCCGTTTCGGGTCGGGTTGGCGTGATCGCGGATGCCGATGCCGGCGGGCGGCGCGGGCCGACCCGAAGGCCCGACCCGAAGGCCCGGCCCGCGCCGCGCTTGCCAGTCCCGCCGCCTGCCGGCGCCCGGCCGCCCGTCATCCGCCCCGGGCATCGGCCGGCCCGGCTTCACACCGTTGCGGCCAACACGGTATGGAACACCACCCCGTCGACCATCTCGATCGGCGCGCGCGATTCGGCCTGGCTCTCGCGCCGCATCGGCGAATCCAGCGCGGCGTCGATCGCGGCCTGATCGGCGAAGCGCATCGAGATCACGAGCGCGAACGCCGGTTCGCCGGCGTCGCCGTGCTGCCGGCGCGGCACGCGCACGTCGCGGGCGCCGGGCAAGCGCGTCCGGAGCGGCACGAGCCGCGTCCGGACATGCTCGTCGAAGCGCGCCTCGAAGCCGGGCCGGACCCGGCCGCTGAAGAACGCGCAGCGCGTCAGCACGGCGGCGCCGCCGCGGCCCGGCCGCAGCGCGGTGCCATCAGCCGCGCCCCACGAACGGCATGTGGCTCGCCATCACCGTCATGAACAGCACGTTCGCGTCGAGCGGCAGGCTGTCCATGTAGAGCACCGCGCGCACCACGTTGTCCATGCTCATGCGCGGCTCGACCTGCAGCGAGCCGTCGGCCTGCAGCGTGCCTTGCGCCATCAGGCTGCTCATGTCGCTGACCACGTTGCCGATGTCGATCTGCCCGCAGGCGATGTTGTAGGGGCGCCCGTCGAGCGAGGCCGCCTTGGTGAGCCCCGTGATGGCGTGCTTGGTGGCCGTGTAGGCGGCCGCCTGCGGGCGCGGCGCATGCGCCGAGATCGAGCCGTTGTTGATGATGCGCCCGCCGCCCGGCTGCTGTTTCTTCATCAGGCGGAACGCGCCCCGGGTGCAGAGGAACGCGCCCGTCAGGTTGATGTCCACCGCCTGCTTCCAGTGCTCGACGGGCATCTCCTCCAGCGAGCACTGCGGCGTGAACACGCCCGCGTTGTTGAACAGCAGGTCCAGGCGCCCCCAGTGCGCTTCGATGCGCTCGAACAGGCCCTGCACGGCGGCCGCGTCGCCGACATCGCAGCCGACGGCCAGCGCGCGCTCGGGCGCGCCCGACTCCTCGGCCACCGCCTGCAGCGCCTCGACCTTGCGCGCCGCGAGCACCACGCGATAGCCGGCCTGCAGCAGTCCCAGCGCGACGCTGCGGCCAATGCCCGAACTCGCCCCGGTAACGAGGGCAACCTTGTCGTTCATGTGTTTCTCCCTGGTTGAGCGCCCGTGCCGTGCGGCCGGGCCGGTTTCTTCAGTGGATCGCGTCGTCGAGGTCGGTCAGGTCGCGCCCGCGCGTCTCGGTGGACATCGCCACGCCCGCGAGCGTCAGCGCCGAGAGCACCGCGGTGTACAGGCCCATCACCCAGAACGCGCCGCCCGCCAGGCCGATCAGGTAGATGCCGAGGATCGGCGCGAGGCCGCCCGAGAGCACCGCGCCGATCTCGCGCGAGAGCGCGACGCCCGAATAGCGGTAGCGGTTGCCGAACAGCTCGGCGAAATGCGCGCACTGCGCGCCGAGCATGCTGTTCGCGCCGATCGCGAGGCCGCCGAACATGGCCACCGCCACCCACACCGGCTCGCCGGTGCTGACCATCCACCACGACGGCACCGACCACAGCAGCATGAACACGGCGCCGCAGCGGTAGACGGTGCGGCGGCCGAAGCGGTCCGACAGCGCGCCGAACAGCGGCGTGGTGATCACGCTGGCCAGCGTGGCGATCATCGCACAGCTGGTGCCGATCCTCGCGAGCTGCGCGGCCGGCACGCCGAGCCGGTTGGCCACGGTGCCGCCGAGGAACGCGATCACGATGGTGGTGTAGATGGTCGAGCCGCCCTGTTCGGCAAGCCGCATCAGCACGGCCGCGGCCACCGGCCGGCGCGCGTCCTTCAGCACCAGCCGCATCGGCGAGCGCGCCACCTGGTGGCCGCCCTCGAGCGCGGCGAACGCCGGGCTCTCGCGCAGCCGCAGCCGGATCCAGACCGCCACCGCGATCAGCACCACGCTGGCGAGGAACGGGATGCGCCAGCCCCAGGCGAGGATCGCGGCGGTGTCCAGCAGATGCTGCAGCAGGCTGAAGGTGGCGGTGGCGATGCCGAAGCCGGCGAAGATGCCGACGAACGGCAACGCCGCGAAGTAGCCGCGGCGCGGCGCGGGCGCGACCTCGGCCATCAGCGTGGAGGCGCCGGCCTGTTCGGCGCCGGCGCCGAAGCCCTGGATCAGCCGCAGCACGATCAGCCCCACCGCGCCGAGCGGGCCGGCCGGCAGCAGGCCCACCAGCGTGGTGGACACGCCCATGATCGCGATGGTCATCAGCAGTACGAACTTGCGGCCCTTGCGGTCGCCGAGCGAGCCGAAGAACAGGCCGCCCAGCGGCCGCGCCAGAAAGCCCACGCCGTAGGTCGCGAAGCTCGCGAGCAGGCCCGCGTGGGCGTCGAAGCTGGAGAAGAACACGCGGCTGAAGATCAGCGCGGTGGCCAGGCCGAAGATCGCGAAATCGTAGTACTCGAGCGCGCTGCCCACCGCGCTCGTCAGGATCGCGCGGCGCAACTGCCTGGCCGATACCGGCGCCGCCGCGCCGTCTCGGGAGGGCTCGCCCCGCTGCGGGGCGTGGGCGCTCGCCGCCGCCGCGGGCGTGAGCGCGTCTCGGTGGATCGTCATCTGTCTGTCTCCATGTTCCGTCTTCTTGCGCGCACCCGCTTCCCGGGGCGCGTCCGGCTGGCCGAACGGCGGCCGCGCCCGCGTGGCGGGGCGCCCGCCGGCGCTGCCTGGCGCTCGAACGACTTACCGGGCGGCGTGGCTTCGGCTACACTTGGTTATCGGTAACCATGCCTATCAAAATCTAACATGAGGAGATGCGGATGTCCAAGGAAGCCATATTGGTTGTTACCCGATATCCGGAGGCCGACATGGTCGCGCTGGGTGAACGGTACGAACTGCACGTGCTGGCCGAGGCGCCCGATCGCGCCGCGCTGCTGGCCGGGCTCGCGCCGCGCGTCAGGGTGCTGGCCACCAACGGCGAAGCGGGCGCCGACGCCGCGCTGATCGACGCGCTGCCGAAGCTGGAGATCATCGTCTCGTATGGCGTGGGTGTGGATGCGATCGACCTCGCGCATGCCGCGCGGCGCGGCGTGCGCGTGACGAACACGCCCGACGTGCTGACCGAGGACGTGGCCGACATGGGGCTCGCGCTGATGCTGGCGGTGGCGCGCGAGATTGTGCGCAACGACGCGCGCACGCGGGCCGGCGAGTGGGGCCGCGAGGCGTTCACGCTGACCTCGCGGATGTTCGGCAAGCGGCTCGGCATCGTCGGGCTCGGGCGCGTGGGGCGGGCCGTGGCGCGCCGCGCGGCCGCCTTCGAGATGCGCATCGCCTATACCACCGGCAGCGCTTCGACGACGTGCCGTATGCGTTCCATGCGAGCGCGGTCGAGCTGGCGGCGCAGGCCGACTACCTGATGGTGTGCGCGGCGGCCGACCAGATGCCGCGCGGCGCGATCGGCCGCGAGGTGTTCGACGCGCTCGGGCCGGACGGCTTCCTGATCAACATCGCGCGCGGCAGCATCATCGACGAGCCGGTGCTGATCGACTATCTCGGCGACGGCCGGTTGCGCGGCGCCGCGCTCGACGTGTTCTGGAACGAGCCGGCCATCGACCGGCGCCTGCTCGCGCTGCCGAACGTGGTGCTGCAGCCGCACCGCGCGAGCGCGACCGTGGAGACGCGCGCGGCGATGGCCGGGCTGGTGCGCGCGAACCTGGAGGCATATCTCGAGGGCCGGCCGCTCGTCACCGAGTTCACGGCGCATCTGGCCAAGGCGGGCTGACGACGGGGATTGCCGCGAGAGCGGCCGTGCTTCGCGCCGGCCGCCGTGATGCGACGGCGGTTGGCGTGCGAGGCGGTGATGATCCTGCGACGACCGGCTACGACGGCTACGACCAGCGACGACCGGCTACGACCAGGCGGGCGAGGGGCCGGCCGGCATCGGCTTCGAGCGCGCCGGTTCCAACCGGGCGGCGCCGGCGGCGCGCCCGAAGCGGGGCGCAGCATGTTGCACGTCGCGCCGTGTGTCGGGCCGCCCGTCCGGCCGCCCGCCGCGGCCTCGCCTTACGCGCTTTCGCGCGCGACCACCTCGTAGGGAATCCGGATCAGCGGCGGCGCGTCGTGCTGCTGGCGCTGCGCCTGCACCGAGGCGATCTCGCGGCGCGAAACGTTGGGCCGCTCCGAGCCGTCGATCGCGGCGAGCAGCGACTGGCCCGTCGAGTGACCGATCCCGTAGGCATCGACCGAGATCGTCGTGATGGTCGGATAGCAGTGGCGCGAGACCTCGAAATCGCCGAAGCCGGCCACCGCCAGGTCGCCCGGCACCGTGAGCCCGAGCCGGTGGCAGGCCATGATCGCGCCGAACGCGTGGATGTCGCTGGTACACATCACCGCGTCGGTGTCGGGCCACTCGGCCAGCAGCTGGTTCAGCGCGGCGCTGCTGTGGCCCATCGCGGCGCCGTGCGCCATGTCGTTGGCGGGGGTGGGCCGCACCACGTCGCGCGGCGCGTGCAGGCCGGCTTGCTCGACCGCCGCCAGATAGCCGTTGCGCCGCGCGATGCCGCGCAGGTCCAGCAGCGAGCTGCTGCCGATGAAGCCGATCCGGCGATAGCCGCGCTCGTACAGATAGCGCGTCATGGCCTGCGCGGCGTCCTCGTTCGAGAAGCCGACCACGCGGTCGATCGGCCGTCCCGGCAGCTCCCAGGTCTCGATCACCGGGATGCCGGCCTGCTCGAGCATCGCGCGCGCCTCCGGCGTGTGGTGGCCGCCCGTCACCACGATGCCGCGCGGCTGGTGGCTCAGCAGCGAGCGGATCAGCGATTCCTCGCGCTCGGCGATGTAGTCGGTGTTGGCGAGCAGCAGGCGCAGGTTGCGCGTCTCGACCACGTCGTTGATGCCGCGCACCGTGTCGGCGAAGTTCGAACTCGACAGCGACGGCACCACCACCGCGATCACGTTGTTGCGGCCCGACGAGAGCGCGCCCGCCACCGCGTCGGCCACGTAGCCGGTCCTGCGTACCGCGTCCATCACGCGCTCGCGCGTGACGTCGCTGACGTGCTGGCCGGTCAGCACGCGCGATACCGACATCTTCGAGACGCCGGCGAGCCGCGCGACGTCGGCCATGCGGACCGGCGCGCCCGGCTCGGGCAGGGAATCGTGGTTTGCACTCATGGGTTCTGGAAACTGCCGTTCGGGTCGGACGCCCGCGTGCTGCGCGGTGGTCGCGGCATCGCGCACCGCCCCCCGGCGCGCGACGCCCGCGGGACGGGCGACAAGCGCCAATTGTAGCGTCCCCGCCCGCAGCTTCCGGCGCGGCGCGCGGAATCCGGCCGGGTGGGGCGGCGATTCGCGGACGTGAGGTGGATGGTCGATGCGCGGTGGGCGCCGCTTGCCCGCCCGGCTTCCATATCCATCGGCCGGGAAACTGAGTAGAGTGACGATCCTTTCCGATCGATCGACGCCGCGCATGAATACAGCTGCCTGGTCCGAAGCGCAGACCTTCCTGTCGGTGGCCGACGCCGGCGGCTTCGGCGCCGCGGCGCGCGAACTCGGCGTGACCCAGTCCACCATCAGCCGGCGCGTGGCCGTGCTCGAGGCGCGGCTCGGCGTGCGGCTGATCGAGCGCACCACGCGGCGCGTGGCGCTGACCGAGGCGGGCCTCGCCTATGCCGCCGAGCTGCGCGAGATCCTGCTGCGGCTCGAACAGGCCGACGCGCGCGTCCAGCAGGGCGCGCCCGAGCCCGAGGGGACGCTGCGCGTGACGATGCCCACCGGCTACGGGCGCGCCCGCGTGCTGCCGTGCGTGACGCGCCTCGCGCGGCGCTATCCGAGGCTGCGCTTCGAGGTGGACCTGTCGGATCGCTACGTCGATCTGCTCGACAGCGGCTACGACGTGGCGATCCGCGCCGCATCCACCCCGCAGTCGGGCGTGATCGAGCAGCGCATCGCCTCGGTCGGCATCCTGCTGTGCGGCTCGCCCGCCTACGTGGCCGAGCATGGTCATGTGGCGCGGCCGGACCAGCTGATCACGCACGACTGCCTCGCGCTGCGCACCTACGCGCCGCGCACCAGCTGGCGCGTGACCTGGCGCGGCGAGCCCGCCGAGGCCGCGATCGCGCCGAAGATGCTGGTCAGCGACGTGTTCGCGCTGCGCGACTTCTGCGCGGCCGGGCTCGGCCTCGCGGTGCTGCCGATGTACGCGGCCGACACGGCGCTGGCCGACGGCAGCCTCGTGAACGCGGCGCCCGAGCTGCGCTGGGCCGATCTCGACATCTATGCCGCCCATGCGCGCGACCGTGCGAGCCTGCCGAAGGTGCGCGTGCTGATGGACGCGCTGCTGCATCCCGAGGACGCCGCCGCGCCTTGAGCCGTGCGGCGGGCGATGTGGTCGTATCGATTCCCGCGTCCGTCCCGCGTTCATCCCCGCATTCGTCGCCATCGCGCGTGTCATTCCGGCCCCGTTCCGCTCCCGCCGGCCGTCTACAAGAAAATCCCGAAGCGCCTGTAACCGTTCGGCGCCGCCGAACGATCTGATCCATGACAGGCGCGACACGACCGTGCGCGCGCCGATCACGGATCTCGCGGCCCCCTCGCGGGCCGCCACCCGATACAGGATGCCTTCATGACGCCGCTTCGCTCGCTGTTCCCTCTCGCCGATCCCGCCTGGCTCGCCGCGCGGCTGCAAAGCTGGGCGCCGCTGCCGGTGCGCCTGATCGTCGGCTACGGGTATGTCGCCCACGGCTACGCGAAGATCGTCAAGCATCCCGAACATTTCGCGGCGATCCTGCAGGCGCTCGGCGTGCCGGCGCCGCACCTGATGGCCTGGGCGACCATCGCGATCGAGCTGCTGGGCGGCCTCGCGGTGCTGGCCGGCGCGTTCGTGCCGGTGGTGGCGGTGCCGATGCTGGTGGTGCTGGCGGTGGCCTCGCTCACCGTCCACCTGCCCTACGGCTTCACCTCGATCAAGCTGATGGACGTGGTCCATGGCGTGCCGCAGTTCGGGCCGCCCGGCGTCGAGACCGACCTGCTCTACGTGGCGGGGCTGCTCGCGCTGGTGTTCGGCGGCGCCGGACCGTTCGCCGTGGACGGCCTGCTGCGCGGCTGGTACGCGCGCCTGCATGCGCCGCGCGCGGCCGGCCGGGTATCGGCCTGAGCGCGGCGGCAAGCGGTGTCTCGAACCTGTCCGCGCGTGTCTTCATGACGACCGGCGACGCCGATTGCGCCGCCGGGCGCGATGTGCCGGCGCCCGAACCGGCCTCGGCCGCGAGGCCCGACGCCGAACGGCGGCTCACGGCGCTGCTGCTGCGCGCGCTCGACGGCGACAAGGCCGCCTATCGCGCGTTCCTCGTCGACCTGACGCGGTTCCTGCGCGCGCGGCTGCGGGCCAGGCTGCGGCGCCGCGACGAGGACGTGGAGGATCTGCTGCAGGAGGTGCTGATCGCGGTCCACCACGGCCTCGAGACGTTCCGGCCCGACGTGCCGCTGACGGCCTGGATCAGCGCGATCGTGCGCTACAAGGTGGCCGACCACCACCGCGCACGGTTTCGCTGGGACGCGCTGCACGCGCCGCTCGACGACGACGGCGAGCTGTTCGTGGAATCGGACAGCGAGGCCGCCGACGCGCGGCGCGACCTGCAGCGCCTGCTGGCGACGCTGCCGAAGGGGCAGCGCGAGCCGATCGTGCATACGCGGCTGTGGGGCATGTCGGTGGCGGAGACGGCGGCGGCCACCGGCATGTCGGAATCGGCCGTGAAGGTCGGCGTGCATCGCGGGCTCAAGGCGCTCGCCGCGACAATACGAGGAAAAGGCGATGAACACCGATGAACTGATCATGACGCTGATCGATGCGCCGCGGCCGCCCGGGCGCGCCGCGGTGAGCCGGCGGCTCGGGCTCGCGGCGCTGGCGGGCATCGTCGTCGCGCTGCTGTTGCTGCCGGCGATTCGCGGCGACACGATGCGGCTCGCGCATGCGCTCGGCACGCCGCTGTTCTGGGTCAAGGTGATGTTGCCCGCCTCGATGACGCTCGCCGCGCTGCGGGTGGCCGCGCGGCTGGCACGGCCCGGGCTGGCGGTGGGGCGCGCCTGGCTCTGGCTTGGCCTGCCGCTCGCGGCGGTGAGCGTGGCGGCCGTCGCGGTGCTGGCCGCGGCGCCGCCCGAGCTGCGGCCGGCGCTGGTGCTTGGCCATACGTGGCGCACCTGCTCGCTTTATATCGTCGGACTGTCGGGCGTGCCGCTCGTCGTGCTGCTGCACGCGATGCGCGGGCTGGCGGCCACGCGGCCGAGCGTGGCCGGCACCGTGGCCGGGCTGCTGGCCGGCGCGATCGGCACGCTCGCCTACAGCTTCCGCTGCCCCGAGACGGCGGTGCCGTTCTGGGCGGTCTGGTATTCGCTCGGGATGGCCGTGCCGGCGCTGATCGGCGCGCTGGCGGGGCGGCGCGCGTTGCGCTGGTGAGCCGTTGCGTCGTGCCTCGCGGCGCGTCGAGCGGCCGGCACCCGAGGCCGGCGCGTTCGCGATGAAGCGGGCCGCATGCCGAAGGCGGCGATGGCTTGGATGGCGTTGAATCGCATCGGGAGCGCTGAACGCGCCGATCGCATCAGGTGCGCCAACCCGCCAACCCGCCAACCCGCCAACCCGCCGGCAGCACCAACAGCATCCCGCTCCCGCCCGGCGCCCTCAGGCGAGCCAGGCCGAGCCGCCGCGGGCCGGATCGATCCACACCGCCGACGGCACGCGAGGCTCGCCGCCGCCCGGCGGCGCCGCTTCGTCGGCCGCCTGCGCGAGCCGGCGCGCCGCGCGCAGCGCCTCGACGATCTGCTGCCACGCGCGTTCGCGCGAATCGGCGCCGCGCGTGCGCAATACCTGGGCCGGCGCCAGCGTCGCGATCACGCGTTCGCCGCCGGGCAGCCGGTACGGCAGCGGCATGCGATGCACCACCGCGTCCGGATCGTCGAGCACGGCGCGCAGCGCGACGGCGCCGAACGCCACGATCACGCGCGGCGCGACGCTGCGAATGTCGCGTTCGAGCCAGTAGCGGCAGGCGTCGATCTCGTGCCGCGTCGGCGTCGCGTCGCCGACCTGGCTGCCCGGCGCGGCGCGCTGGATGTGCTTGAGCGCGTAGGTGGCGTGAATTTCGCTGCGCGCCAGCGACGCCTCCGTCAGCGCGCGGTCGAGCAGGCGCCCGGCGGTGCCGCCGAACGGCCGGCCCGTGCGGTCCTCGTGCTTGCCGGGTTGCTCGCCCACCAGCATGATCGCGGCACGGCGCGGGCCGGCGCCCGCCACCGGCCGGGTGGCGGGCTCCCACAGCCCGCAGCGCCGGCAGACGTCGAGCGTGGCCGGCAGATCGGGATCGGCGGCGGGGAAGATCGGATCAGACATCGGCGGCCTCCGTGCTGCGGGAAAGGGGCAGGCGCGACGCGACGGGCGGCCGGCCGGCGGCGAGGGCGAGGCCCGGCGGGACGACCCGGCGGGGGGCGTGTGGTGCGGGTGGCGAAGATGGTCCAGGCGTCATGTCGAGGTCGTCTCCCGGGGCGGGTGCCAGCAAGCAGCAATCCGCGTGCCACGCGTGTGACGGCTTCGAGTCGACCGCGCGACGGCCGGGGAATGGGTTTGCCGCGCGGGGGAACCGAACCCGACCGAACCTGTTTTCTCGCGAGGCCCGCAATGATCCCGGGTACGAAGCCGTGGCCCCTGCCGCCGCGGGCGCGGGTCCGCCGCGGCCAGCTCACCGGCGTGCCGAGCCGCGAACAATGCCACCAACGTCTCGCCGCGCGTTTTCACGACCCGACGTTCCGCGCCGAGGACGCCACGCCCGCGCGGCTCGAGGCCGGGAACGTGGCCGAGGTGGTAGCGAACCGGATTCAGCAGCTGCGCGCGGGCGCGACGGCGCCCGACGCGGGGCTCGCCACGCGGCGCGCGAAGTGAGGCGGCGGCTGGCAACGCGGTCGCCGCCCTTGCCGGGTGCCTTCCAGCCGGGTCCGCACTCGTGCCGCGATCGAACCGCATCGATTCGAGCCCGGCGGCGCCTCGTTACGCGGTTTGCAGTTTTTCCCCGCCCGCGTCGCCGGCCCGGCACCGGCTGCCGGCGCCGCCCCGAGCCCGCCGCCGGCCGGCGCGGCGGCTCCGCGCCCGCGCGGCACGTCCGATGCTGAAGCGAAGGGGGCTGCCGTGCGCAGCCGTCCCGTTTCCCAACCCTGCAAAGGAGTCCCCCGATGAAAGCGCTGGTTTACGAAGGGCCGCGAAAGGTCGCCATCAAGAACATGCCGGATGCGCGGATCGAGAAACCCACCGACGTGCTGGTGAAGATCACCACCACCAATATCTGCGGGTCGGACCTGCATATGTACGAAGGCCGCACCAACATGGAAACCGGCCGCATCCTCGGCCACGAGAACCTCGGCGTGGTGGTGGAGGTCGGCGGCGGCGTGGAGCGCGTCAAGGTGGGCGATCGCGTCTGCCTGCCGTTCAACATCGGCTGCGGCTTCTGCAAGAACTGCGAGCGCGGCCTGACGGGCTTCTGCCTGACGGCGAACCCCGGCATGGCGGGCGCCGCCTACGGTTTCGCCGGGATGGGGCCCTACAGCGGCGGGCAGGCCGAACTGCTGCGCGTGCCGTTCGGCGACTTCAACTGTCTGCTGCTGCCGCCCGACGCCGAGGAGAAGGAAAACGACTACGTGATGCTGTCCGACATCTTCCCGACCGGCTATCACGCCACCGTGCTGGCGGGCGTGGAGCCCGGCGACAGCGTGGTGATCTACGGCGCCGGGCCGGTGGGCCTGATGGCGGCGATGTCGGCGCAGATCCGCGGCGCGAGCCGCGTGATGGTGGTCGACACGCACGCAGACCGGCTGGCGCTGGCGCGCAAGCTTGGCGCCGAGCCGATCGACGACAGCGACGGCTCGGCCGTGGAGCGCGTGCTGGAACTGACGGGCGGCGAGGGCGCGGACCGCGGCTGCGAATGCGTCGGCTACCAGTGCAGCTGCCATGGGCGCGAGGTGCCGCACGCCACGCTCAATTCACTGGTGAAGACGGTGCGCCCGACCGGCGGGATCGGCGTGGTGGGCGTGTTCGTGGCCGAGGATCCCGGCTCGCCCGACGATCTCGCCAAACAGGGCAAGCTCGCGTTCGACTTCGGCCCGTTCTGGATGAAGGGGCAGCGCATCGCCACCGGCCAGGCCAACGTGAAGGCCTACAACCGCAAGCTGCGCGACCTGATCGCCGCCGGTCGCGCCCAGCCCTCGCGGATCATCTCGCACGAGTTGCCGCTCGAACGCGCGCCCGAGGGCTATGCGAACTTCGACGCGCGCAACGACGGCTGGACCAAGGTGGTGCTGAAGCCGGCCGCCTGATCGACGGCGGCGGGGCGCCCGCGCCCGTCCGTGCCCGAACATGCCGGCCCGCCGACGACGCCAGCGCCGACGGTGCCATCGACGGCTGGCAGAGGCCCGCCGGGCCGGGCGCTGGCGAAAACTACAAGCGTCGATCGGCGTGATGTCAAAACTACATACGGGTATCGGGCGCGCGCTGCGCCTTGGCCTGTTGCTGCCCGGTGCCGGCGATTCGGACCCCCCATGTATGGCGCGCCGTTTGGTGCTCTGCAGCAGATTTTCTCCGCGTGCGCGCAAAGCTGGCTTGGAGATTGCTAAATACCCACTGTCCAGTTTCGGGAGCGGCCCCTGTCGAGCGACCGCTCCCCGATGGCGGGCTGATACATGCCGCGCCCGCATCGAATTTCATTCAACCGAACCCAGTGGGGAGTTACCTTGTCGCTTAACGTCCTGATGGTCGCTGCCGAAGCTGCGCCGCTTGCCAAGAGCGGCGGCCTCGGCGACATGGTCAGCGCTTCGGCGAGCGCACTGCGTCAACGCGGCATCGACGCATCGATCCTGTTGCCCGGTTACGAATCCGCCTTCGATCGCGCGATCGCGCCGACTCCGCTCGGCACCATCCGCGATCTGCCCGGCGGCGACGCGCGATTGTGGCGCGCCGCGATGCCCGACTCCGACGTGCCGGTCCTGCTGCTCGAAATGAAGCATCTGTACGGACGGCGCGGCAGCGGGCTCTACCAGGACGAATGCGGGCGCGACTACGTCGACAATTTCGTGCGCTTCGCCTCGCTGTCGGCCGCCGCCGCGCGGATCGCCGCGGGCGTGCGCGGCGTCAAGCGCCCGCGCATCGTCCACGCGCACGACTGGCATACCGGCCTCACGCCGCTGCTGATGAAGCTGGCCGGTTCGCCGGCGCGCAGCATCTTCACGATTCACAACCTCGCGTTCCAGGGCAACTATCCGCCGGGCCTCGCGCCCTATGCGGGGATTCCGTCCGAACTGCTCGCGCCGGCGCCGCACGAGCCGCACAGCATCGAGTTCTACGGCGCGCTGAGCTGCATGAAGGCGGCGATCGTCTACGCGGACCGCCTGACCGCGGTGAGCGAGCGCTACGCGCAGGAGATCCTCACGCCGCACTTCGGCAACCGCATGGAAGGCGTGCTGGCCGCGCATGCCGGCAAGCTGTCGGGCATCGTCAACGGCATCGACGACGCGCTCTGGAATCCGCGTGACGACGCCGCGCTCGCGCAGGGCTATGGCGTGGACGATCTGGTTGGCAAGCACGCCTGCAAGCGCGAGCTGCAGCAGAGCTACGGGCTGCAGGTCGATCCGTTCGCGCCGCTGGTCGCGATCGGCAGCCGGCTCACCGGGCAGAAGCTGGCCGACGTGGTGTGCGAGGCCATTCCGGCCGCGCTCGCGCGCTGGCCGCGCGCGCAGTTCGCGGTGCTGGGGCAGGGCGATGCGGCGATCGAGGCGGAACTGCGCCGGCTGGCCGCGCAGTGGCCGGGGCGGCTCGGCGTCCACATCGGTTACGACGAGACGCGTGCGCACCGGCTGCACGCGGGCGCCGACATCCTGCTGCACGCGAGCCGCTTCGAGCCGTGCGGGCTGACCCAGCTTTACGCGATGCGCTACGGCACCGTGCCGGTGGCCTCGCGCGTGGGCGGCCTGGCCGACACGATCACCGACTGCCTCGCGGCACCGAGCGCCGACGATGCCGACACGCCGCAGATCGGCGAGGCCACCGGCTTCCTGTTCGACGGCGAGCACGTAAACGACGTGGTGCAGGCGCTGGGGCGTGCGTTCGATCTGTTCGCGCAGCCGAAATCGTGGCGCGTACTGCAACGCAACGCGATGAATCGCGACTCGAGCTGGGAAGGGCCGGCCGCGCGTTATATCGAGCTCTATTGCCAACTGGCCGGCGTGCCGGTGCCGCGCGCGACCGCCGTGCAGGCGTCGGCCACGCATCTCGAGACGGTCGTGCGCGAGCGCGCCGCTCCGCGCATGAACGCGGTGGCCACGCGACGCGCGCGCGTGCCCGCCGAGGCGCGCAGCAGCGCCTGACGAGGTGCCGGCAGGCATGCGCGGAAGGGAGATGGCGGGGCGATTCGCACTGCGAAATGATGGATCGATGCGGCTCGGTGCATGACGGCCGTGCGCGGCGGCTCGCGTTGCCGCGACACGCGCCGCCGCCGCCGGCTTGCCGCCGATCCCCCGCAGCGTCGCATGCGTGTCGAGCTTTCCATCGCCTTCCCATCGTCGCCATGAACCCGGCGTGCATCGGCCATCGAGGCCGACGATCCACCGTGTTTCGATGAACTTTCCCCGCGTCTTGAACGCCCGTTGACGGTCGAGCGACACGCAGCCCGCGGCTTCGGGAAAACGGTGCGGTGCCTTGATGCCGATGCCCCGGACCGACGCGCCCCGTTGCCACGACGCATCCGGTCCCGTCGCCCGACGCTGCCGGCCACGGTCCATGGCCGGCTCCGGCAGTCCTCTCCGCCATTGCGCCCACGATCTCGCATCGCCCTCGATGCGTCTTACCGGAGGTATTTTCCGTGCGAATCCTGACAGTCGTCTCCGTCTTTCTTTTCACGCTGCTGACAGGTTGCGCCGCGTATCGGACCCATGAGGCGCGCGAGGTACAGGACGGCAAGCTGGTCGGCTCGAATGTGCTCGATCTGGTGCAGTCGGTGGGGATTCCCGACAAGACGATGAAGCTCGTCGATACCGGCGGCTCCGGCGATCGCATGACCGCGCAGTGGAATTTCTCCAACGCCGACGCGGCGCTCGATCTGAACGTGATCGTGCTCGACCTGAAGGTGGGCGGGGCCGGCAAGTGCAGCATGACGGCCACCGTGGATCGCTGGGGCGGCAAGGTGCTGGCGGTGAATTTTCCGCAGGCGCACAGCGACAGCATCGGTTCGGACTACAGCGCCTGCGAGCCGCTCGTCGAGGAAGCGCTCACGCACATGCCGCATACGCCGATCGATCCGAAGTACGACGCGTTCGCGCTGGTCGGCGCGGCGAAGTGAGGCGGGGCTGCGCCGCGGTGTTGCGCGCGACCGCCGCATGGCCCAGGTCGGCGGCGCGCGCTGGTTGCGCCGGCATGCGTCTACAGGCAGTGGGCCATGTCGGCCAGTCTGGCATCGGTATAGCCGGCCTGGTTCGCGGCCTGCTTCAATGCGTCGGGCGTGACGGGCGCCGTGGCGACGCCGTTCTTCATCGGCAGGCTCGCGTTGCCCAACACGATCATGGTCACGCCGCTCCCGATACCCGTGTAGGCGCGCACGTCGGCGGGGCTCCGCCGCTTGCCCGGATCGTCGCAACGATCGTTGGCGGCGTCGGGCCGCGACGTGTAGGGTGCCTTGATCGCGAGTTCGGCGTCGTGGCAGCGATTGGCCACGCTGATCGGGCCGATCTTCGGTGGCGTCTGCAGCGCGCCGTAGCGCAGCATCTCGTGCAGCGCGATCGAACCTTCGCCGAACGCGGGCCCGGTGTCGTTGACGACCGCCAGCGTGGAGCGACCTTGGTAGGCAGCGTAGACCACGCGCCCTACCAGGTCCGCATGCGTCCTCGGTACCACGATGCCGGGGACGGTCAGCGAATCGATCGCCTGCGGTTTGCCGTCGACGAGCTGGTTCAGCCGCGTCATCGACACGTAGTAGCCGATTCGTCCGCCTTCGATCCGGTCGAGTCGATCGGCGCCGAGGCGCGGGCGGCCTTTGCCGTTGCCGATGGTCTTGGCGCCGTCGCCGCGGCAGACGAGCGTTTTCGTGGCTGGCGGAATCGGATCGACCTCGATCGCGTAGACGCAGAACTCGGGCGTGCCGGGACCGAATTGACCGTCCTCCGCGGTGCGAAAGGCTTTGGCGCAGTCCGTCAGGTGTTTGCGGCAATCCACGGCGGGGTTGAGCCGGTTCATGCCGTTGGCGATATAGGTGAAGCCGCGATCGTCCTGCGTGTACGACGCCTTGGCGCCGTCCGGATTGACGTTCAGCGGGCCGGTCACGCCGAAACTGCCGTCCTCGAACTGCGCGCCTGGCAATCCGCCGATGGTGGTCCGGCCCGGACAGGTCAGCGATTGCGCGGCGCCCGTGGCGGCCGTGAGCAGCGAGAGGGCCGTGAGGCCCGCCATCAGCGAAACCCCGCGGATGAAGCGTGATGCCGTTTTCATGAGGATCCCCGGTTGGTTGACTGCCTGTTCGACGTTGAAGGTCTGGCGTGTCGCTTGTCTCGGCGCGGAAGTCCGGTGGTCGCGAAGCGTTGGCGTCACCATCGAGCGCGCCCGGCGAGTTTGACTTGAGATCGATGGCGGTGACAACAAGGTAATCGTCAATATTCGGTAATTCAAACGTCTGTTTGGTGTGGGGAGGGTGGGGATTTTTCGTGTCGACGTCCGGGTGGCGATCGGATGTCATCGTCGTAACGTTTGCGCCGGAGAAATCCGGCCGGTGCGTGGCGTGGTGTCGGTTTTTTCGTGGATGGCGGCGAGGCGGTGACGGAGCGGATCGTGCCAGCCGCGAGCCGGCCGATCCTTTGGTGAAAACCAGGAACGATCGACCGGCGGCGGTTTTCTTCCCGGGCAGGCGTTGCCGCCGGTCGCCGGATTTGCCGTGCCGGGCGGCGGCATCCGTGCGGCACGGCTGATCGAGTGCGCGTCGCCCGCTATTGCCGCGCTGCGCTGACGGCCGCGCCCGCATCGAGCAGGCCCGCGCCGCAGGTGCTGGTCGAGCAGCCGGAGCCGCTCGGGAACGGCCGTGCCGACGCCTGCAGCTTCTGCAGCACCTGCGCGGGCGTGAGCGAGCCGTTCGCCGCCAGCATCAGCGCCACGGTGCCGGCCACGTGCGGCGTGGCCATGCTGGTGCCGTTGTAGGACGCGTAGCTGTCGGCGGCGGGCGAGGTGGCGCCGCTGTTGAGCGTCGAGAGGATGTTCACGCCCGGTGCCGCGATCTTCACGGCCGTGCCGAAGTTGCTGAAGCTCGCGCGTCGTCCGTTCACGTCGGTGGCGGCCACGGCGATCACGTTCTGGCAGTTGGCCGGCTGCGAGGTGGAAACCTGCGCGGCCTCGTTGCCGGCCGCGACCACCACCGTCGCGCCGGCGCCGACCACCGCGTTGATCGCGCTCTGATAGGTGCGGCTGCAACTACCGCCGCCGCCGAGGCTGAAGTTCAGCACGCGCGCCGGCGTGCGGTTGGCGGGCGCGCCCGGCACCGCGAGCCCGGCGGCCCAGCGCATGCCGTCCGCGATGTCGCTGAGCGTGCCGCCGCATTTGCCGAGCACGCGCACGGGCAGGATCTTCCCCTGCCACGAGATGCCGGCCACGCCGCGGCCGTTGTTCGAGACGGCGCCGATCGTGCCGGCCACGTGGGTGCCGTGCCACGAGCTGTCGCTCGCGAAGGTGCGGCCGAACTGATCGACCTGGCAGCGGTAGAACGGGCCGTCCGGATCGTCGACTTCGCGCTGCGAAACCCAGTCGCCAGGGTCCGAGGCGTCGCTGTCGCGGCCGTTGCCGTCGTTCGCGCCGTCCGGGTCCGAGATGAAGTCGTAGCCGGGCAGGACGTTCGCGGCAAGGTCGGCGTGGGGGCGATAGCCGGTGTCGACCACCGCCACCACCACGTTCGCGGAGCCGGTCGTGAGGTCCCACGCCTTCGGCAGGTTGGCGCCGCCGATGCCGCCCGCGTAGCCCCATTGCTCGCCGTAACGCGTGTCGTTCGGCACCAGCAGCGCGTGCATGCGTGCGTCGGGCTCGGCGTACTCGACCGCCGCGTCGGCCGCGAAATCGTTGGCCAGCGCGGCGGCGTCGGCGGCCGGCAGGTTGCGCTGCAGGCGCAGCACGGTCGCGCCGTCCGCCATCTCGCGCTTCACGCCGATGCCGGCGGCGGGGTCGCTCGCGTTGCCGGGTGCCGAGGCCGCCGCCGCGCCGAATGCCCGCGTCGTCACGCGAGCACGGCGCGCGGCGAGCACGCGGTCGATCACGCCATGGATATCGGGCACCGCCGCTGCCGTCGCGATCGACGCCGCGCCGCGCGCCGCGACCGCAGCCGGTTTCAGCTTGACGATCAACTGGTTGACGCTTTCGGACGCGGCGCCGGCGGCAGGCACCGAGGGTGCCTGGGACTGTGCCTGCGCGAGCGACGCGCAGGTTGTCGACACGACGCAAGCGACAGCCAGATAAGAAGTAGTGCGAACAGATTTTTTCATGTCATGCCCCAAAGAGGATCGAATGGAATGCGTGTCGGGAATCAGACCGCTGCTGAATTGCGTTGCTGCTTTACCGCAGAGGCGGTGAGGCGATGAAGCAGGCGCGCGAATGCGCGTCATGATGCCGGCCGCATGCGTGAAGCATGCCGCCGGTGGAATACGCTCAGGTTCGTTTGTCTGGGCACTGCCGCCGTGCCGGAAAGCGACACGACGCCGGAACAATGATCAGGATTGCTGATGGAACTGGATGCGAATCGGCATGGCGCCGGATGTGGCATCCCCCTCGTTGTATCGTTGTCTTTCTACTGGCTTGCGCAAAATTATCTTGCCGTAGGCTGTGTGTCAAACTTTTTTAATGAAAAGATAAAAAAGTTAGCTCGGCAGGATAGGTGCCGGATGGCGCGCGTGATGCGGCACGGCGGCGGGTGCTTCTCTGCGGCGGGGCTGAGTGCGGTGGCTGGCCGTTCCGGATGCGCCGCGTCTCGTTGGACGATCGCCGCCTGCACACCCATTGTGAGTGGCAGGTGGACGACAATGCGTATTCGCCCGACAACGAACGACACGGAGACACGATGGAGTTGAACGCGCGCAGTCATGGAGTGGACCTGCTGCGAGGCACGGCGATCCTGCTCGTGCTGATCCTGCATTTCCACCTGACCTACCGGCTGGACGTGCTGCCGTTCGACCTGCCGTGGCTAGCCGACGCGATCCGCGCGGTGGCCCGCAACGGCAACTATGGCGTGACGATGTTCTTTACCGTGTCCGGATATCTGATCACGTCCACGTCGCTGCGCCGGTTTGGTTCGCCACGAGGGATTCGCTTCGCGACGTTCTACCGTTTCCGCGCCGCGCGGATTTTGCCGTGCCTCTTGCTGGTGCTGGCGATCATGGTCGCGCTCGCTTTACTCGGCCTGCGCTCGTTTGTCGACAAACCCGGCACCGTGAGTTTGCCGGTGGCCGTGCTGTCGGTGCTGACCTTCTGGCATAACGTGCTGATGGCCAGGGTCGGCTATTTCAACTACGCGATGAATATCCTCTGGTCGCTGTCGGTGGAGGAGGTGTTTTATCTGGGGTTTCCGTTGGTTTTCGCGTGGTTGCGCCGGCCGCGGTATATCGCATGGTGGTTGCTCGTGCCGATCGTGTTTGCGCCGGTTTATCGGTATTGGCATCGCGATGACGAGATCGTCGCGCTTTATGGGTATTGGGCATGTTTCGATGCGATCGCGATGGGGTGCTGCGTCGCGTTGATGCCGGGGGTGCGGATGCGGCGGGAGTGGCGTCTGGTGTTGCAGGGCGTGGCCATCGGGGCGATGGCAATCACTTATCTGTGCGGGCCGATCATGCGGCATGTGGTGTGGGGTGTGTCGGTGATGGCGTTGGGTTCCGCGGTGCTGTTGGTTTGCTTCAGGATCGGGCAGGAAGAAGGGCGGCAGGCGGCATCGTCATGGGTGCCGCGCGTGATTCGCTGGTTCGGGCAGCGCAGTTATGAGTTGTATCTGTTTCACATCGTCGTGCTCGGTGTGTTGCGCGAGTACCTGACGCGCGAAAGCATTGGGGTGCATGCGAAGCCGCTTTGGCTGGTGGCTTACGCTGGATTGGCGGCACTGGTTGCCGGGGGCGTGTTTCGGTGGTTTTCCGAGCCGGTGAATCGGGCGCTGCGTCGGGATGGTGACCTGCCTGTCTGATCCCGACACGGTTGACGAAGCATGGTCGATTCGGGAACCCCCCATCCCTAACGTCCCCAATCCATCTCGCGCAGCAGTCCTACGCGGCGGCCGAGCACCGCTACCAGATCGGCGTGGGCAGCATCCTGGAACTGCTCAATACGCAATCGGCGCTCGCCAACGCGAAGAAACAGCGGATCCAGGCGCTGACGGACTGGCGTTCGGCGCGGCTGCAGCTAGCCTCGAAGCTGGGCCGCCTCGACATGGACAGCCTGGCGAGCGCGATGCGCTGAGCGCCGACGGGCGGCGCCCGCCGCCGCCCGATCGACGGCCCTGCCCGCGCAGCCGGCCCTCCGCCGGGGCGAGCCCGAGCCCGAGCCCGAGCCCGACTCGCTGCCGAGAGCCGCAAGACGCCTCTCGCGCCCCCGTCTCGTGTTGATCTTCGCCCCTCTGCCCCCCGTTAGGCCACCCTCGGCAGGCCGGCCCCACCCCGATTGATCGAATCCCTCAGTTTTTTGATCGATTCCCTCAATTCGTCTAAAGATAGTTAAGTACCTGCCGTATACCCGTAGTGCATGGTGCTCAAATACTAGATATCCAGGAAAAAATCGATGAATGGGGTAGGGGTGAAGGCGGCGTTTACGCTGCAGGCGCGCATTGCGCTGACGATGGGTTTTCTCGCTGTGCTGATGGTCGCGATCGGGGTACTCGGCTTGCTGGGAACGAGCCGGGCGAATCGAGCCAACCAGGACACCTACAAGAACAAGCTGACCGCCGCAACCAACATCGGCAACGCCGAGATCTACATCGCCCGCACGCGCCTCGTGCTCGACCGCCTGGCGCTGCACCCCGAGGACGCGAAGGCGCAGGAGCAGATCGACCGCGCCACCGGTTTCTTCGCGAAGTCCGACGAGTGGTGGCAGACCTTCGTCAACCAGCCGCACCAGCAGAACGAGGCCGACCTGATCGGCGACGCCACCGAGCGCCGCAAGGCCATGCGTGACGCGGTGTCGTCGTTCGTCGACGCGATCCGCGCCAGCGACACCGCCAAGGTGGACCACATCGCGATGACCGAGCTTTCCGCGCTCTACAGCCAGATGAGCGCGGCCAACGACAAGGTCAAGCAGGCGCTCTACACCAACGCGAAGAACAACTACGAAGCGTCCGAATCGAGCTTCCACGTCTATTTCAGCGTGTCGGTCGTGATGATCGTGATCGGCGTGATCGCCTCGGTGCTGAGCTGGCTGTCGCTGCGCCGCGCGATCATGGCACCGCTCAACGACGCGCTCTCGCACTTCGAGGCGATCGCCGCGGGCCACCTGAACCGCCGCATCGACGCGCACCGCAACGACGAGATGGGCCTGCTGCTGCGCGGCGTGGCCGAGATGCAGACCAGCCTCGCGCGCACCGTGCGCGAAGTGCGCACCAGCACCGAATCGATCGCCACGGCCACCCAGCAGATCGCCTCCGGCACCATGGACCTGTCGGTGCGCACCGAGGAGCAGGCCGCCTCGCTCCAGGAAACCGCGGCGAGCATGAGCGAGCTGACGGCCACCGTGAAGCAGAACGCCGAAAGCGCCCGCACGGCGCGTTCGCTCGCGGACAACGCCTCCGACGTGGCCGCGCGCGGCAACGACGTGGTCGCGCGCGTTATCGGTACCATGGGCGGCATCGATCAAAGCTCGCGCAAGATCTCCGATATCACCGGCATCATCGAGGGCATCGCCTTCCAGACCAACATCCTGGCGCTGAACGCGGCCGTGGAAGCGGCGCGCGCCGGCGAGCAGGGCCGCGGCTTCGCGGTGGTGGCGAGCGAGGTGCGTTCGCTCGCGCAGCGCTCGTCGGTGGCGGCCAAGGAAATCAAGGAGCTGATCTCCGCGTCGGTGCAGACGGTCGCCGAGGGCAGCGAACTGGTGGCCGACGCGGGCCAGACGATGCAGGAAGTGCTGCGTTCGGTGCGTGACCTGACCACGCTGATGAACGAGATCGCGGCGGCCGCCGAACAGCAGCGCATGGGCATCGAGCAGGTCGACACGGCGGTCAGCCAGATGGACTCGATCACCCAGCAGAACGCCGCGCTCGTCGAGCAGGCCACGGCCGCGGCGCAGGCGCTCAGCGAGCAGTCCACGCGCATGCGCGGCCACGTCGAGACGTTCCAGCTCGCCTGAGCGGCCTGGGCGGGACCGATCGGGCAGTGCCGGTTCCGGGCAGTTCCGGGCAGGCGCCCCGCCGAGGGCCTGCCGGGTGCAACGGCGGCATGCCCGCGCGGCACGCCGGCACGCCATTCCAATCCATTCCCCACGACAACTTTCAATCATGACAGAAGCGAAAGATCGCAGTCGACGGAGCTTTCTCAAAGGCTCCATCGCGATCGCACCGATAGCCGTCGTCGGTATCTCGGGCGCCGTAGCGAACCAGGGCCAGCCGGCCGTCGCGCGCGGCATGCCGCCCGCCGACCAGCCCACCGCCAGCCAGTACACGCCCGGCTATTTCACGCCGGAGGAATGGGCCTTCATCAACGCGGCCTGCGACACGCTGATCCCGAAGGACGACGTCGGGCCCGGCGCGGTCGAGCTCGGCGTGCCGCAATACATCGACCGCCAGATGCAGACGCCCTATGGCGACGCGACGCGCTGGTACATGCAGGGGCCGTTCCTGCCGGCCGCCCCCGAGTTCGGCTACCAGGCCAAGCTCACGCCGAAGGAGCAGTACCGGATCGGCATCCGCGCGATCAACGCCTACACGCGCGCGCATGCCGGCGGCAAGGCCTTCGCCGACTTCACGCCCGCGCAGCGCACCGCCTTCTTCAAGGGCATCGAGTCGGGCGAGGTCAAGACCGACGACTTCAACTTCAAGACCTTCCTCGGCCACTTCCTGCTCGTCAACGTGATGGAAGGCTACTTCGGCGACCCGTCCTACGGCGGCAACAAGGACATGGCCGCCTGGAAGATGATCGGCTACCCCGGCGTGCGCGCCGATTACCTGGAGTTCGTGGGTGAGGCCAAGCCTTATCCGTATGGTCCGGTCAGCCTCTACGGCAAGCGAGGATAAGCATGGCAAGCATCAAGAAAAAGCCGGTCGACGCGGTGATCGTCGGCTTCGGCTGGACCGGCTCGATCATGGCGATCGAACTGGCGAACGCGGGGCTCGACGTGGTCGCGCTCGAGCGCGGCGACGCACGCGAGACGGTACCCGATTTCGCGTATCCGCAGATCGTCGACGAGATCAAGTACTCGGCGCGCCAGGCGTTGCTGCAGAACCTCGCGAAGACCACCGTCACGAACCGCCACACCAAGGACCAGACGGCCGTGCCGTATCGCCAGATCGGCTCGTTCAAGCCGGGCGAGGGCGTGGGCGGCGCGGGTTCGCACTGGTCGGGCGTGCAGTCGCGCGTGATGCCCGACGAGCTGCGCTACAAGAGCCACATCACCGAGCGCTACGGCGCGAAGTTCATCCCGGAAGGCATGAACCTGCAGGACTGGGGCGTGACCTATGACGAACTGGAGCCGTCGTTCGACCGCTTCGAGCGCGTCTGCGGCACCTCGGGCAAGGCCGGCAACCTGAACGGCAAGCCGCTCGAGGGCGGCAACCCGTTCGAAGGGCGCCGCTCGGGCGACTACCCGCTGCCGCCGCTGGCCGACCATCCCACCGGCAAGCTGTTCGCGGCCGCCGCGCGCGGGCTCGGCTACAAGCCATTCGCGCTGCCGGCCGGCAACGCCTCGGGGCCGTACACCAACGAATACGGCTGCCAGCTCGGGCCGTGCAACTTCTGCGGCTTCTGCAGCGACTACGGCTGCCTGAACTACTCGAAGGCCTCGCCGCAGACGGCGATCATCCCGGCGCTGCTGCGCAAGCCGAATTTCGAGCTGCGCGTGAACTCGCACGTCGTCAAGGTCAACACCGACGCGAGCGGCAAGCGCGCGACCGGCGTGACCTACATCGACGCGCAGGGCAACGAGGTCGAGCAGCCGGCCGAGATGGTCGTGCTGGCCGCGTTCCAGCTGCACAACGTCCACCTGATGCTGCTCTCGAAGATCGGCCAGCCGTTCAACCCGGACACCAACGAGGGCGTGGTCGGCCGCAACTTCTGCTACCAGCTGCTCAACAGCGTGAACATGTTCTTCGACAAGGACGTGTACATCAACCCGTTCATGGGCGCGGGCGGCGGCGGTCAGGCGATCGAGGAATTCAACGCCGACAACTTCGACCACTCGCAGCTCGGCTTCATCGGCGGCGGCATCATCTGGGGCCGCCAGACCGGCAACGGTCCGGTGCGCGGCATTCCGCTGCCCAAGGGCACGCCGAAGTGGGGCACCGAGTGGAAGCAGGCCGCGAAGGACAACTTCCTCCACACCGGCCGCATCGAGTCGCAGTGCAGCAACATGGCCTACCGCAACTGCTTCCTCGACCTCGATCCGAACTACCGCGACGCCTACGGCTCGCCGCTCATGCGCATCACGCTCGACTGGCAGGACAACGACCTGCGCGCCTCGGAATACGTGGCCGGCAAGATGATGGAGATCGGCCGCGCGATGAATCCGAAGTCGATCTCGGGACGCATCATCAAGCCGGGCACGCACTGGGACACGCGCGCCTACCAGAGCACGCACATCAGCGGCGGCACGGCGATGGGCGCGGATCCGAAGACGAGCGTGGTCAACAAGTACCTGCAGAGCTGGGACGTGCCCAACCTGTTCGTGCTCGGCGCCAACGTGTTCGCGCATGGCATCGGCTACAACCCGACGGGCCTGGTGGGCGGTCTCGCCTACTGGGCGGCGAGCAACATCCGCTCGCAATACCTGAAGAACCCCGGCGCCGCGATGGTGCAGGTCTGAGGCGGCGACGATCATGCGAAAACTGGTAACTGGAATCGTGGCCGCCGGGGTGGTGGCCGTGGGGGCGTTGTGGGCGTTCGCGTCCGTGACGCCGGATGTCAAGCTCGATGCCTCGGTGGCGAACCGCAAGGGCGACGCCGTGCATGGCGCGTATCTGGCGCGCGCCGGCGACTGCATCGCGTGCCATACGACCAAGGGCGGCACGCCGTTCGCGGGCGGCCTGCCGTTCGCGACGCCGGTGGGCACGATCTATTCGACGAACATCACCGCCGACCGCGAACACGGCATCGGCGGCTACACGTTCGACGAATTCGTGCTCGCGATGCGCGAGGGCGTGGGCAAGGGCGGTAAGCGGCTCTATCCGGCCATGCCGTTCACCTCGTATGCGAAGGTGTCGGACGCGGACCTGCAGGATCTGTACGCGTACCTGACCACGCAGGTACCGGCCTCGCCGCAGGCGAACCGCGCCTCCGGCATCGTGTGGCCGCTCAGCATGCGCTGGCCGCTCGCCTACTGGAGCCGCGCCTTCCATGACGACACGCGCTTCGCGGCCGATCCGGCCCGAAGCGTCGAGTGGAATCGCGGCGCCTATCTGGTGCAGGGCCTCGCGCATTGCGGCACCTGCCATACGCCACGCGGCGCGGCGTTCCAGGAGCTCGACGTGAGCGGCAAGAGCGAGCTGTACCTGTCCGGTTCGTCGCTCGACCATACCGCGCCGATCAACCTGCGCTCGTCGGCGGGTGGCGGCCTCGAGGCGTGGTCGGTGGACGACGTGGTCGCGTCGCTGAAGACCGGGCGCAATCCGCATTCGGCCGTGTCCGGGCCGATGGGCGAGGTGGTCGAGAACAGCACGCAGTACCTCGGCGATGCCGACCTGAAGGCGATGGCCGTGTACGTGAAGAGCCTTGGCGCGCCGCCGCAGGCCCCGAGCTTCCATGCCGACGACGGTACGCTGCACGACATCCTCGCCGGCAAGGCCACGAGCCGCGGCGCGCAGGTGTATCTCGACAGCTGCTCGGCCTGCCACCGCATGAACGGGCGCGGTGCCTCGGGCGTGTTCCCGTCGCTGGTCGACAATCCGGTGGTGGCGCAGGCCAACCCGGATTCGCTGATCGGCGTGATCCTCGCGGGCTCGCGCCTGCCCTCGACGCGGGCGGCGCCGTCGCCGCTCGCGATGCCGCCGTTCGGCTGGCGCTACGACGACGAGGACGTCGCGCAGCTGGCGACGTTCGTGCGGTCTGGCTGGGGCAATCACGGCCCGGCGGTCACGGCCACGCAGGTCGCCGCCGTGCGCGCGAAGGTGGGGGGCTGAGGGCGGTCGCCTGATGCTGGATGCCTGATGTCGGTGCCGAGCCGGTGTCGGTGTCGTGAAGCGGCCCGCGTCCGGCTGGATGCGGGCCGCTTTCCATCCGCCGCGCGATGGCGGGGCGACGTGGCTGGTGAACGCGATGGGGGTCACCGAGGCTTTCGCATTGCGGTTCCGCGCCTGCTCCGTCGCCTGGCCTTGCCACCAATGGCCATCAATGGCCACCCATCCCCGCCTGGCGTCGCCGCCAAGCGGGGCCGTGGCCGTCGTCAGCCCGGCGTCGGCGAGTCCTCGGGCGACTCGATCGCCGCCTGCATGCCGGACAGCTTCAGCGCGGTTTCCTGGTATTCGCGTTCCGGGTCCGACTCGGCGACGATCCCGCATCCCGCGAACAGCCGGCAGGTGTTCGCCACGATCAGCGCGCAGCGCAAGGCGACGCAGAAGTCGCCGTTGCCGTGCGCGTCGATCCAGCCGAACGGGCCCGCGTACCAGCCGCGGTCGAAGCCCTCGACCATGCGCAGCCAGGCGAGCGCGGCGGCGCGCGGGTGGCCGGCCACGGCCGGCGTCGGATGCAGCGCGGCCACCAGCGCGAGCGGCGTCGCGCCGGCGTCGAGCGTCGCGCGGATCGGCGTGCTCAGGTGCTGCAGGCGCGGCAGCAGTTGCAGCACCGGCCGGTCCGGCAGCTGCAGGTCGTGCGTGTGCGGCGCGAGCGCGGCGACGATCGCCTCGACGACGATCGCATGTTCGAGCCGCTCCTTGCGGTCGGCCATCAGTTCGGCACCGAGCGTGCGATCACGGTCCGGGTCGGCGTCGCGGCGCGTCGTGCCCGCCAGCGCCTGCGTATGGACCAGGCGCTCGTGTACGCGCACGAGCCGCTCCGGCGTCGCGCCGACGAAGCAGCCGTCGCCGCGCCGCGCGGCGAACAGCTGCGCGTTCGCGTCGCGCCGGCGCAACCGCGCCAGCAGCGGCGCGATCGCGACCGGCGCCGGATAGCGCCGCGGCACGTCGCGTGCGAGCACCACCTTGCTGAACGCGCCGTGGCGGATGGCGTCGGTCGCGTCCCGCACTTTGCGCTTCCAGACGCCGGCGTCGAGCGTCGCCGTGTCGAGCGCGCCCGATGCGCCGCGGCCGTAAGCCGGCGCCGATACCGGCATCGCGCTATCGAGCCGGCCGATCCACGCCTCGTACCGGCGCGCGACCGCCGCGCCGTCGTCGTCCGGCGCGGCCACATGCTGGCAGACCAGCCAGTGGTCGCCGCGCTCGCGCACGACCGACAGCCGCGGCAGCATCATGCTCGCGTCGGCAAACGCTTGCCAATGCGCCTGCCGTGCGGCCGCCGGATCGAAGCGAAAGCCGCCGACGAGGCGCGGCGGCTGATCGCCGCAAACGATGCCGGTGCGGACCAGTTCCCGCCAGCGCGTGTCGATCTGCGCGAAGCGCGCGTCGCCGTGGCCCGACAGTTCCAGCGCGCAATCCCAGCCAAACAGCGCGAACGACGGCGTGACCGTCTCGTGGAAGGCCCACGGCGTGACGCCGTCGTCCCAGCGTCCGATCAGCGCGGGCAGATCCAGCGGCTTCAGCGGGAACGACATCGAGGCGAGCACCGGCGCGCCGCTCGCCGCGGCCTGACGCGCGGCGCGCGTGAACGCGCCGGCCAGCACGTCGGTGAAGGCGTCGGCGAGCGGGGCGCCGAGCGCCTTGGCCAGTGTCTCGCTCGGCGTGGTGGCGGACGTGCTCATTCGAGCCCTCGCTGCCGCCGCCAGAAGTGCGTCTGCTGTTCGATGTACCAATGAATGATCTGCGTAAACAGTGTTTCGACGAAGCCGCCGTCGAGCCCGACATGCTCCGCCCAGACGCGCCGCGCCGGCAGCATCGCCGCGACGCGTTCGGGCGCCGCGATGCTGTCCTGGCTCGGCTTGAAGCGCGAGGCCGCCAGCACGTAGCGCATGCGCTGGCCGAGCGCCGCGATGATGTCGGCATCGAGGCGGTCGATCGCCACGCGAATCTCGTCGAGATTCGCGCAATCGTCCGGCTGTTTCATGGCAACTCCTTGGGAGCGGAAAGGGTGAGATCGATCTGCCGGCTCAGCCAGGCGATCAGGGCCGGATACTGCTGCTTCAGATAGAAGTGGCCGCCCTCGAACGCGGCCCACCGCGATGCGCCGCGCGTGACCTGCTGCCAGGCGAGCGCTTCGTGGCGATCGACCTCGGTGTCGTCGAGCGGCAGCACGATGTCGAGCGGCGTGTTCAGCGTGGTGGGCCGCGGGCATCGGTAGGTTTCGATCGCCTGGTAGTCGCGGCGGATCATCGGCAGGTACACCGCACGCAGTTCGGCGTCCTCGAACAGCGCCCGGCTGTCCGGCGAGAGCCGCGTGATTTCGGCCAGCAGCGCCTGGTCGGACTGCCGGTGCAGGTCGGTGCGGCGCTGCCGGTGCGGCGCCGGGTGGCCGGAGACGAACACGCGCAGCGGCGGGTGGCCGGCGCGTTCGAGCCGCACGGCGACTTCATAGGCGAGCACGGCGCCGAGGCTGTGCCCGAACAGCACGAGCGGCCGGTCCGTGTAATGGCGCAGGGCCTCGGCCACGGGATCGGCGAGCGCCTCGATCGTCGCGACGCCCGGTTCGGCGAAGCGATCCTCGCGCCCCGGGTACTGCACGGCGAGCAGGTCGAGGTCCCAGCGCAGATGGCCGCGCCAGTTGCGGAAGAATCCCGCGCTGCCGCCCGCGTGCGGCAGGCCGACGATCCGCGCACGCGGGCCGGGCGACAGCTGCAGTTCGCGGATCCAGCGTGCGTGCGGCGCCGTGCTCATCGGACGGCCTCGTCGAGTTCGCGCCGCAACGCCTCGCGCAGCGATTTCTTGCTGGTCTTGCCGATGCCGGTTTCCGGGAAGCGCGTGACGAATTCGATCCGGTCGGGAACCTTGAACGCGGCGAGGCCGCAGGCGCGCAGATGCTGCTTGAGCTGCATCGAGGTGGGCGCGGGCGGGCGCGCCACGACGAACGCGCAGGTCTGCTCGCCGAGCAGTGCATCGGGCAGCGCGACCACGGCCGCGTCGTGGACCTGAGGATGCGTGAGCAGCAGGTTTTCCAGTTCCTCGGACGAGACTTTTTCGCCGCCCCGGTTGATCTGATCCTTGTCCCGGCCCTCGACGACCAGGTAGCCGTCGGCCGTCTGCGATACGAGGTCGCCGCTGCGATAGAAGCCGTCCGCCGTGAACGCTGTTGCATCGTGTTCGGCGCGCGGGTAGTAGCCGCGGATCGTGTACGGGCCGCGCACCTGCAGCTCGCCGATCTGGCCGGGCGCGACCGGTTTGCCGTGCGCATCGACGACGCGGATTTCATCGGCCTCCGATACGGGGCGTCCCTGCGTGTCGTGGATGCGCTCGGGCGGATCGTCGAGCCGCGTGCAGCAGACGAGCCCTTCGGCCATGCCGAACACCTGCTGCAGCCGGCAGCCGAGCGTGGGCGCGACACGTTCGGCCGCATGGCGCATCAGGCGCGCGCCGCCCACCTGGAGCAGGCGCAGGCTCGACAGGTCGGCGTGAAGGCGGTCCTGCGCGTCGAGCCAGACCAGCGCCAGCGGCGGCACCAGCGCCGTATGCGTGACGCGCTCGCGCGCGATCAGCGCGAAGCAGCTGTCGGGATCGGCGCGCCCGGCTGCCACCACGCATCCGCCGTGCAGCAGCGTGCCGATCACGCCCGGGCAGCAGAGCGTGAAGTTGTGCGCCATCGGCAAAGCCGCCAGATAGACCGTGTCGGAGTCGACGGCGCTCGCCGCCACGCAGGCGCGCACGTTGTACAGGTATTCGTCGTGGCGGCGCGGGATCAGCTTGGGCGTGCCGGTCGTGCCGCCCGAGAGCTGGAAGCAGGCGACGTCGCCGGCGCGCGCGTCGCAGGCATCGCGCGCGGGGCCGTCGTACAACGCGTCGAACGCGACGAAGCCGGCCGCCGCGCCGCCCGTCACCACGTGTTCCAGCGCCGGGCACCTCGCGCGCAGCGCCTCGGCCAGCGGGCGGCAGTCGAAGGTGTCTTGGTCCGCGCACAGGTACGCGCGTGCGCCGCTGAAGCGGCAAAGTGCTTCGATTTCATGTTGCCGGTGCGCGGGCAGCGCCAGCACCGGCACCACGCCGAGCTGGAACAGCGCGAAGCAGGTCTCGATGAAGCGCAGGCCGTTCGGCAGATGGACGACGACGATGTCGCCGCGCCGCAGGCCGAGCCCGTGCAGGCCGCCGGCGAGACGCCGGACGCGTTCGAGCAGCTCGCGAAAACGATGGCGGCGCGCCTCGCCGTCGACGATCGCGATGGCTTCGGGCGTGCGCCGGGCCTGCTCGCGCAGTGCCTCGAAAAAGGTGGTGTCCTGCCAGTAGCCGGCTTTGCGATAGCGCCGGATGAAGGCGGCCGGCCAGTTCGGACAGTCGGGCAGAGAGGCGGAGGATGCAACGGTGTCGCAGCGGGAAGGAAGCATGAGTTCGGCCAAGGTTCGACGTTATTTTCAAATAATAATGAGAGTCATTATTGTTTGTGGACGTTACGCTTTCAACGGCCCTTCTTTTGATTCCCCGGCTTTTTCATTTGATCCGATACCTGGCGCGGCTTCGATTCGTCGTTCGATGTGAATCGGGGGGCGGGCCGGCGGCACTTCCTCCGCGGTTTGACTTCCGGCGCCGTCGCGCGGCGGCGCGTGGCGCACCGATGACACCATCTTGATGACCTCGATCCCGTTCGTCCCGTCCCGAATCGATCCGGCGCCGTTGCCCGGCAGCCGTCCCGACCTCATGCATGTCGACGCCGGCATGACGCTGCTCAGCGGTACCGTCGATACCGCGAGTCCCGGCTGGCACGAAGGGCCGCTCGAGCAGGGGCTCAAGCTGGTGCTCGTGCAAAGCGGACGCCTGTGTTGCCGCGTGCCGGGCCAGCCCGAACACTGCCTGAGCGGGCCGAGTCTGTACCTCATCGTCAACGACGCCGGGCGCACCACCGAGCAGCTCCATTGCCGCGACGCACCGCTGCGCTACACGATCGTGCAGTTCGGCATCGAGACGCTCGGGCAGGATGTCGGCCTGCTGCCGGCGCATCCGCGTCCGGCGGCGGGCGGGCCGCGCATGATGAGCTGCCCGGCATCGAAGGCCTTGCAGGCGCTGGCCGCGCAGATCGCGACCTGTCAATTCGAGGGCGCCGTGCGCGCCTACTACCTGAAGGGCAAGGCGCTCGAGCTGATGGCGCTCGGCGTGCAGCTGATGGCGACGCGGCGCGAGTCGTTGCCGGCCGGCGTGCGGGTCACGTCGTCGGACGTCGAACGGATTCACGCGGCAAGCGAGATCCTCACGCACGATCTGGAGCGCCCGCCGACGCTCGACGCGCTGGCGACGCGGGTGGGCCTGAATCCGCGCAAGCTGACGGCCGGGTTTCGCAAGGTGTTCGGCACCAGCGTTCATGCCTACCTTCAGGAATGCAGATTGAAGAAGGCGCACGGCATGCTCTGCGACGAGGATTCCAACGTATCGACCGTCGCGTACCGGGTGGGCTACAGCCCGGCGCATTTTTCGGTGGCGTTTCGCAAGCGCTACGGCGTTTCGCCGAGGGAGATCCGCGCGTCGTCGAGCGCGCGTGACGAGCCTGGCGGGTGACGCCCTGGAATCGAAAGCAACACACCGGCAGCCGAAAGCAATCGACGCGGCGCATGACGGCGGATGCGATAGATTTTCATCTGTCGTTACCGCAATTTTCCAGGCGGGAACATTCATGCCGATCTCATGCGAGGGGTTCCGATGCGCGCATCCGCTATCGATTCACGGCTCTCGGGAAACCTGTCCCGCCGATGGTTCGTCGAGCGGCTGGCCGAGTTGCTGGGCGAGTCGGTCGACGACATCACGGCGCTCGACGACGACGAAAACCTGCTCGGATGCGGGCTCGATTCGATCCGGCTGATGTCGCTGCTGGCGAGCGTCAACCGCGCGGGGCATGCGCTGACGTTTGCCGACCTGGCGCGCCATCCCAGCCTGGCGGCCTGGCGTGCGCTGGTCGCCGAGTCGCCCGCGCGGCGCGGCGCGGTGGAGGCGTGCGATGGCCGGGACGCTGCGGGACTCGATCCGGGACTCGACACCGATCCCGCCGTGGACATCCATGCGCCGTTCGATCTGTCCGCCGTGCAGCAGGCCTATTGGCTTGGTCGCGGCGACGAGCAGGTGCTTGGCAACGTCGCTTGCCACATCTTCATCGAATTCCGCTGCCGGGCGATCGACGCCGAGCGACTCGAAGCGGCATGCCGGCTGGTGCGCCGACGTCATCCGATGTTGCGCGCACGCTTCGAGGCGGGACGGCAGCAGATCGTCGACGAGCCAGACGTGCCGGTATTCGATCATCGCGACTGGCGCGGCGACACGCCCGAGGCGGCCGAGGCGGCGTGGGCCGAGTTGCTTGCGCAACGGTCGCACGAACGTCTTGCGGTCGAGCGAGGTCAGGTGTTCCTCGTCGGGCTGGCGGCAATGCCTGACGGCAGCGATCGGGTGTGGCTGAGCCTCGACTTGCTGGCGGCCGACGTCGACAGCGTTCGGCTCGTGATGAAGGAGATCGGGCTCGCCTATGCCGATCCGGCGTCATTGCCGGCCGAGCCGTCAACCTCGTTTCCGGCCTATCTTGCGCGACGCCAACGCCTGTCCCGGGTGGCTCGCGACGAAGCGCACGCGTACTGGCGCGAACGGCTGCCACAGCTGCCCGGTGCCCCGATGTTGCCGCTCGCCTGCGCGCCCGAGACCATCCGCGCGCCGCGCTTCGTGCGCCGCGCGTTCACGCTCAGTCATCCCGAACTCGAACGGCTGCGGCAAGCGGCAGCGCGGCATGGCGTGACGCTTTCCTCGGTGTTCGGGTGCGCGTTTTCGTTCGTGCTCGCGCGCTGGAGCGCGCAGGACACGTTTCTGTTGAACGTCCCGCTGTTCGACCGGCATGGCGACGAAGCCGATCTCGCCGCGATGGTCGCCGATTTCACGACGCTGTTGCTGGTCGAGTGCCGGGTCGAGCCGGCCGTCTGCTTTGTCGACGCCGTGCGCGGTTTCCAGCGCCGTATGCATGATGCGATCGCGCATGCCGCGTATCCGGCGCTCGACGTGCTGCGCGAGGCGCGCCGGCAGGGCATGCCACGCGCCGCGCCGGTGGTGTTTTCCAATAACCTCGGCGGCGATACGTTCGTTCCGGCCGAGTTCGGGTGCATCTTCGGCGATCTGCACGAGATGATTTCGCAGACGCCCCAGGTGTGGCTCGACCACCAGTTGTACCGCGTGACCGATGGCGTGCTGCTGGCGTGGGACAGCGTGGACGGCCTGTTCGCGCCGGGCGTGATCGATGCGATGTTCGATGCCTATCTGGAACTGGTGCAGGGGCTGTGCGATCGCGACTGGCAATCCCCGGCCGCGCTGCCGTTGCCGCTCGATCAGCAGCGCCGGCGGGACGCGGCGAATTCGGCCGCGTTTTCACCGGCACCGCGCACGCTGCATCACGATGTCTTTCGGCAGGCGCACCGCCGGCCCGACGCGATCGCGCTGCGCCATGGCGAGCATGTCGTCACGCGGGGCGAGCTGGCGGCCCGCGCGCTCGCGATCGCAGGCGGGCTGAAGGCGGCGGGCATCGGCCTCGGTGACGCGGTGGAGGTCAGCCTGCCGCGTGGCCCGGAGCAGATCGCGGCGGTCCTCGGCGTACTCGCGCTCGGCGCCTGCTACGTCCCGCTCGACGTCGGGCAGCCGGTTGCGCGCAAGGCCCTGATCGAGCGGGCCGCGGGCGTGCGGGCCGTGATCGGCGCGACGGCGGCCATCGACGGATTGCGCTGCCTCGACGTCGCGCGGCTGAGCGAGGTCGATCCGTTGCCCGCGCCGCTCGCCGTCTCGCCGCGGCACACCGCGTACGTGATCTACACGTCCGGGTCGACGGGCGTGCCGAAAGGCGTGGAGATGTCGCACGGCGCGGCGATGAACACGATCGACGCCGTCGCGCGATGCGTGGGCTTGACGGCTGACGACCGGCTGCTCGCGGTGTCCGCGCTCGATTTCGATCTGTCGGTATTCGATCTGTTCGGTGTGCTCGGGGCGGGCGGCAGCCTGGTGATCCCGGAGCAGGACGAGGGGCGCGATGCACGGCGCTGGATCGAACTGCTGGCGCGCCACGAGGTGACGGTCTGGAACTCGGCGCCCGCGTTGCTTGAGATGGCGCTTGCCGCGCATCGCGCGGGAGACGGTTTTCGTGGCTTGCGCGCCGTGTTGCTGTCGGGAGACTGGATCGCCACCGACTTGCCGGCGCGGCTGCGCGCCCATGCCGGCGACCACTGCGTCGTGCATGCGCTCGGCGGCGCGACGGAGGCCGGCATCTGGTCGAATCTCCAAGCCGTCGGCGCGACCCAGCCCGACCACTGGCGCTCGATTCCTTACGGCGCGCCGTTGCCGGGGCAGGCCTATCGCGTGGTGGACGGCCACGGCAACGACCTGCCCGATCACGTCGCAGGCGAACTGTTGATCGGCGGCGGCAGCCTTGCGCGCGGATATCGCAACGATTCCGAGCTGACGGCGCGCCGCTTCGAATCGACGCCACACGGCCGCTGGTATCACACCGGCGATCGCGGGCGTTACTGGTCGGACGGCACGCTGGAATTGCTCGGTCGCGCCGACCTGCAGGTCAAGATCCGGGGGCATCGGATCGAGCTCGGTGAAATCGAAGTGGCGCTGGCCGAGCATCCCGATGTGGAGAGCGCTTGCGCAGCCGTGTCGCCGGGCGAGATCGCGCGCGTGATCGCCTCGCTCGTGCCGGCTACTGCGCAGCCGCAGGCCGGCGGCGAGCAGCCGGCCGAAGTGGCGCTGGCCAGGCTGCCCGACACCGCCGGCGCCGAGGCTGCCGTAACCGGGTTCGTGTTGACGCAGTTGCTGGCACAACCCGAGTCGGTGGTGCCGGCCGCGCTGCGCGCGCGCTGGAGTGCCTGGCTTGCCGACGCGCGCGCGGCGGTACCGACGGCGCTTGACGATGCGCTGTCGCGGCTGGGATGGTCGCGCGAATCGCTGGCGGACCTCGTCCCGGCGCTGCTCGATGTGATCGGCGACGCCGCCGGTGCGCAGCGCCTGCTGCTCGACGCGCGGCTTGCCCCTCAGGCGATGGCACTGCAACTGCCGGGCGGTCGGCTCGCGATCACGCAGATCGGCCGCGCGCTGGCCCGGCAGATCGGGGCGGGCAAACCGTCGAGCGTGGCCGTGCTCGACGTTCGCGGCGGTCAGATGCTTTCGCCAGGCCTGGCCATGCTTGACGATCCAGGCGTGCGAACCACCTTGTTCGATTCTTCGGCCGGGCTGCTGCGTGAGGCGGCGGCTCGCTTCACGCGGTCCACGCCCGCACTGCAAGCGCTGGAGGGCGGCCTGCTGCCGCTGCGCTATCTCGGGCAGTTCGATTGCGTCGTCAGCTTCGCCGCCGCGCATACCCGCGAGAGCCTCGATGACCTGTTCTGGCAAAGCGCCATGCTGCTGGCCGAAGGCGGCTTCCTGTTGCTGGCGGACCTGATGCGCGATTCGCCGCTGCGTCAGGTCAGTGCCGGATTGTTCTCCGATGCGGCGCCGCGCTTTGCCTTGTGGGACGAAATATCGGCCGCGGCGCGGCGCCACGGTTTCGTGCTGGCACCCGACAGCTGGCACGACCCGGCGTTCTTCCTGATCGTTGCACGGGCCGGCGGGACGAAGCTGACCGAGTCGCGGCTCGCCGAGTGGCTGCGCGACCGGTTGCCCGAAGCCATGCGCCCCGAGCCGATCTGGTGTCGGCGGTGCTGGCCGCTCAACCCGAACGGCAAGATCGACCGGCGCGCGATCGCGGACGCGATGCAGCGAGCGGATGGCGAATCACGTTCGTCGAGCGCGGCCTTCGTTCCGGCCAACGAGCGGGAGGTGTCGCTGCTGGCGTGTTGGGAACAGGCGCTCGGGCATCCGGGCAACGCGAGCGAGGCCAGCTTCTTTTCGCTCGGTGGCGACAGCCTGCTTGCCACGCGCTTCATCGCGCGACTGCACGAGCGGCTCGGGGTGCGGATCGGCATGGCCGAGTTCTATCGCCGGCCGACGCTGTCGGGCATGGCGGTCAGGCTGGCCGCCTCGGCCAACGCCGGCCCGGATGGCGCGGGGCTCGAAGAGGGCGTGCTATGAATCTCGAAGACGTGCTCGAGCTGTGTCGCGAGCGGCAGATCGAACTCTGGAGCGAAGGTGGCCGGTTGCATTACCGCGCGCCGGCCGGCTCGCTGGATACGGCGCTGGCCGAGACGATCCGCACCCGGCGGCGCGCGCTGATCGATTTTCTTTCCGAGGATGTCTGGCAGCCGGATCCGGCGAAGGCCCACGAGCGGTTTGCCCTGACGCCGGTGCAGGCCGCCTATGTGCTCGGCCGCAATCCCGCGTTCGAGTTCGGCGGCAACGCCTGCCATCTCTACGTCGAGTATCCGCTGCCGGCTTCGCTCGACGTCGCGCGCTTCGAGGCGGCCTGGAGCGCCTGCGTCGCGCGGCATCCGATGCTGCGCGCCATTGTCGAGGGCAGCGCATGGCAGCGCGTGTTGCCGGACGTGCCATGGCAATCGCTGGTTGTGCATGAACTGCGCGAGGCCGATGACGCGTGCTTCGCGGCCCATCTGGCCGCCGTGCGAAGCCGGCTCGATCATGCGGTCCACGCGCTCGACCGCTGGCCGGTGCTACGGCCGGAGCTGAGCTTCGGCCGGACCCACGCGGTCCTGCACATGTCGGTGGATTTCACACTGATCGATTACGCGAGCCTGCAACTGCTGTTGAGCGAATGGCGCCGCCGCTACGACGAGCCGCATTGGAAGCCGGACGCGCTCGACGTCACGTTTCGCGATTACGTCGTCAACGAGGCGCGCGCCCGCGATCGCAACCGGCACGCGCAGGATCGGGCATGGTGGCTGGCGCGTCTCGAAGCGCTGCCGGGGCGCCCCGACCTGCCGGTCGTGCCGGCGCCGGCCACCCCGGTGTCGCCGCGTTTCACGCACCTTCATGCCCGGCTCGGCGACGGCTCCTGGGGCGCGCTGTGCGCGACGGCGAGCCAGCGCGGCCTGAGTCCGGCCGGCGTCGCGCTGGCCGCCTTCGCGGAAGTCGTCGGGCGCTGGAGCCAGACGCCCGCGTTCTGCCTGAATCTCACGGTACTGAGTCGCCCCGACGTGCATCCACGTATCGGCGAAGTCCTCGGTGACTTCACGGCGTTGAGCCTGCTCGCCGTGGACGTCACGCAAGGCGGCGACTTCACGGAACGCGCGCGGCGCATCGGGGCGCAGATGTTCGACGATCTCGAGCATCGCGGTTTCACTGGAATCGACGTGATGCGCGAGCTTGCCCGGCGGCGAGGCAAGGGCACCGATCTGATGCCGGTCGTGTTCACGAGCGGAATCGGCAGTGTCGGGCGATTGCTCGACGGCCAGGGCGCGCGGCTCGACCGGCCGCTCGACATGATCAGCCAGACGCCCCAGGTCTGGCTCGACTGTCAGGTCACAGATCAGTTCGGTGGCCTCGAAATCGGCTGGGACGTGCGCGAGGCGCTGTTTCCCGCCGGCATGCCCGAAGCGATGTTCGATGCGTTCGTGGCGCTGCTCGGACGCCTCGCGAGCGACGATTCATGGTGGACGCGGCGCGGCGATCTGGTGCTGCCGACGATGGCTGAGGCCGAGCCGCCACCGGTGACCACGAAGCCCGACGCGCATCTGGCGGCCGGTTTCGCGGCCCGGGCGCTGTCCACGCCGCAGGCGACTGCGATCGTCGATCAGGCCGGCTCCCACAGCTATCGCACGATCGCGCAGCGGGCGGTCGCGCTGCGCGATGCGCTCGAGCGCGCTGGCGTCGACGCGGGAGACCGGGTGGCCGTGCTGTTGCCGAAGGGCATTGGGCAGGCCGTGGCGGTGCTCGGTATCGTGCAGGCCGGCGCCGCCTACGTGCCGATCGACGTCCGTCAGCCGGCCCTGCGGCAGCAGGCAATTCTGGAAAGCGCGCAGGTGCGGGCGATTGTGACCGACACGACGCAGGCCTGCGAGGTGGGGGCCGCCGTGCGCATCGACATCGACAGGCTCGGCGCGGATCCCGGCTGGCCGCCCCGTGCCGCGCGTCCCGTCGGCGGTGATGCGCTGGCCTACGTCATCTACACGTCGGGGTCCACCGGCGAGCCCAAGGGGGTGATGCTGAGCCACGCGGCTGTCTGCAATACGCTCGATGACATCAACCATCGCCACGAAATCGGTCCCGACGATGTGGTGTTGGGCCTCGCGGAGCTGAGCTTCGACCTGTCCGTCTACGACTTGTTCGGTGCGATGGCACAGGGCGCGCGCGTCGTGCTGCCCGATCCGTCGCGCCATAACGATCCGTCGCATTGGGCAGAATTGATGACGTGCCATGGCGTGACCGTATGGAACTCGGTGCCCGCGCAAGGGCAGATGCTGACCGATTACCTGGAGAGCGAACCGGATCGGCGGGTACCCGGGCCGCGCTGCGTGCTGTGGTCGGGTGACTGGATTCCAGTGAGCCTGCCGCTGCGCTGGTGGCGGCGCTGGCCGCAGAGCGAGCTGTTCAGCCTGGGTGGTGCGACCGAGGCGGCGATCTGGTCGATCGAGCACCGGATTCGCCGCGATGACACGCAGCTTGCGAGCATTCCCTACGGCCGGGCGCTGGCGGGGCAGACCGTCGAAGTGCTCGATGCGCTCGGCCGTCGCTGTCCGGCCGAGGTGCGCGGCCAAATTTATATTGGCGGCGTGGGGCTGGCCGACGGTTACCTGAACGACCCGGGTCGGACCGCCGAGTGCTTCGTCCGCGATGCGGCCGGCGGGCGACGCTATCGTACCGGCGACCTCGGGCGCTATCGGGCCGACGGCTTGATCGAATTCCTCGGCCGTCAGGACGATCAGGTCAAGATTCGCGGCTATCGCATCGAGCTGGCTGAGATCGACGCGGTGCTGACTGCCCATCCGCTCGTGAGCGCCGCGGCTACCGTCGTACACGGTGACGCGCAGCAACGGCATCTGGTCAGCTTCGTCACGCTCGGCGGCACGGCACCCGAACACTGCGATCATGCCGAAGCGCTGAACGACGTGGCCGATCGCGTGTCCGCGGTGTGGGCCTCCGAGGCATGGCCGGCGTTGCCGCAGATACGCGAGTCGGTGGCCCGGCTCGAGGCGGCCTGCGTGGCCTCGCTCGCGATCTGGATCGGCGAGATGCGCGAGCCTGTCGATTTTCCGGCGCTTTGCGCGCGGCTTGCCGTACCTGCCGGACGGCAGCACCTGTTGCGGCATTGGCTCGCGCTGCTGCAGGACCATGGATATCTGGATGCGCTGCCGTCGGGCGTGTGGCAGGCCCGCCCCGACGCGCCGACGGCCGGGGCCGACGCGCAATGGGACCGCTTCGCGAGCGACGCACCGGCCAGCCTCTGGCCGCCTGACCTGATCGAATACTTTCGTCGTAGCGCGGCTTGCCTCGGCGAGCAGCTGGGCGAGCGCGTCTCGCCCGCCGCGCTGATGTTCCCGCAAGGTACGACGCATATCGCGGAGGCGATGTATAGCGCGGGCCTGCATGCGCAGGCGCTGCATCGCGGCATGGCCGAAGCTGTGCGCCGCATCGTCGAGCGCGAGCCGCGGCGGGTCTGGCACGTGCTCGAGATCGGCGCCGGCACCGCCGCGGCGACGCGCGTGATCGTCGATGCACTGGCCCCGCTGGTGCAGGCGGGCATCGGCATCGACTATCTGTTCACCGACGTGTCGAGCTATTTCCTGGCCGCGGCGCGTGAGCGCTTCGCCGCCTGCCCTTGGGTGCGCTTCGCGCGTTTCGACATGAACGCCCGCTTCGAGGAGCAGGGCATCGCCCCGCACTCCCTCGACATCGTGATCAGCTCCGGCGCGCTCAACAACGCGCGGGATACGGTTGCGCTGCTCGACGGCATGCGCGAGATGTCGGGGGCTGACGCGTGGTGGGTGATTCAGGAGCTGACCTGCGAGCATCCGGAAATCAGCGTCAGCCAGGCGTTGATGATGGCGCCGCCCGACGACGCGCGCGCCGCGCTCGGGCAGCTGTTCGTGCATCGCGAGCCATGGCTCGCCGGGCTGCGACGCGAGGCGGCGGATTGCGCGACGGGCTGCACCGGGCCGGACGATCCGCTGCGCGCGCTCGGCTACGAGGTGTTTGTCGCGCGCGTGAGGGCCGGCGCGGTGCGGATCGCGCCCGACGAACTGCGGGCGTTCATGGCGCAACGTCTGCCCGCCTACATGCTGCCTGCGCGAATCGGCGTGCTGGAGCGACTGCCTACCACCGCCAACGGCAAGATCGACCGCCGCCGTCTAGGGGCGATCGCGTCGATTCAGGCGCCGCCGGCGGTGGCTCGCGCCGTCGTACACGCTGTTGCCGCGGATGCCCTCGAAGCGCGCCTGATCGCGCTATGGGGAGCCGTGCTCGATATCCAGGGCGTCACGGCCGAACAGGATTTCTTCGCCGCAGGCGGCGATTCGCTGCTGATTGCTCAACTGATCGGGCGTTTGCGCGCCGACGAGCCGCTGGCACGCGCCCATTCTTTCGATCGCCTGTTGCGTTGCGCGCTGAACCGGCCGACCCCGGCAGCCGTCGCCGCCTTTCTGCGCAACTGCGACGGCGTGGGGGAGGCGCAAGCCCCGCGACTCGAAACAATAGCGACAGAGGAAGCGGAACAAGGCGGAGCCGGTGAGGGCGAGCCCGCGAGCCCCAGCGCCGGTCGGCCGGCGCTGCGCCGACGCCGCGTGGAACCGATCCGCATCGCAGCGGGGGAAGGCGTGCCGCGCGTGCTGGTCCACGAAGGGCTCGGCACGCTTCACGCCTATCGGCGCGTCATGCCGGCGCTCTCGACACTCGGGCCGCTACTCGGCTTCGCCGTGGATGACACCGACGACTATCTCGCGATTCCGGCGCGCCATGTGAACGCGACGCTCGGCGCCCGCTATGCCCGGGCCCTGGCACGCGAGGGCTTGGATGAGGTCGATCTGCTCGGCTACTGCTCGGGCGGCCTGATCGCGATCGAGATGGCGAAAGCACTGCTGCAACTCGGCGTGACGGTGCGTTCGCTCGATATCGTGTCGAGTTATCGCATTCCGTATCTGATCGAGGACGAGCGGTTGATCCTGTTCAACTACGCGAAGACACTCGGCCTGTCGGCCGAGCCGTTCGGCTATCCGCCCATCGATCTGCTGGCCGACGCGTTGGCGGAGGCGTTGAAGGCCGACGGCACGCGTCTGGCGGCGGGCGCCCTCGAGGCACAGCTCGGAATGTTCGGCGACACCTGCCCGCCGCTCGACGCCGTGCGTACCGGTGTGCTGCGCGCGGCGGCCGGATTGCCGCCGGACAGCACGCAAGACGGGCCGCAAGACGAGTCGCTCGTCGCGCAACGCGAGCCGCTGTACCGGGTGTTCTCGCATTCGGTCGCGGCGAGCCATTGGGCCGCAACGGCGCCTTACGTGGCGGGCCTGCGGCTGTTCGTGCCCGAGCGCTGCAATCCGTTGATTCCGCAGCAGCGCGCGGTGCTGCTCGACTATTGGCAAACGCAGGCGCTCGGCAAGGTCGCGTTGATCGATCTACCGGGAGGGCATTTCGATTGCCTGAACGACACATTCGTCACGAATCATCTGGGGAGGCAGCGATGAGCAGGGACGCGTTGCCGGTCGTGGTGGCCGGTTCCCGCTTCGGACAATTCTATGCGGCGGGCCTCGCCGGGTCCGGCGATTATCGGCTGGCCGGCATCCTCGCCAACGGCGGCGCGCGCTCCGCGGCGCTGGCGGCCAAGGTCGGCGTGCCGTTGTACGAAACTCCGGAGGCGCTGCCGGACGATGTACGGCTGGCGTGCGTGGCCGTGGGCGGCGCGGCGCGCGGCGCCGCGGGCGGCGAGCTGGCGCGCCGCCTGATGATGCGCGGCATCGACGTGCTGATCGAGCATCCGCTGTTGCCGGTCCAATGGGACGACCTGCTGCGCGAGGCCGGACGTCATCGGCGGCGCTGCCTGCTGAACGGTTTCTATCCGAACCTGCCCGTCGTCGCGAAGTTCATCGACGTCGCGCGACGGCTCGGCCGGCAGCGCGGCGCCGTGCATGTCGATGCGACCTGCTCGGTGCAGCTCGGCTATGCGTTGCTGGAGGTGCTCGCCGGCATGCTCGAAGGTGTAGGGCCATGGTCGATCGAGCCGGAGCGGGCCGGCCGGTCGTCGATGCGGGCGTGTTCGATGATGCTGGTGGAAACGCCTGTTTCGCTGCGCGTCCACAACGAAATGGCGGCCGGCGATGACGGCCGCATGCAACTGCTGTTTCGGATCGCGCTGCAGGTCGATGGCGGCACATGGACGCTGGCGTCGCCGCACGGCCCGCTGCTGTGGGAGCCGGCGATCCGCGCGCCCGGCACCGATGCGCGGGGGCTCTTCCCGATCTTTGATGGCGCCGCCGGCGTTTCCGGCTTGCCGAGCGTCCAGCTCTACGAGGCGAGGCCGCCGGGCTGGGAACACATCCATGCGACGGTCTGGCCGCAGGCGGCGGTACGCGCGCTGGCGCCGCTCGTCACGGGCCACGGCCTGGCGGCCGCTAACCAGCGCAGCACCGAAGTCACGCGGCTGTGGCAGCGCCTGACCGGCGTGCTCGGTTTTCCGGCGCAGCCGCTTCACGACCTGCCCGGCGAAGCGTTGGAACAGGCGCTCGAACACACACTGGAGCCGGCGGAATGACGCCGCCACTGCATCAGATCTTGTGGCCGTTTCTGCTGCCGCTCGCGGCGGCGATCGGCCTGCAGGCACTGGCCGGGATCGCATCGATGGTGCCGTGGGTGGCGCTGGGGCAGATTGCCGGCCGCTGGCAGACGCATACCGGCGCGGAGCGCGGCGTCGCCGGCTGGCTGGGCGCGGCCGTGGTCGCCAGCGTGACCTGAATGGTCGGCCAGACACTCGCGCAGCATCTGACGCATCGTGTCGATGCCGATCTGGGCGCGCGGCTGCGGCGGCAGCTGGCCGATCATATGCAGCGGCTGCCGCTCGGCTGGTTCGTGCAGATGGGCCGCGACCGCGTGGCACGTTATGTCGATCGGGACGTCCGCGCCCTGCATCAACTGGTGGCGCATGCGCCGACCGACCTGACGCGCCTGATCGTGGTGCCGCTCGCCGCCTGCGCCTGGCTCGTCCGGCTCGATGCGATTCTGTTCGTGTGGACGCTGGTGCCGCTGCTGGCGGCAGTCGGCATCTTCCACTGGTTGCGCTCGGCGCATTACGGGCCGGTGTTCGCGCAGCGCGATGCTGCGCTCGAACGGCTGATGGGCGACTATGCCGAACTGGCGCGGCATCCCGTGCTGGTGCGCCGGTATCCGGCCGCCGGTATCGAGGTGGCGGCGCTCGACGCCGTGGCGCGTTTCGAGCAGGCGTTCATGACGTTGGTCGGCCGAATCGGCAGATGGAGCGCGCTGACGCAGGTGCTGCTGGGCACGCCGTTCCCGCTTGCGTGGGTCGTATGCGGCGCGGTGTGGTTCGCGCGCGGGCCGTTGACCGTCGCTCCGCTCGCTACCTTCGTGCTGCTCGTCTGGGCGATCGCGGCGCCGGCACGCGCATTGGGTCATGGCGCCGACGCACTGCGCGAGGCGCGGGCCGCCGCGCGGCGCCTGGCCGAGCTGTTCGCGCTGCCGGCGTTGCCGGAGGGAAGCTCGGCGCAGGCACCGCGCGACGCGTCGATCGACATCACGGGCACGACTGTCTCAATCGACGGCACTACGATCCTCGATGGTATCGACGCACGCATCGAGGCCGGCGTGACGACGGCCATCGTCGGGCCGTCCGGCGCGGGAAAGAGCACCTTGCTGATGCTGCTGGCGCGCTTCATGGACCCGGACCATGGCTCGATCCGCCTGGGCGGCGTCGAGTTGCGCGCGCTGCCGGGCGAGGTCCTGCACGCACAGGTGGCCGTGGTGTTCGAGCACGCGGCGGCGCTCGACCTGTCGCTGGCCGCCAATATCGCGCTGCATCGGCCGCGGGCGCCGCTCGATGCGATCCGCGTCGTGGCGCGTCAAGCCTGCATCGACGCGCGGATCGCCGCGTTGCCGCGTGGCTACGACAGCGTGTACGGCCGCGACGTGACGTTCTCGGGCGGCGAATTGCAGCGGCTCGCGATCGCGCGCGCGATGCTGTCGCCGGCGCCGGTGCTGCTGCTCGACGAGCCGACGGCGAATCTCGACGAACTGAGTACGCGCCGGGTGAGGGACAGCCTTGTCGCGATGCGCGTGCGCCGCTCCTGCATCGTCGTGACGCATAGTCCGATGTTGGCGCGGGAAGCGGACCGGATCGTCGTGCTCGACGCAGGCCGGGTGCGGGCACAAGGCTCGCATCGGCAGCTGCGCGCGGCCGATGCCTGGTACCGGGCCTTCGCACGCGACGAATCCGCAGGCGGCCCTGATCTCGCATCGGGCGCGAATCCGTGAAGCAAAAATTCGCTGGTGCCGGAGATCGATAGAGAAACGCCGAAGACCGAAAAATAGCTTGCCTGGTTAAATTGATAATAAGAACTACTATCAAATAAGAGGGCGCATATGGTGCATCAAGCTACAAGAACGAGCGTGTCGTCACGGGGCGCGAGCGCGCCACGATTCAGGCACGCACGCTGGCGATCATCGTTGTATGTCGGGCTGCTGCTGGCGGCCCAGCCTTGGGCCTCCGCGTTTGCGGAAGCGCCGTGGGCCGACGATACGAAGCACCCGGCAAGCTCCCGTTCGACGAAAGCGAAGGCGCTGCCGGCCATCGAGGTGAAGGCGGCGAAGACGCATGACATTGATCCGTCGGTGGCCACGCTCGGCAAGATGCCGCTCGAATTGCGCGAGATTCCGCAGTCGGTCAGCGTCACGACGCGTGAGCGCATGGAGCAGCAGAACCTGTTCAGCCTCGACGAGGTGATGCAGCAGTCGGCTGGCGTGACGGTGCAGCCCTACGTGCAACTGACCACGGCCTATTTTGTGCGCGGTTTCAAGGTCGATTCGTTCGAGCTAGACGGCGTGCCGGTCGTGATCGGCGATACGGCGAGTTCGCCGCAGGACATGTCGGTATTCGAGCGCGTCGAGATCCTGCGCGGTGCCGACGGTCTGCTGCATGGCTCCGGCAATCCGGCCGCAACCGTCAATCTCGTGCGCAAGCGGCCGCAGTATCACTTCAGCGCGAACGCATCGGCGAGCTTCGGCAGCTGGGACCGCTACCGCGGCGAAGCGGATATCGGCGGGCCGCTCAACGCGGCGCGCACGTTGCGGGCGCGGATCGTCGCGGCCTATGAGGATCGGCATTTCTTCTATGACCATGCCAGGCAGGGCACGCGCTCGATCTACGGCGTGGCCGAGGCCGATCTGACGCGCGACACGCTGCTGACCCTGGGAGCGCAATACCAGACGATTCGCGCGGTGCCCGACATGTCGGGCGTGCCGATGACGCGCGACGGCAGGAGTCTCGGCCTGCCGCGCTCGACCTATCTCGACGCCGCCTGGGACGATGAAAACTGGGATACCACGCGAGCGTTCGGTTCGCTCGAGCAGAAGCTCGGCAACGGCTGGCGGGCCAAGCTGAGCGGAGAATATCAGGCGGCGACGGCCGACCTCAAATACGCCGGTTCGTTCGGCGCGGTCGATCCGGTCACGGGCGCGGGCGGGGCCTTGACGGGCGGAGCCTACCAGTTCAGCAGCTACAGCCGCAGCATCGACGCGAACGTTCAGGGCCCGGTGCATCTGTTCGGCCTCGAGCATCAGTTGCTGTTCGGCGTGACCTGGGCGAACAGCACCGGCGGGCAGCTGGCCGCGCCGTTGCTGAGCGGCATGGGGACGCCGGTGAATGTCTATCGATGGGATCCGGACAGCGTGCCGGAGCCTGGCGTCGGGCCTTATCGGCAGACGAGCCAGACCAGCATCTCGCAGGAAGGCCTCTACGGGCTCGGCCGGATCAAGCTCGCGAAGCCGCTGACGCTCGTGCTCGGCGGCCGCTACAGCTGGTGGAGCCAGAACAATCTCACCGCTCACTACAACCCGGGCGGCCAGTTCACGCCGTATGGCGGCCTGATCTGGGATTTCGCGAGCGACTGGTCGTGGTATGCGAGTTACGCGGAAGTGTTCCAACCGCAAACGAAACTGACCGCGAGCGGCGACATCCTCGAACCGACCAAGGGCAAGACCTACGAGACCGGGGTCAAGGGTCAGTTGGCCGGCGGCAAGCTCAACCTGTCGTTCGCCGTGTTCCGCATCGATCTCGCCAACAATCCGCAGGTCGATCCGGCTTATCCCTGCGCCGGCGCGAGCTGTTACTACGTCAACGCCGGCAGCGCGCGCAGCCAGGGCTTCGAGTTCGAAGCCAACGGCCACATCACACCGTGGTGGAGCGTATGGGCGAGCTATACGTTCGATTCCACCACTTACCCGAGTAACAGCGCCAGTGTCGGGCAATTCGGATCGTTCAGCCCGCACCACCTGTTCCGGCTGTGGACGCACTACGCTCTGCCGTGGCAGGAGCGGCGCTGGAGTATCGGCGGCGGCGTGCAGGCGCAGAGCAGTTATTCAGTGATATCGGGCGGCACGACGCTGCGGCAGGGCGGCTATGCGCTGGCGAGCCTGCAACTCGGTTATCGCCTCAATCGATACTGGCAGGCCGCGCTCAACGTCAACAACCTGTTCGATCGGACCTATTACCAGAGCCTCAGCAACGTTGGCTGGAATAACCGCTATGGAGAGCCGCGCAGTGTCATGCTGACCGTGCGCGGCACCTATTGATGCGATACGCGTGGCCATGGCGGGCCTGCGTCGCGGCCGGCGGAGCCGCGCTCGGTGCGGTGGAGCTGGCCGTGACGCTGGCCCGGCATTATCCGTCGCCGGATGGCCTGACCCGGCTGTTTGCCGCGATCTTCGTGGCACTGGTCGCCTGCGTGGCGGTGCTCACCTGGGCGCTGCTTGCGCCGGGCTGGCGCCAGCTGGGCTGGCGCTCGCTGGCGTGGCTGGTGGTTCTCACACCGTGCGTGATCTTATGGGGAGCGTCCTGAGATGCTGGTGCCTTTGCGCGACCGCTGGCGCGACGTTCACCGCGGTGCCGGCTTGCTGGCCGGCGTGGTGCTGTTCGTGATCCTGTTCAGTGGCACCTGGAGTCTCGCGCAGGAGTCGATGGCGGGCTGGTGGCGCCGCGCCGCGCTGTCGGACAGCGCCGGCGTGCCGCCGCTGAACCGGCTGATCGGCACCGCATCGGCGCAGGGCTTCGACCTGCGCGACGCACGGATCACGTTGCCGCGGCCGGCCGATCCGGCGGTCCGGTTTCGTGCCGCGCACGCGCCACGCTCGCTCGTGCTCGATCCCGCCACCGGACAGGCGGCGGCCACCGGAGCGGTACGCGGGCAGTGGCTCGTCACGCTGCACAAGACATTGTTCGCGGGTTTCCCGGGCCGCATTGTCGTCAGCCTGTGGGGCATCGTGCTGTTGCTGCTCGTGATCGCGGGGATCGTCGTGCATCGACGGCGCTGGCCCGGCGCGGCCAGAATCCGCTACGACCGCGGGCGGCATCTCCTGCTGTTCGACCTGCACGCGTTCGTCGGCCTGTGGAGTTTGCCGTGGCTCGTCCTGTTCGGTTTCACGGGCGCCTTCTCGGGCCTGGGGGCGCTCGGCATCGTGGCGCTCGCCTCCGCCGCGTATCCCGGTCATCCGAAACAGGCGTTCGCCGAACTGACGGGGCCGCCGCCACCGGCCGCCATGCAGGTTGTCTGGCAGCACCCACCGGACGTCGAATCGATCCTGCGGCTCGATGCGCGGCGCTCGCCCGGTTTTCGCCCTGAAATCGTGACGCTGCATCACTGGGGCGACGCGGCGGCCAGTGTCGAGATCGCCGGCATCACTTCGGGCCTGGCGAGCACCGCGCTGTTCGAGCGACACCTGTATCGCGCGGCCGATGGCTTCCCGCTGGCCCGGCGCACCGTGCGCGGGCGCGGCTTCTGGCTGCGCGCGTTCGTTGCGATGCAGCCGCTGCATTTCGCGCGGTACGGCTGGGTGCCGCGCATCGCCGGCGAACTGCGGGCGCTGCATTTCCTGACGGCGATCGGTGCCTGCGGGCTTTGCGTGAGCGGGCTGTATCTGCGCGCTCGGCGGCGGCAGGGCCGCTCGGGCGGCTGGCGCGCGCGCGGGCTCGCCGCATCGGTCACCGGGGTGTGCGGCGGCCTCGTGCTGGCGGCCGGATTATCGCTGCTGGCCGGCCGCCTGTTGCCGGCCGGCGCGCGCGACGACGCTTTCCTGCAGCGCCTGCCCTGGTACCTCTGGGGCGGCAGCGTGGCGTGCGCGTGGCTCGCGCCGCGCCGGCTGCCGGTCGGACGCTGCCTGAGCGCAGCCGCCGGGGCCGCCTATCTGCTTGCCGGTCTCCTGCACCTGTTCATCACGGTGCGCGACACGGGCCATCCCTATTTCTGGAACGTCGACGCCGTGCTCGCGGGCGGCGGCGGTTTGCTGCTGGCGCTGGCCATATGGCCGCCCGGCGACGCGCCGGTGCGCGCCGCCGGGCGATGACCGGCATCCCTCACTCACTTTCAGGCAACCGGAGGCCGCGGTGCGCGATCTTTATCCTCATCGTCGTCTGGTGATCACCATCACCGTGCTGTACCTGTCGCAAGGCATCCCCATCGGCATCGCGATGGATGCGATGCCAACCCTGCTGCGGCATGACGGGGCGCCGCTCCATGCGCTCGCGTTCCTGCCGCTCGTCGGCTTGCCCTGGGTCGTCAAGTTTCTGTGGGCGCCGTTCGTCGACAATCACTGGTCGGCGCGCATCGGGCCGCGTCGCAGCTGGCTGCTGCCGATGCAGATCCTCGTCGTGCTGTGCCTGCTCGGCCTGGCCTGGGTGCAGATGTCGGTCGCGACCGCGGGGCTCGCGGTGGGACTGCTGGCGCTCGCCTCGCTCGCCAGCGCGACCCAGGACATCGCGAACGACGGCATGGCGGCCGAGCATTTTCGCGGTGCCGCGCTGGCCAGGATCAACGCGATCCAGGTGGGGGGAGTGATGGTCGGCTTTTTCGCCGGAGGCGCCGGCACGCTGATCCTGAGCGGGATGGTGGGGCAACGCGTCGCGTTCCTGCTGCTGGCCTGCGTGCCGCTCGCTAGCCTCGCATGCGTGATCGGCCTGCTGCCGGGCGGCACCGCCAGGCTGCCCGATGGGGAAAGGTCTCATGCCAGCCTGCTGCGTTTCGCGAAGCGTCCATTCTCGTTGTCGTTGCTGCTGCTCGCGCTGCTGTCGGCAATGACGGCGGTATCCGGCTTCGGGCTCTCGAAGCTGTTTCTGAACGACGCCGGCTGGTCGCTCGATGCGATCGGCCGACTGGGCATGGCGGGCGGCGTGGTGACGGTCGTGCTCGGCTGCGGCGGCGGCGCGTGGCTGGTCCGAGGTCTGGGGCAATGGCGCGCGTTCATGGTCGGCGTCAGCCTGGCCGGGGTGGGCGCGCTGCTGTGGGGCGCGCAGGCCGGCGGCTGGCTGCCGGCCACGGTGCATCTGGCCTGGGCCTGCACCTTGCTCGGTTCGCTCGCCACGGGCATCACGTCGGTGGCGATCATGACCGCCGGCATGAGCTTTGCCGGCCATGGCGATCAGGCCGGTACCGACGTCACCGCGGTGCAGAGCACGCGTGATCTCGGCGAGATGATCGCTTCGTCGATGATGCTGACGCTGACGGCGAACCTGGGTTATGGCGGGGGATTTCTCGCGGGGGCCGTCCTTGCGGTGGTGTCGTGCGTGGTGGCGGCGCGCTTGCGGCGCCGCGAGTCGGCACTGCGTGCGCGTGAGGGCGAAGCGGCGGCCTGATGTTTGGCGGGCGGTTTGGCGGGCGGCGGCAAGCGGGGCACCCGCTCGACAGATCGGGCCGGCGTCATGCCGATTCGATGCGTGGAGGCGATCCAGTCAGGCCGTGGTCTGGTGCATGGTGAATCGCGCCGGAGCAGGCGGCAAACCAGGCGGCAAACCACAGGCGGCCAATCCCGCCCGCATGGTCCACCCGGCGCCGCCCGCCGCTCAGGTCCACAGAAACACGGTGCAACCCGCCGTCACCGCGCCGGTAGTGATCGCATAGAGCCGCCAGCGCAGCGGCGTCGACAGGACGCCGCGCAGGCTGCGTCCCGCAAGCGCCCATGGGCCGTTGGCGAGCAGGCACAACGGCGGCACCAGCAGCAACACGGCCGCCGGCAGCCACGGGTGGCTGCGTGCCGGCACCAGCACCAGCGAGGCGAGCGCGATGGTGGCGGTCACGGCTTTCGGGTTGGCGAACTGGAACAGCAAGGCGGCCATGAAGCGCATCGGCCGCGTATCGTCCGAAGGGCCGGTGCCGAGGCTCGCGCGCGCCATCCGCCAGCCGATTCGCAGCAGCCACACCGTGCCTGCCAGCTTCAGCAGCAGCACGCCGCGCGGCCATGCGTCGATGACGGGCGCGAGCGCCAGGATGCCGATCGCGCTCAGCAGCAGCGTGCCGGTCAGGATGCCGAGCAGTTGCGGCAGCGTTCGCGCGAGGCCGAAACGGGCGCCCGAGTACATCAGCATCATGTTGTTCGGCCCCGGCGTCGCCCACATGGTCAGCGCGACGACGACGAACGGAAGCAGCGGGGCGAGGCGGGTCGACATCATCGGAGATTCCTTCAGGGCAGCAGTGGCTATTGAATGGTTTTGCAGTCTATGGAACTGACAGCCTTTTCAATAGCTAGGATTTCTCGCAGAATGCCGTTAGAAAAATTCACGTCCCTGATGTCCGCTCCAAGCTCCGTCCCCGATCATGCGCCGCCTGCCTCCGCTCAATGCCCTGCGTGTCTTCGATGTGGCCGCCCGCCGGTCGAGCTTTTCCGCGGCGGCCGACGAACTGTGCGTGACGCACGGCGCCGTCAGCCACCAGATCCGCGTGCTCGAGGACTGGTTCGGCAAACGGCTGTTCGTGCGCCACGCGGCCGGCGTGCGGCTGACCGCGGCGGGCGAGAGCCTGCATGACGCGGCCGGTCATGCGCTCGGCACGCTCGAAAGCCGCTGCGCGGAGATCGCCGGACGCGCCGCGTTCGCCGAAATCGTGCTCGGCGCGCCCGGCAGCTTCCTCGCGAACTGGCTGATTCCGCGCTTCGAGCGCTTCGAGGCTGCGTATCCGGCGATCCGCGTGCGCCTGCAGACGAGCGCGGCGCTCGCGGACCTGCAATCGCAGGCGGTGGACGCGTTGATCGTCAGCGGTCGCGACTGGCCGCGCCAATTCGAGGTGACGGCGCTGCTGGAGGAGCGGATCGGTCCGGTGTGCGCGCCGGACTGGCCGCATCGCCTCGATGCACCGCGCCGGCTGGTGGGGCAGGCGCTGCTGCACACGCGCTCGCATCCGCAGGCGTGGCGCGAGTGGGCCGCGGCGCAGGGGCTCGATGCGACCGGCTTCGACGGCGGGCGCCAGTTCGATCATCTGTCGCTGATGCTGGAGGCGGCCGCCGCGCGGCTCGGCGTGGCCGTGGCGCCGGCGCTGCTGGTGGAACGCGAGATCGTGGGCGGCCGGCTCGTCGCGCCGCTCGGCTTCGTGGCCTGCGGCGGCGCGTTTGCGTTTTGCACGCTGCGCGGCCGGCAGGCGGAGGGCCTGGCCACGCTGCGCGACTGGTTGAAACAGGAAGCGCAGGACGCGCAGGACGCGCAAGCGAGGCGGCCCGTCGCAGCGAAACCGCGGCGACCGCGAGCGCCCCGGGCGCGGGCACCGCAACGCTAGCGCGGCGATCCCGTCGCGCGTTCGCCGCAGCCGCGAGCCGGCCCGAATCAAACCGCTACCGCGCCAACCGACAGTCGCAACGGCATCCCGTCGCGACGGCCCGGCGACGCCGCTCCCGACCCACCCCGCGTTGCGGCCGCACCATTACGCCAGCAACCGATACAAACCCTCCGCGGCCGCCCGCGCAACCGCACCGAGCCGGGCCTCATCCATCCCTTCGCGCGCACAGCCCGACAGCCCCGACATCACGACCGAGACATAGTCGGTCGCGACACCTGCCAACGCCGGATGCGTCGCCTCGACGAACGCGCGGACCTGCGCGCGCCGTGATTCGGCGACCTCGCGTGCGAGTGCGGCACTCTCGCTCGTCTCTCCGCCTCGCGCGGCTTCCAGCACGAGGCAGCCGGTGCGCTCGGGATCGCGCGCGTAGGTGCATGCCGCGCGCCCGATCAGGTCCGCCAGCGCCTCGGCGGGCGGCCGGCCGGGCCGCAGGATCTCGGCCAGCGTCAGCTCGGTGCGCGCGTAGCGCTCCAGCACGCGCCGGAAGAACGCGGCCTTGCTGCCGAACGCCGTGTAGAAGCTCGGCGGCTTGATGCCGAGCGCATCGGTCAGCGCGCTGAGGCCCACCGCTTCGTAGCCGGCCTCATGGAACATGCGCTGGCCGACCACCAGTGCCGCCTCGGGGTCGAATCCGCGCGGCCGTCCACGCCCGGGGCGTGCCTTGTCATTTAAATTAGTGACCACTACAAAAATTCCTTGCCATGTCGTAGCCATGAAATTTATAGTGATCGCTAATTTAATTCAAGGAGTTCGACGTGACATCGAAAGACGAATCGAAAGACGATGCCGCCTGGCGCGGCAAGACGGTGATGGTGGTGGGTGGCAGCCGCGGCATCGGCGCGGCGATCGTGACCTGGTTCGCGGCAGCGGGCGCGACCGTGTCGTTCAGCTATGCGGGCTCGCGGGAGGCGGCCGAGGCGCTGGCCGCGAGCACCGGCGCGCGGGCGCTGCGCGCCGACGCGGCCGATCGCGACGCATTGCTCGCGACGGTGCGCGAGGCCGGCCCGCTCGACGTGTTCGTCTACAACGCGGGGCTGCTGCTGAGCGGCGATCCGCTCACGCTCGACGCCGACGCGGTGGATCGCCTGATCGACGTGAACCTGCGCGGCGCCTATCACGCCTGCGTGGAGGCGGCGCGGCGCATGCCCGACGGCGGGCGCATCATCGCGATCGGCTCGGTCCACGGCGACGTCATGCCGTTCGAGGGGATCACCGCCTACGGCATGAGCAAGTCGGCGCTGCAGGGCATGGCGCGCGGCCTCGCGCGCGATTTCGGCGCGCGCGGCATCACCGTCAACGTGGTGCAGCCCGGCCCGACCGATACCGACATGAATCCCGCCGACGGGCCGCTCGCCGGGCAGATGCACGACCAGATGGCGATCCGCCGCCACGGCACGGCGCACGAGGTGGCGAGCCTGGTCGGCTATCTGGCCTCGCCGCCGGCGCGTGGCATCACGGGGGCGATGCATACCATCGACGGAGGCTTCGGCGCGTGATGGAGACCTCTCCCGCCATGGCGCACGACGCCGCCGTCACGATCCACGTGACCTATCACGGCGAGGCCGGCGCGCGTTTCGACCGCGCCTACTACGTCGATCATCATTTGCCGCTCGTGATGCGGCACTGGCGGCCCCACGGCCTGCTCGGCGTCGCGGCGTTCTTCCCGGCGCTGGCGCGGGACGGCACGCTGGCGATCTGCGAATGCCGTTTCCGTGACGAGGCGGCGCTGCGGACCGCGCTCGCCTCGCCCGGGACGGCGGCGGTGATGGCCGATCTGCCGAATTTCACCGATCTCGCGCCGCGCCGCTCGCGCGCGGCGCCGCTCGCGGAGGACCTTGCATGAACGATCGATTCACGCCCTGGGCGGCGGTGCCGGCCCGTACCGTCCGGCGCGGCCATTTCTGGATGCCGGGCGAGCGCGTCGAGGCCGGCGGACGCACCGTGCAACGCGGGCCGATGTACGTCGAGTGGGAGGCGCCGCCGACGGTCACGCGCGAATGGCCGATCGTGTTGATGCATGGCGGCGGCTTCCAGGGCACCGAGTGGTTCGACACGCCGGACGGCCGGCCCGGCTGGGCGCAGCGCCTGGTGGAGGCCGGCTACGCGGTGTTCGTGGTGGACCGGCCCGGGCACGGCCGCTCGCCGTACCACGTCGACGCGCTTGGGGCCATGGGGCCGCCGTTCTCGTACGAGGGCGGCCGCGAGATCTATTTTCCCGGCGACGACGCGCGCCACACGCAATGGCCGTTCGCGGCCGACGACGCAGCCGCGATGGACGCCTTCATCGCCGGCTACGGGCCGCTGCCGGCCGATCTCGAGGCCTCGCAGACGATGGACGCCGATCGCACCGCGGCGCTGCTCGCGCGCATCGGCCCCGCGATCCTGGTCACGCATTCGGCGTCGGGGCCGGACGGCTGGCTGGTGGCGGACCGCTGCCCCGGCCTCGTCAAGGCGATCGCGGCGATCGAGCCGATGGGGCCGCCGTTCGCGACCATCCCGAACATCGGCCCGCTGCGCTGGGGGCCGGCCGCCGCGCCGCTGCGCTTCGAGCCGCCGGTGAGCGATCCCGGGCAACTGCGCGCGGCGCGGCCGGGCGATTTCCGGCTGCCCTCGCTGGCGGGGCTGCCGATCCTGATCGTCACCGCCGAGGCGTCGGCGTTCGCCGCCGCGAGTCCGCCCACCGCCGCGTTTCTCGACGGCTGCGGGGCGTCCACCGAACTGCTGCATCTGCCCGATCACGGCGTGCGCGGCAACGGGCACGGGCTGATCTACGAGCGGAACTCGGACGCCGCGCTCGCGGTGGTGCTGGCGTGGCTCGTGCGGCGCACGGAAGGGGCCGGCGCCACGGGAGAGGTGGACGAAGCGGCAGCGGTCGATGCCGGGAACGTCAATGCACAAGGAGGTGTGCGATGAGGATCGGCGTGATCGGTCTGGGTGCGATGGGCCGCGCGATGGCGCGCAATCTGGCGCACGCGGGCCATGAGGTGACGGCCTGGAACCGCTCGGGCGGCGAGGTGGAGGGGGTGACGCGCGTGGCCACGCCGGCCGGCGCGTTCGGCGGCGACGCCGTGCTGACCATGCTCCCGGACGACGAGGCGATCCGCCAGAACGTCCTCGTACCCGAGGTGCTGGCCGCCGCGCGGCCGGGGCTCGTCCATGTGGTCAGTTCGACGATCTCGGTGGCGTTCGCGCGCGAACTGGCCGGATGGCACGAGGCGGCCGGGATCGGCTACGTGTCGGCGCCGGTGCTCGGGCGGCCCGACGTGGCGGCGCGCGGCGAGCTGAACGTGCTGGCGGGCGGGCGGCCCGAGGCGGTCGAGGCGGTGCGGCCGCTGCTCGAGGTGATCGGCGCACGCATCTGGGACATGGGCGCCGACGCGCCCACCGCGAACGCGGCCAAGATCGCCTGCAACATGATGATCACGATGGCGATCGAGGCGATGGCCGAGGCCGTGGTGCTGACCGACGCGAACGGCCTGCCGCGCGAGCGCTTCTTCGAGCTGATCCTCGGCACGCTGTTCGGCAGCCGCTCCTACCAGGTCTATTCGGCCAACATCGCGGCGCGGCGCTACGAGCCCGGTTTCAAGGCCTCGCTCGGGCTGAAGGACCTGCGGCTCGCCTCGGAAGCGGCCGACGCGGCCGGCCGCGCGCTGCCGATGCTGGCGGCCGTTCATGCGCGGATGGCCGAGACGGTGGCGGCGGGCCTTGGCGACCGCGACTGGTCGGTGATGGCGGAACTGACAGCGGGCAGCCTCGACACGCCGCCGATCGGCTAGCGGCGCGCTCCGTCCGCCAGGGCGGGCCGTCACGGCCGCCGCCGCCACCGGCACGCCCGATTGAACGGTTCATGGCGGACACGCAGGCGCGCACGCTGTCCGGCGTGGTGACCAGCGAAGCCTCGGCGCGCACGCCGAGCACGGCCGGCGGCTTCCAGGAAACGTTCCGGATCCGCGGCTTCCCCGGAGCGGCGGCCGGCGTCGCGCGCAACGGCCTGCACGGGATGGTGTCGCCGAGCCACATGCCGGTGAACCTGCTCGAACCGGTCGACGGGCTGCAAGGTCCGCGTGCGCTGATCTGTGGCGTGGGGCCGTCCGGCAGCATCGGCGGCGCGATCGACATCGTGCCGAAGCACGCCGACGACAAGCCGCTCACGCGGCTGACGGCCACCTGCCAGTCGCGCGCGCAGTTCGGCGTGGAGGCCGACGTCGGCCGGCGCCTCGGCGACGAGGACCAGTGGGGGATTCGCGTCAACGGCCCGTTCAAGGACGGCCGGGCCTCGATCGCGCACGGCAACCCGCTGCAGGGCAACGGCTCGGTCGGCATCGGCTGTCGCGGCCGCAAGCCGCGCTGGTCGTTCGACTTCTGCCACGTCGCCGAGAACCCCGGCGAGTTCCGTTCGCAGGCCCTCGCCGTCGACGCCTGTTCGCCCACCACCGGCGCGCGGACCAGCGCCTACGACAAGCAGGGCATCTCGCCGCTGGCCGGTATCGTGGTCAAGCCGCTCTCGAACGTGTCGGGGTCCGGCAACTTCACCTCGGGCCTCGCGCAGGGGCCGACCGCGCCGATGACGGCCGTCAGCGGCGGCCAGGTGTTCGAGCCGTATCAGTCGAACCGGTACGAAGCGCGCGTGAAGGTGGACTGGGGCCGCGTGATGACCTCGGCCGCGGTGTGCCAGACCTCGCGGCCGAACGGCGTGACCGGGGGCCGACCACGTCTACCGCCCGAGCGGCACCACGCGCGTGCTCGGGCTGGAACCGAACGCCTGCGGCGAGGTGGTGCCCGGGCTGCGCCTGATGGCGAGCGCGACGTTCCGCGACGCGAAGCTGCAGGGCACCGCGGGCGGCGCGACCGGCGGCGACCAGCCGGCCGGGATTCCGGAATACGCGTTCAACCTCGGCGCCGACCGGGACCTGCCGTGGGTGCCGGGCCCGGGCGTGAACGGGCGCGTGATCGTGACCGGCGCCGAGAACTACGACGCGGCCAACACGCTGCACCTGCCGTCGCGGACCCGCTACGACGCGGGGCCGCGCTATCGCACGCGGATCGCCGGCAAGCGCGTGGTGTTGCGCGCCAACCTCGAGAACGTGGTCGGCAAGCGTTACCGGGTCATGCGGCACACCTGCCCGATGGACGCGGCGCCGCGCACGGTGCTGCTCTCCGCGCGGATCGACTTCCGACGCGCGGGCGAGCCGCGACGTGAGGCACCGGGCGCCTCATGCTCATGCCGGCCGCCACCACACGGCAACGCGACAACCGGGACGGATCGGCAACGACGTCCCGGTTTTCCTTGCGTTGACGGCATGCGCGATCGGAGCGCCGCCGCGATGTCACCAAAACCCCTGGAACTGCCCCGGGCATCGCGCTCACGGCGCGCCGCGCTTCGCGTTCAGGCCTTGCAGCAGCGCCGCGTGGAAGCGGTCCGGGTCCTGCATCTGCGGGGCGTGGCCGGCGTCCGGGAACTCGACGAGCGTCACGTCCGGGATCGCCGCGGCCGTGGCGCGCGCGAGCTGGCGGTAGTTGCCGAGCGTCGGGCGGATCGCGGCGGGCGCGTATTCCTTGCCGATCGCCGTGGTGTCCTTGTCGCCGATCATCAGCAGCGTCGGCACCTTCAGCTGCGGCAGCTCGTAGACCACCGGCTGCGTCAGGATCATGTCGTAGAGCAGCGCGGAATCCCATGCCACCTGCTCGCGGCCCGGGCCGCGATACATGCCCGCCAGCATCTGCACGGCCGGCTCGTAATCGGCGCGCCACTGGCCCGCGAAATACGTGCTGCGCTCGTAGTTGCGGATCCGCTCGGCGCTGGTGCCGAGCTCGCGCTCGTACCACTGGTCGACCGACACCGGCGGCACGCCCTTGGCGCGCCAGTCCTCCAGGCCGATCGGATCGACCAGCACCAGCCGGTCGGTCTCGTGCGGATATTGCAGCGCGTAGCGGATGCCGAGCATGCCGCCCGTGGAGTGGCCGATGATGATGGCGTGCTCGATGCCGAGCGAGTGCAGCAGGTCGTTGGTGTTGCGCGCGAGCTGCTGGAACGTGAACTGGTAGCGCTCGGGCTTGCTCGACTTGCAGAAGCCGATCTGGTCCACCGCGATCACGCGGTAGCCGGCCTTCGACAGCACGCGCGCGGTGGGCGCCCAGGTGGCCGAGCAATAGTTCTTGCCGTGCAGCAGCACGGCCGTCCTGCCGTTCGCGGCGGCCGGGTCGGGGGCGATGTCGAGGTAGGCCATCTGCAGCGCCTGCCGTTGCGAATGGAAGGTGAAGCGCGACACCGGCCACGGGTAGTCGAAGCCTTGCAGCTCGGGGCCGTAGGCCGGGCCGTCCGGCGCAGCGGCGTCGGACGCGCCTTGCGCGCTGGCGGCGCCGGACAGCGCCAGCGAGGCCGTCAGGAGGCAGGCAGCGGCGGCGGGCACGAATCGTGGGTAGCGTTTCATCGGGGAATCGGAGTCGGGAAAAGGTGGCGATCGGTCGACGGCAGTCGGCCGGACCGCGAGCGTGCGGGCATGACGCGATGCCGGCGCGGCCGCGGCTTCCCCGGCATTGTGCCCAGATTTCGCCGATCCCGACGCGTCGCGCGCGGCCGGCGCGATCGCCGCCGGCCGCAAGACGAGGGCGCGAGGCCGGCGCGGCAGGGCGTGCGGCCGGTTCGCCGCGCCTGCCGGGCATGGCGGCCATGCGCGCCGCGCCGCGAGGGGCGCGCCGCCATCGAGGCGCACCGGGCGCGGACCGGCTGTCAGCGAGGCACCCGGCGAGCGGCGCGGCGACGACGCGTACCACCCCGTCGATCAGCCGGCGATCGAGAGGCGCCGGCGCGGGTCGCCTCTCGATCGCCGGGTCCGGCCCGAGCGCGTCCGCCGCGACGTGATATTCGTCAATCGATAAATAAGGCCATTGCAAATAATGGAAAATGGATTGAATGTTATTCGTGATTGAATGGGAGGAAAATGCAATGAAAATCGGCATGGCTGGTTGTGCGCGCGACCGACTCCACAGTGCGGCCTGACCATATTGACATGATTATGTGGTGCGCCCGCCCGTCCCTCGTGCTTGTATGCCGAATATCACATTTCCGGTTATTGACCCAAGCGAATACGACACTGTACGATCTGCGTGGCAATTTGGAACCCGCCATTTATGGTAGGTATGGCATGCGAGCACTCGCCCTATAATCATTCAGGCAAACGACATGAGTGCCCTGGCGTTACCGGAGTCCGGCCCGGCTATCAATTGGAAAACCGTGCGGCCGGCACGCTCCGGAAAAGGCACAAACCACCCGTCACACGATACCCGGCATCGGCAAAACCGACGCGTGGTAGCGGTTTTTGTCGTTTGCGGCGCTATCGTTTGCGCTGCATTCCTGAGCATGCAAACGTATGAGTATTTACCCTGAAACCGATACCACGGGAGTTTCCTGCATTGGTGAGCGGCTGTTTAATTGCGTGGCCTGCCCGCGGGCGCCGCGGATGCCCGCCGACATTGCCGGCCCCGGCCGGCGGCGCCGATTCGCCGGGGCGGCGATCGGGGCGTGCCGGCCCCCCGGGAAAGGGCAAAGAAATGCTGAGGAAAATTGCGTTGTTATTTTCGGAAAACTGTTATGTGATGACTGTAAAACATCTGTATGCTGGCCATTCATGTGAACGCTGCGAAAAAGTAATTTGAAGCAATCAGTGCGCTCGCGTTCAATGTGACGGCGCTGACGCGAATTCCGCTAAATCAGCAATTCAATCGCTTGGAAATTCCTCCGCTGTACAACCCACAATATACCTTCCGATATTCGAAGAGGGCAGGAGTCACCATGACGCTCATGAGAGAGGGCGTCGTCAATATCACGCAATTGCGCTTGCGCGCCGACGATCGGCATCGATCGGCGGTGCACTCTTCCGTATCAAAATAGCCGGACTGACGCGGCACGCGGAATCGCCCAACCTGGTTGACCGACGCCTCGGGCATTGTCCGCGGTACGTGGCGGCCGGCACGGACATTCCACGAGGAGGCGAAATGTACGATTGGGCTGGGGAACTCTTGTCCGGACTCGAGGGCGCGAGTTCGGAACGAGAGATTTCGATATTGATCGAGGACGCGGCGAATCACCTCGGTTACGAATTCTGCGCATACGGCTTGCGGATCCCATGGCCGGTATCGCGGCCGAAAATCTACTTGCTCAGCAACTATCCCGAGGCCTGGAAGCAGCGCTACATGGAGGCGGGCTACATCGACATCGATCCGACCATGAAGCACATGCGCCGCTTCCAGACGCCGGTGGTCTGGACCGACGCGTTCTTTTCCCGCACGCCCGAGCTGTGGCGCGACGCGCAGGCACACGGCCTGCGTCATGGCTGGTCGCAGTCCACGTTCGACAGTTGCGGGGTGTCGGGCATGCTGACGCTGGCGCGTTCGGAAGGCCCGGTCACGCCGGTCGAACTCGAGCACAACGAATTCCGGATGCGCTGGCTGGTCAGCACCACGCATCTGGCGATGACGCGCGTGCTGATGCCCAAGCTGATGCCCGACACCGAGCGCGGCCTGACCGATCGCGAGGTCGAGGTGCTGAAGTGGGCGGCCGACGGCAAGACCTCGGGCGAGATCTCGACGATCCTGCGCATCTCGGTCGATACCGTCAATTTCCACGTGAAGAACGCCGTCGCGAAGCTCAAGACGGTCAACAAGACCTCCGCGGTGGTGCGTGCCGCGATGCTCGGCCTGCTGAGCTGAACCCGCGTGCCCTGGCGCCGCCGCCGGGCCGGGACATCACGTTTTCGCGCGGCGCGCCGCCATAACAATGAATCGGACTCCGAAGTTTGGTAGTTGTCACGCCACGTAGCAAACGCTGAAATCAGCTATCGGCGATCGCGCGACGGCCACCGGCGGCAAGCCCGTCACTTCCGCGCGTCGGGCGCCGCGTTTCATCCAGTCGATACGAACCCAGCACCTGGCGGGTGCCCGTCGCGAGCCGCGACGCGCCCGCCATCCGATCACGTTTCTTTGGCCGAAGAGAGGTAGGGATGATGGACCCCAGAGCACACACGCCGACGCAAGACCACGCATCGCACAGCCTGTACGGTTTCGACATGACCGAGTACCTGCGTGGCGAATCGTATGCGGGCCGCACCGCCTACGACGTCGCGGTGTCCGCCGCGACGCACGGCGGCATCTATCCGCTCGACCAGGCGCGCCTCGCGCTCGGTGTCCAGGAGCGCGCGGCGCTGGCGGTGCTCGAACGGCACCCCGAGCTGCGCGTCCAGGCGAGCGCGCCGACGCCGGCCGACACCACGCTGCTGCTCTACGCCAACTCGCTGGGCCGCCTGCACATCCGTCCGGCGGCCGAGCCGAAGATCGCCTACGACGAGGCGGACAGCTGGGTCGAGCTCGGCTTCGTCGACGCCGGCGCGGCCGTGCTGGCCGCGATCGAGGCCGAGGCCGAGGCATGGCGTGCCGTCGAGCGCGAGAGCATGAAGGAAGTGCGCGCCGCGCTCGATCGCGTCCACGCCGAGGGGCAGCTGCCGCGCGTGCTCGACGAGGTGATCGACCACGTCGAGCACGTCGAATCGGTCTGCTTCTACGTCGGCGACCGCTTCTTCGCGCTGATCGACCGCTACGTGAACCTGATCGACAGCAAGAGCGGCGGCGGCTTCCTGAGCGCGCTGCGAAAGCGCGACTACGCCGACTGGAGCGACGACGAACGGCTGGTGGTGGCGGCGCTCCACGCGCTGTTCCTGTCGGGCCGCTCGGTGCGCTTCGAGGAATTCAACGGCGCGATGCTGAGCGCGCGCGACGTGGTGGGGCGCCTGAACCAGCTGTCGGACAGCTATACCAAGGCGGGCTGCGAAGTGACGGTGCCGGCCGAGCTCGACCTGTTCGAGCGCGCCGCGCTGATCCGCGAGCAGACGCTGTGCGCGATCGGCAAGCCGTGGCTGCGCTATCGCTGGATCTACGGCCTGAACTTCCAGAAGACCGAGCGAATTCTCGATTCGACCGCCTCGACCGAGGCCGCCGACCAGTGGTATCGCGAGTTCGGCGACGACTTCCGCGGCCTGGTCTCGCCGCACGGCGAATTCCAGCCGCCCGAGTACGTGGCGATGGCGCTGCTCGCCAACGCGGCGATCGCGCGCGACGTGGCCGGCATCGGCTGCGACGCGGGCAGCGCGGCCGTCACCAGCTGGACCGAATACCTGATCGAGAAGACGGTGGCCTCGGCGGTGCTGGCCACGCGCTCGGACTACGGCATGTCGAGCTCGCTGCGCGACATCGGCCAGCTCGTCACCTACGACGAGCCCACGCTGATCGACACGATCCACGCGCTCACGCCGGCCAGCTTCTTCACGGCCTACGTCTCGCACCGCACGATCGAGCGCTACGGCGACGCCGAGAGCACGGCGATCGCGAGCTCGGTGCAAAAGCGCATGCAGTTCAACCGCTGGCACTTCATCCCCGGCAATCTCGACCGGCCGCTGGTGCGCCAGTCGCGCCACTGGTACTACCCGCCGCTCGTGCCCGACATCTCGGCGCATTCGGACATGCACCGCGCCGCGCACAACCGCGCGCGCGTGAAGTTCTCGATCCGCGTGCCGGGGCCTGACATGTCGCGCCCGCCGCTGAACATCGCGGGGCGCCGCTATCGCGGCTTCTACGACGTGCGCGTGGTGCGTGCCGACGGCGCCGAGTACGGCACCGAGGACATGCTGCGCATCCGGCGCCGCACGCTCTGGCTCGAGGCGCTCTACACGGCGCTCGCCAACTACCTGATGACGCCCGACGCGAAGCGGCTGACGATCCAGGGCTTCGTGGCCGGCACCTACCGCAACCTCGCCGCCGACCGCCTGCCCGAGCCGGCGGTGGCGCGCGCGGCCACGCTCACGGAGGGCTCGGTCTGATGACTCGCCCGCCATCGGTGATCAACGCGGTGGCCGCGAACGGCGGCAAGCACGACACGCGGCGCGTGACGTTCTTCCAGCAGGGCGGCCGCATCGAGCTCACGCACGCGCAGCTCGACGCGCTGGCCGCGCGGCTCGCGCTGCGCCTGCGCGAGGCGGGCCTGAAGCGCGGCGCGCGGATCGGCATCGTCGCGCGCAACGGGCTGGCCTGGGTGCTGCTCGACCTGGCCGCGCTGAAGGCCGGCTACGTGACGGCCGGCTTCGAGTTCGGCAAGTTCGAGGCCAACCGCGAGCTGGTCGAACGCTATGCGCTCGACGCGATCCTGGCCGACGGCGTCGCGCCGTTCGCCGTGCGCGGCGTCCACGACCTGCGCGAGCTGGTCGAGGCCGCCGTGGCGGAGGCCGGCGACGGCCGCGAGGTCGATCCGGTCGCGCCGGCGTTCGACACGGCCGTCTATGCCGACGACGACGTCACCACCATCAAGTTCACCTCGGGCAGCTCGGGCGAGCCGAAGGGGCTGGCCGCGCGCGCCGGCAGCATCGACGCCTCGCTCGCGGCGGTCCAGCAGATCTACGCGCACGGCCCCGACGACGACGTGCTGGTGTTCCTGCCGCTGTCGCTGCTGCAGCAGCGCTACTGGATCTACTCGGCGCTCGTGTTCGGGCACGACACCACCGTCACGCGCTTCGAGTACGCGCTCGAGATCGCGCGCCAGCAGCCGCCCACCGTGGTGATGGGCGTGCCCGGCTTCTACGACGGCGTGAAAAAGCGCATCGAGCGGCTCACGCCGGCCGGCGACACGGACCTGGCCGCGCGGCGCCTGCGCATCGACGCGCTGCTCGGCGGCCGGATCCGCTACCTGTGGACCGGCTCGGCGCCCGCGAACCCGGAGACGCTGCGCTTCTTCGAGGAAGCCGGCGTGCCGATCTTCGAGGGCTACGGCATGAACGAGACCTGCATCGTCAGCAAGAACCATCCGGGCCATGCGCGCACCGGCAGCGTCGGGCGCCTCCTGCCCGGCAAGCGCGCGCGCATCGACGAGCACGGCGTGCTGGTGGTGGGCGCCGAGCAGCCGGTGAACACGCGCTATCTCTACAGCGCGCCGGGCGCGAGCGAAAAGATCTTCCTGCCGACGGGCGAGGTGAGGACCGGCGACCTCGCGCGCATCGACGAGGACGGCTTCCTCTACATCCTCGGCCGCGCCGACGACCTGATCGTGCTGGCCAACGGCAA